>NZ_AP021889.1:0-302536 GCF_011398355.1 Thiosulfatimonas sediminis
ATAGCGATTTCCGCTTGTTGATCCTTTCTGATCAACGCTTTAGGCTCTTTTTCTGTCACCAAAACACTTTTTTAACTTTGTCTGCCATTGCAGTGCGTTTTGCTGCCTGGCCCACTATTCACTAAGGAAACTACATTGTCTTCACTTTGGGCACAGAGTCTTAAGATTCTAGAAGATGATCTCAACGATCAGCAGTTCCACACATGGATTTTGCCATTGCGCGCAATCGAAGATAAAGACACCATTCGTCTTATTGCCCCGTCCACTTTTATTCTTGACTGGGTCAACAAGCGTCTGATGGATAATGTTCGTCAAGCCGTTGCACGCGTTGCACCGATAAATACTCCAGAAGTGATTATCGAAATGGGTGACTATGCCCTCAACGATTTTGAAGAAGATTCTCAGCCAACCGTTCCGCAGCCCTTAAAAGAAAAGAACAAACCGGCGCCACGTAAAAATGAAGCGGGACAATCCGGTATTCAAAGTAACCTCAACACCAACTTTACGTTTGATACTTTCGTACAAGGTAAAGCCAACCAGCTTGCAGCGGCAGCAGCACGTCAAGTAGCAGAAAATCCTGGGGGCAGCTACAATCCGTTCTTTATTTATGGTGGCGTTGGTCTAGGTAAAACGCATTTAATGCACGCCATCGGCAATCAGCTACTGGCGGATAATCCTAAAGCACGGGTGGTCTATTTGCATTCCGAAAGGTTTGTGCAAGATATGGTTAACGCCTTACGCCATAACAAAATTGATGAATTTAAACGCTTTTATCGCTCTTTAGATGCGCTGTTAATCGATGATATTCAGTTCTTTGCCAACAAAGAACAGTCGCAAGAGGAATTCTTCCACACCTTTAACACACTGCTGGAGGGCAATAAACAAGTTATCTTAACTTCTGACCGTTTCCCGAAAGAAGTCGATGGCTTAGAAGATCGCCTAAAATCCCGTTTTGGCTGGGGACTAACCATTGCGGTTGAACCGCCTGAATTTGAAATGCGCGTTGCCATTTTGTTGAAGAAAGCCTCGGAATACAACATCAGTTTAAGCGAAGAAGTCGCCTTCTTTATCGCCAAACGATTACGCGGCAATGTTCGTGATTTAGAAGGCGCACTAAAACGCGTAGACGCCTTCGCACAATTTAGTAATCGTCGTCCGATTACCGTTGAGACGGTTAAAGAAGCGCTAAAAGATTTATTAGCTCTACAACAGAAAATGGTCACTTTAGATAATATTCAGAAGACCGTTGCCGACTATTACAAAATCCGTGTGGCCGATTTACACTCCAAACGCCGCTCACGCAATGTCGCCCGACCCCGTCAAATTGCAATGGCGATTGCAAAAGAGTTGACCAACCATAGCTTACCGGAAATCGGCGATGCATTTGGCGGCCGAGATCACACCACGGTGTTACACGCTGTCCGTAAAATCAAAGAATTGCGTGAAACTGAGCATCAGTTGGATGACGACTACAACAGCTTGATTCGAATTATTACCAATTAACTCTGCAAAAGCATGACAAAGGCATTGGCATGAAAATCACCATTACCCGTGAAAATCTTTTAAAAGTTCTCCAGACGGTTGGTAGCGTTGTTGAAAAACGCCACACCATGCCGATTTTGAGCAATCTCCTGTTTGTCGTTAATAATAATGTGCTGACGGTGACCGCTTCCGATTCGGAAATCGAAACCCGTGCGCAAACCGAACTGGAATCCTGTGATTTGGAACATTTCAGCACCACATTACCAGCGCTGAAACTCATTAACATCGTACGTTCACTGCCAGACGGTTTGACCGTGGTATTGGATTTTGACGAAACCCGTTGTGCGCTTTCTGCTGGTCGTTCGCGTTTTAAATTATCCACGCTACCAGCAGAAAACTTTCCGATTATCGACCTTACACAAAGTGAACTCACTCTGTCTTTATCGCAAAAGCAGTTAAAACAGTTAATCAGCCATTCCAGTTTTGCCATGGCCAGTCAAGATGTGCGTTTTTACCTGAACGGTATGCTGTTTGACATCAGCAACCAAACCCTGCGCGTGGTTGCCACCGATGGACACCGTTTATCAACCTGCTCAACCGAACTGGCGATTCAAGGTTTACCGGCAACACAAGCCATTCTGCCACGTAAAGGCGTTTTGGAGCTTTCAAAACTGATTACCGATGAAGACACCCTAGTACAAGTGTCTTTGGCGAAAAACTATCTCACTGTTGAGCTGGATTCAACCGTATTTACCTGTAAATTGGTGGATGGACGCTTCCCAGATTACCGTCGGGTTATCCCGCAAAATAACGACCAAGTCGTACAAACCGACCGTGAAATGTTACGCAGCTTACTGCAACGTGCTTCGATTCTGTCGAATGATAAATTCAAAGGTATCCGCTTGAACTTAAGCCACAATTTACTGGCGGTCAGTGCGTCGAACAGCGAACAAGATGAGTCGCACGAAGATATGGCGATTGATTACGCTGGCGCGGACATCGAAATCGGTTTCAATGTAAGTTACATTTTGGATGTCTTGAACTCGATTCAAGATGACTGCGTCACGCTTTTGTTCAAAGACGCCAGCAGCAGTTGTTTGCTATCCGCCAGTAACAACAACTGCGCTTGTCAGCACGTCATTATGCCAATGCGTCTTTAGTCAAAACGTGGCACTGCCAACTCAACCATTAAGAGTCGATGCACTGCACCGGCTCTTTTTGCATTTTAACGCCATCAAATTCCCACTATTTGCGTGAAATGCTTTTTTCTATAGAATAACGCCTGTCGATTTGCGACGGTTTTAGGTGTCTCGATTATGACCAACGCACAACTTGTTCGCATTGCAACCTTAGCGTCAGTCAGTGTTGCGGTGACGATGTTGATGATTAAATTCTACGCCTGGCTGCAAACCGATTCGGTGAGTATCCTTGCTTCTTTGCTTGATTCCGGTTTTGACATCATCGCCAGTCTCATGATTATGCTGGCGGTATACATCGCACAAATCCCCGCTGACAAAGAACACCGTTTCGGCCACGGCAAAGCTGAGCCACTGGCGGCTTTGGCGCAAAGTGTATTTATTGCTGGCTCTGCCCTTTATCTGATGATTTATTCTGTGGAGCGTATCTGGGTGGATACGCCGGTAGAAAATGTCAATATCGGCCTGAGCGTCATGGTGTTATCTCTCGTTTTAACCACCAGCCTGGTCATTTTTCAAAAATATGTGGTGCACAAAACCCGGTCTACCGCAATTGCGGCTGATGCGCTTCATTATGTGTCTGATGTATTCGCAACGATATTAATTATCGTCAGCCTATTTTTTGTGCACCTAAATTGGATAGACCCGATTTTAGCAATGCTCATCGCCTTATGGATTTTACACAGCGCCTACCAAATTGCCCAAGAGGCATTAAATCAATTGCTCGACCGTGAATTAAGCGAATCAATGCGCAGTGAAATCAGCGAAATTATTCTTTCAACTCCCCAAGTACGCGGGTTTAACGACTTACGCAGTTACCAATCTGGGCCAAATTGCTTTGTGCAACTCGACTTGGAACTGGACGATCACTTAACGTTACTGCAAGCCCACGATATCACCGAACAAGTGACTGAACGCTTAAAAAACCGCTTTGACAATTTGGATGTGCTAATACATCAAGAACCGGTCAGTTTAAGGCACGATCGTCATCATCACACTTGGGGCAAAGAATACAACGAATGACTCAACTTACCCGACTGCAGTTACAAGCATTTCGCAATGCCGAGCAGATTAACTGTCAGCTTTGCTCCGGATTAAATCTGTTTATTGGCGATAATGCCGCCGGAAAAACCTCGCTGATTGAAGCCATTTGGCTTCTGGCCACCGGACGCTCATTTCGCAGTCGTTTGATACATCAACTGATTCAACATGACAAAACGGAAACCGTGATTTTTGCCGAACTGCAAAGTCACATTAAACCTTACTCCAACCATCGAATAGGGATGCAGCGTAGCGCGCAAAATATGACCTTGCGTTTGGACGGTGAAACCATTCGCGCACAAAGTGAAATTGCCCAAAAGCTACCAGTACAATTACTAACGCCCGAGAGCCATCGTTTACTTGAAGAAGGACCAAAAGCCCGCCGCCAATTTGTCGACTGGGGCTGTTTTTACCAGTTTCCGGAATTTATCCAATGGTGGCGACAGCATAAGCGCCTACTCAAACAACGCAACCAAGCACTTAAACAACGCCTACCTGCCCTGCAGATTCAACTATGGGATACGCAACTGGTAGAGACCAGTTTACAGATTGACCAATTACGGCGCCGCTATGTAGAAACTCTGACGCCGCTGATTGAGACCTATTGCCAGGCGCTCATGCCGGAACTCGAGCAAACACTGGGCTGTCACTATCGTCCAGGTTGGCCAAAAAGCGCAGACAGTCTCGCGCAGTTAATGCAAGCCAATCTGAACAAAGACCTACAATTGGGACACACGCAATATGGCGCCCATCGTGCCGATATCCGTTTTCGTTTTGGCAATTACGAAGCTCTACAAACCCTCTCACGTGGCCAGCAAAAATTATTTGTCTGCGCGCTCATGCTGGCGCAAGCACAACTACACCAACAGGTCACCCACGAGCCCGCAATTATGTTAATTGACGACCTACCCGCCGAACTGGATTTACTGCACCGCGAGAAATTGATGGAACTACTGGATAACTTACAAATCCAACATCTTGTCACCAGTACCGCGCAATCACTCATTCCGATTATCAATCCAGAAAATAGCCAAATTTGGCAGCTTAAAAAAGGCAAATTAAACGCCTTGTAAAGCACTCAAAAAGGCACTGCAAAATAGCCCCCTTACCGCTATACTTAAGAACAATACGACTAAGACGTCACAGAATAAGCCCAGATGGCTTCAGGCACAGAACAATTTGGCCGGGCAAGGCGTTTGTTTGCAGTCATGTCTAAAGAGGACAAAAACAAGCAACACAGTGCAGTCGAATTGTTCAAAGCCTCCACAGGCGAGGCTTGCTGAAGTCAATTGGGACCAATCCAGTGTCTCTAACCAATCGTTTTTATCTTTGAGGATTCAATATGCACCCAGTCAGCCCTGTAACGCCACCGCCAGTCGAAACGCCACCGGCTTCAAACACCCTGCCAACCATTATTTATGTCCTATTTCTCGCGAATATTATGGTGCCGTTTACCGGCTTAATCGGTGTGATTATGGCGTACATTAACAGAGGCGATAATATCTACCTTGATAGCCATTACCAGTTCCAAATCCGCACCTTTTGGATTGGGCTTTTATTTGGCTTTATCGGCTTTTTATTGCTGGCGCTGGTTATCGGATGGTTGGTTCTATTTTTAGTGGTTGTTTGGTTAATTGTTCGCTGCGCCATCGGCTTAAAATATCTTAATAAACAACAAGCAATCCCGAATCCAACCAGCTGGGGAACGGGGCGTTAAAGCCATTCAGACGCGCCATCAAACCCGTATTTTGGCGGCGCGTTTTCGCCTGCAATCGAAACATCAATTCTCCCTAATCGTCGCTCAAAATTCGGTATTGCCCAAAAGCCCCTCAACATAGACGACAAACAAAATACCAAAAACTCCCTTAACACCTTGAATTTACTGCCTAAAACGCTGGTTTTTTCCGACTTTATCCCCCCTCTTAAGGCCGGATTTTATTCGTATCTGACTAAGGGAAATATGGTAAAATCGGCAAACATTTTTTGTTCGTTAATACCTAAAAGACGCTGAAATTCTATGACTGAAGAAACGCAATACGACTCCTCCTCCATTAAGGTTTTAAAAGGCTTGGACGCAGTCCGAAAACGCCCTGGGATGTACATCGGGGATACCGATGACGGCACCGGTTTACACCACATGGTTTTCGAGGTGGTCGATAACGGTATCGATGAGGCCTTGGCTGGACACTGTGATAAGGTCGTCGTGACAATCCATACCGACGGCTCGGTTTCTGTCAGCGATAACGGACGCGGTATTCCGGTCGGTATTCACCAAGAAGAAGGCGTTTCGGCTGCCGAAGTCATTATGACGGTACTGCACGCTGGTGGGAAATTCGACGATAACTCCTATAAAGTTTCCGGTGGTCTGCATGGTGTTGGTGTCTCGGTCGTCAACGCCTTGTCGCAAAAACTTTACTTAACCATCAAGCGCGAAGGACATATCTGGAAACAGACATACACTCACGGTGTACCTGATGCGCCACTTGCGCCAGTCGGTGAAACAACTGAAACCGGTACTGAGATTCGTTTTTTACCATCTACCGATACCTTTACCAATGTCATCGATTTTGATTTCGATTACCTGTTAAAGCGCCTACGCGAGTTGTCTTTCCTTAACTCCGGTGTCCATATCGAACTGCTGGATAAGCGCGATGACCGCCATGAAGTGTTTGAGTTTGAAGGCGGCATTCGCGCTTTCGTTGACTACATGAATACCAATAAACCGCTTATCCATGAAAAAGCCTTTTATTTCAGCTCCGAAAAAGACGGCATTACCGTTGAAGTGGCGATGCAGTGGTCGGAGTCTTACAAAGAATCCATTCTGTGTTTCACCAACAACATTCCGCAACGTGATGGGGGAACCCATTTGTCCGGTTTCCGTGCTTCTTTAACGCGCACCCTCAATAGCTATGCAGAATCCGAAGGTCTGAGCAAAAAGTATAAAATCAACGTCTCTGGCGATGATGCACGAGAAGGTTTAGCGGCGGTTATCTCCGTCAAAGTGCCTGACCCAAAATTCTCTTCACAGACGAAAGATAAACTGGTTTCGTCAGAAGTGAAAACGGCGGTCGAAACCGCAATGAATGAAAAATTTGCTGAATTTCTGTTAGAAAATCCAAAAGATGCGCAATCGGTTTTCTCAAAAATCGTCGATGCTGCACGTGCGCGTGAAGCCGCGCGTAAAGCCCGTGAAATGACTCGCCGTAAAGGTGCATTGGACATTGCCGGCCTGCCCGGTAAACTGGCCGATTGTCAAGAAAAAGACCCCGCATTTTCTGAACTGTATCTGGTGGAGGGTGACTCCGCAGGTGGATCGGCCAAGCAAGGCCGAGACCGTCGTACGCAAGCAATTTTGCCTCTAAAAGGTAAAATCTTAAACGTCGAAAAGGCGCGTTTCGACAAAATGATCGCTTCTGCGGAAGTTGGGACTTTGATTACCGCATTAGGCTGTGGGATTGGCAACGAAGATTTTAATATCGACAAACTGCGCTATCACCGCATTATTATCATGACGGATGCCGACGTCGATGGTTCGCATATTCGCACCCTATTGCTTACCTTCTTCTACCGCCAATATCCTGAATTAGTTGAGCGCGGCTATATTTATATTGCCCAACCGCCACTTTATAAAGTGAAAAAAGGCAAACAAGAAAACTACCTTAAAGACGATTTGGAACTGGAAGCCTATTTACTGCAAAGCGCAATTGATGGTGCAGAACTCATTCCTAGCGCAGGGACACCGGCAATCAGCGGCTTGGCGCTAGAAACCTTAGCGAAAGAGTATTTTAAAACTCAGCACGTGGTAAATCGTTTAAGCCGCCGTTACAACCCGGTGTTTTTAGAAATGTTGATTGATAACGCCACCATCAAAACCGAGTTACTCAACGATTTTGAGGCGCTGACCGCTTGGGTCAACGAAATGTTGCCTCGCCTGCGTGCTAACGGCGAAATCAATAAAGTGGATTACCAATTGTCTGTTGAACCGGCCAGTGATATTAGTGGTTCCACTAAATACCAAGTCCGCCTAACGCAACGCGAACACGGTACGCCAAGTTCGCACGTTTATGATGCGGATTTCTTTGACTCCAAAGACTATCGCCAAATCGCTAAATTGAGTGAACAACTGTTTGGTTTGATTGAGCAAGACGCTTATATTCAACGTGGCGAAAAATCCGAACCGGTCGCTGGCTTTAAACAGGCGATTGAATGGTTACTCAACGAAGCAAAACGCGGACAGAACATCCAGCGCTATAAAGGTCTTGGGGAAATGAATCCAGAACAGCTCTGGGAAACCACTATGAACCCAGAAGCACGCCGTTTGATGCAAGTCACTGTGCGCGATGCAATGGTCGCCGACCAAGTCTTTACCACCTTAATGGGTGACGAGGTCGAACCGCGCCGTGATTTCATCGAATCCAATGCACTGCAAGTAGCGAATTTAGATGTTTAAAGCGCGCCCGATGTCTAGCGTGTTGAATTATTTTCTTTGAAAATAAGCCGCATTTGGTTTTTAATATCGGCCATTAGTCTAAAGCTGTAAAAATTTCATAAAATCAAAGCTGTCATTAACTATTTGAAATAGTTAATGATTTTTTAAATTTAGGAGACATTTATGTCAGTAGAACATCCAATTGTTACGGTAACAGGATCATCTGGTGCCGGTACTTCTTTCGTAAAACGCGCTGTCGAAAAGATTTTTGACCGCGAAAATCTGAACGTTGCCATTGTTGAAGGCGATAGCTATCACAAATTTGGCCGTGCAGAAATGAAAGAAAAAGTTGCCGAGTCAAAAGCAAACGGTGGCCCAGTTCTTACTCACTTCTCTGAGCACGCCAACCTGTTCAACGAACTTGAAGCCCTTTTTAAAGAATACAAAGAGAGCGCAACAGGTAAACGTCGTTATTACATCCACTCTGACGAAGAAGCGGTTGAACACAACGCTCGTCTAGGTGGTACTAACTTCAAATCCGGTGAGTTCACGCCTTGGGAACCGATTCCAGAAGGCACTGATGTTCTATTCTACGAAGGTCTACACGGCATGGTTAAGCGTAAAGACCACGGCCCAGAAGAAGGGATGCACGATGTTGCCCAGTACGTTGATCTAGGTATCGGTGTTGCACCGTCTATCAACATTGAGTGGATGCAAAAAATCTTCCGTGATACCGCTGAGCGTCCTTATTCAGTTCAACAAGTACGCGATGTTATCCTAGAGCGTATGCCGGACTACATTGAGACCATCGTGCCTCAGTTCCACCGTACACACATTAACTTCCACCGTGTACCATTAATTGATACCTCTGATCCGTTCTCAACCATGTCGCCAGATGCACCTATGGGACCAGCGCCAGAAGATTCCTTGATCATCTGTCACGTACGTCACCAAGACATCGATCTTGAAGCCATTAAAGATCAAATTCCTGGGGCTTTCTTGCAGAACGACGAGACCCTGGTTTGTAACGGTAAGTACATGATTGACGCAATGGACCTGATGATGACTCCAATCATCCAGAATCTAATCGCGAAAAAACGTGCCGCAATGGGTGCTTAAGACTTTAACCCTGTGTTAATTTCTTAAAGCGATAAAAAGCCCGAGTTGAACCTTCAGCTCGGGCTTTTTGCTTTCTAGCAAACCGCTAACGCTTTATCGCCAAGACGGCTTCAAGTTCAATCTTACGGCCCAATTGTTCCTCTAACCTCTGTTTAATCAAATCCAAATCGTCATTTTGCAACGGACGGTTTGCCAATAAGGTTGCAGAGACTTTTAATGGATTCGCGCCATGCAGGCGAATATCACGCAAGGTAACAGGCGAATCTAAACCGGTACACTGCCACTGCTCAAGCATGTTTTGCATACGCTGCTCTTGCACCATCGAATTAAAGGCTAAAAGCAACGGAACACTCACTGCGATGACAAATACTGATGAAACAAACAAGCCACGTTGCGCCAAACGGAACGGGCTAAACCCCATCACCAAAAAGGTGGCCGCCGCCGCTAATACAATCCCAAACAAGTTGGTAATAAATAATAAGAAAGCACCATAGAAGACGTGCCAATCCATCCAGCCAATGCCAATCCCGGAAACCGCTAAAGGCGGCACCAAGGCCACCGCAATCGCCACTCCAGCCAAACTTTTGGCCACTTCTGATTTCGCATTGGCATAGGCCCCTGCAATACCGGAAATAATCGCCACCCCTAAATCCAAAATGGTTGGACTGAGACGTGCGGATATTTCGCTATTTAAGCTCTGTAGCGGCATTAAAACCGTAAACAACACAGCAAACAATAAACTGAGAATAATCCCCACCAGCAGGGTTTTAGTGGCATTAAAAATCAGATCTGGTGTCTGGCGTAACAACCCCATAGACAGCGAAATAATCGGGCTCATCAAAGGCGCGAGAATCATCGCACCAATAATCACCGGCGTAGAATTAGCAAACAAACCGACTGTCGCCAATAAAGTAGACAGCACCATCAAAACCAAATACGGCTGGCTCGTTTTGCTGCTCTCTTTAAGCATCACAAACGTGTCTTTAATCTCTTCGGGATTGGCGTGATCAATCCACGGCAAAGGCCGCATTGCCAAATCCTTAATCACTTCTCCCTTCGGCAAGCCAACAATCCGCACCGACTCTTTTAATTCCGCATGATAAGCGTTATCTGGATAGTCCTGATTCAGAATACTGAGCACTTTAGGCTGTAACGTCAAAAACAACTCATCCGCTTGCTTGAGCTCCCCATCCAAACTGTAATCCAGCGGACGACCACTGCAATGGATACGCAAGGATTCGCTTTTTATCTTCCCTAAATAAAGACGATTACTGCCATTCTCAAAACGACGTGAGAAAAACCGATGGTAAACAAAATTCAGACCATCCAAAATGCTACGCGGTGCAAAAATAACCGCATTTAAGCTACTCTCATCTTCTTCACTGGGTTCTAACACTCGGCGGGTAAAATCATTGTCTTCACCGCGATACACCATCGTCATACCAATTGCCGCGGTATGCACCAAAGTCTCTTTTGCAGTCTGTATTTTATAAGGCATCAAGCGCGACTGAGTAACATGCACACTCATGCCGATAAATTGCTTTAAGCGGCCCCACCAACTTAAAGGCACTTGCGATGCCGGACGCATCAATTGTGGATCGCCAATCATCACCGACGTCATCACCAATTGCTGATTGCAATACATCAAATCGACTGGTTTCGTGGCCGTTGCTTGCAAAATCTGCTCACAAGCTTGCATCAATTTAACGGCCACTTTAAAACGCCGTTGAGTGCGGATATTTTGAATATGCGGTAAAAAAGCCAATTGCCAATTTGATGCGGCGGGCATTTCAAGTAAAGCCCGTTGGTTGCTGTCATTCAGCCAACACACCAAAGGAAGCGTCGCATCAATCTCTGTAAGATTCGTCTGCTCTAAATGCAATCCTTGCCAAGCGCTTAAACGCCCTTCTTTAATTAACGCATTCAGCTGTGGCGCAACTTTTTGACTAAATTCACTACTATCTTGGTCACTAAAAAGTACTTGCCAAACAGGCGCATTAAGAGACTCTGTTAATTCTGATGACATTCAACGAACCCTCAAATAATCTTTATAAGCAGATAAATTACCAATTTTTAAATACAAAAAAACCCCTAATCGTAAAATTAGAGGTTCTATCTACAAATAAACTACGTTGCATTAAAAACGGTAAGTCACTGCCATGCGAACAATCGGTAAAAACTCTAAATCGGACACATCTGCTTGCAATTTGGCTTCCTCTTCCGCCAAGACTTCTTGGCCTTGCGTGCTGTCTAAACTAAACGTATTGCTACCATCAGTGACTGTTCCTGTACCATTTAAAGAAACATTACTTGCACCGGTAAAAGCCGCGCCCATTTCAAATAAAAAGCCTAAGCCTTGAGACGGGCTGTGTCCCCAACCAAAACTGAGCGTTGGAGCGCTATCCCAATCAAAATCAGAACGAATGTTAACCGGCGTATCGGCGGTATAAGAGGTATCCCCTAAATCAAATTGATTACCCTGCTCAACACTGCCGCTACCACTTAGCGAAAAACTGCTCAAACCATAACCAGCGGACAAGAAAAAAGAGCCTTTAAATGGACGAACATCTACTGCCAAGCGATTAATGGCACCATCTACCTGCAAATTATAATCAATCCCTTCTTCTTCTTGCGTTTTATCAAACGACCAACCAGTCGATAAACTTCCACGCAAACTGACATAGTCAGTAACAGGGTAACTTAATTCTAAGGTAGGACCAGAAATCAAATCAACACCAACGGCGACCCCAACTTGTCCAAATGGCTGGGTTTGTGCATAGCTGTTACTGACCGCTAAAATACTGGCCGCCATTGCAGTGAGTGCTAAAATCTTTTTCATCGCTAAATCCTTACTATATAAATTAAATCACAGCACGAATACACTGCAGAAAAACTATACCACAAAAGATGAGTACTTTTACTCATGATGTAAACGGCTATTTTTAATATCGAAAAAGACAGCGAGACTTTCGCTTGTACCGATTTAAAGGATTAGATACAAGCTGATTTTAGGGCGGGAACTTAATAAAAACGACGAAAGATTATGGTTATTTATAAGCCAATTCTTTAAGCAAAATTTTTGTTTTACTTAAACTCAGCTGTGTCAACTTGCGATAAGTGTGCGGAAAACCAGTCAAAGCGATGTAGTACAGACCATTGATTTCACTGGACTGCATATAAAAGTCAAAACGTACTTCGTTGCCGTCGTTCGTGTAAACACTGTACGAAATTAATTTCCCAGACTCTTCCTGCTGGTTAATAAAATCATTAAAAAGCTTTTTCACCCAAATATAATCTTTGGTCACCACCAGCGAATCAATCCAGACAATACCGATCAAATCATCCCCTGTTTGACCGTGCATAAGGTGATTTTCAGGATCACTGAAACGAACCACAACACCGTTATGATCCAGAATTACATGAAAAGGTTTGTGTGTATCCATTATCTTTTATTCAATCCAAACTGGTTGCAAAATCTATGTTTTCAATTCCGCTAACCTAATCATTTTGGGTGCCGAACAAACACTTCAATTCTTTTTTCGGCAAACCTTATAAAACAAAAGCCCCTATGCATAGATAGATTGGCTTGTGTGCCCAATCTTCATAAGTAACGCCAGCCTAAGGCGATACTTTTGAAGATAGTTCATCACCTTGTTTCTCAACAATTGGGTGACCCAAAATGACCAATTATACAAAAGTTGTTTATTTTACTTTACATAGCCGACTTTACACCAGACAATTAAATCAAAAATTACGATAGAACCCATGATTCTAAAGGGATGCGAAGGCATATTTTTAAATAAAAAAGCAAAAAGGATATGGCTCAGTGAATCTATATACCTGAATTATTCACAATCCGCACTGATAATCTCAACATAATGCAAAAAAAATGTAAGCGACAATTTACCCACACCCTAGTTTTCTAGGATGCGGTGTGATTCCACGGCAGAAGTGCTTCGAACTGCTCGAGGGTGTCGCAGTTGGGGAGGTCTCGGAAGAGATCGGTGAGATAGGCTTGGGGTTCGAGTCCGTTGGCTTTGGCGGTTTCAATCAAGCTGTACAGCATCGCACTGGCTTTGGCGCCTTTAACCGATTGGCTAAAGAGCCAGTTCTTGCGTCCAATCGCGAAGGGACGAATGGCATTCTCAACCGGGTTGTTGTCGATATTCAATCGCCCATTCGTGGTGAAGATTTGAAGCTTTTCCCAGTTTTTCGCAAGATAGCTCAAGGCCTCACCGAGTTTGCTTTTGGGCACGGTGCTGTTGAGGCTTTTATCCAACCACGTTTTGAGCTGTTCTAAAACCCGCAGGCTTTCGGTTTGCCGGATCTCGAGTCGTTTATTTGGTGGTTGGTCTTTGATGTGTTGTTCAATTTGATAGAGCTTTTGAATGAGATTGAGTGCCATGTCCGCCTTGCCGGTTTTATTCTTAGGCAGTACTTTTTTGGCATCCATAAACTTACGTCTGGCATGGGCCCAACAACCTAGATGGGTAATCTGTTCCGTTGCACCGATTTTGTGATAACCCGCATAGTCATCGGTTTGTAGGAAGCCTTTAAACTCAGGCAATAAATTCATGGCGGTTTGTGTGGTGCGATCCGGTGCATAGTCGAATAACACCACTGGGTGTTTTTGATCGCCCGTCTTGCGTACCCACATGTAACTGTGGCTCTCTGCGGTTTTCCCCACCTCATTCAACACTTGCACACGCGTTTCATCCATGTGCACATAACCACTGTCGAGCAGATGATCTTGCAGTAGGTTGTACAGTGGCTGACAGAGTTGGACCCCCTTAATCATCCAGTTGGCCATCGTTTGGCGTGACAGTTCGACCTCTAAACGTTCAAAGGCTTTTTCTTGACGATACAGCGGTACGCCATCTTGGTATTTCGCTGTGGCAATGTAGGCAAGTAACCCAGGACCCGCAATGCTTTTGGGAATCGGCTGTTTGGGCATGGACGCTAACTTAAGCGAACCGTCACACCCTGGGCAGGCGTATTTTTTACGCACTAACTGACGAACAATGATTTTGGCAGGAATAATTTCTAATTGCTCAGAGACCTCTTCACCGATTTCTTTGAACTCTGAGCCGCAGTCACATTTCTCACCGACCGGTAAGCGATGTTCAACACGTTGACGGGGTAGATTCTTTGGTAAGGGTTTACGACCAGCTTTTGACTTTTCTTTTGGTAGGTCATTCGATGATTTAGAAACGCTGTTTTTAAGTACTGAGCTGTCTTCGACTTCTGGCTCATTAAACAACTCGGCTTGATCCGGGTGTTTTTCACTGCTTTTATAGAATTGACGAACCTTAAAGAACATGACTAATTCAGACAGGCGACTGACTTCCGTTGATAAGGTGTCGATGTGCTGGTCTTTTTGCAAAACCAAGGCTTTTAAGGCATCGATATCATCGGGTAAATCGTGAGCAGTCAGAGGTGTTTTCATGGGCGGGTAAGATACCCGAATTAGCTCACGTTGTCATAGAAAAGTGACTCATGCGGTTGTTGAAAAATATCCAAGCCATCGAGTAACTGATTGAGCTGTTTGCCGGTAACTTCAATCGAATCCTTTGTTTCCTGAGGATTGAGCCATTTAAACTTGTGTTTCTCTAATCGCTTGTACCAGAGCACAAAGCCATTGCGCTCCCAGTAGAGGAGTTTGACCTTATCGCGAGAACGGTTGCAAAACACAAACAGTGCACCATTCATGGGAGAATGTCCCAGCTCAGCTTCCACAATGGCCGCCAGTCCATTAATGGATTTACGCATATCCACCGGATCCCGATAGACAAAGACGTGTGCATCAAAGCTTGGTCTAAGCATGACGATTCAACTCGGTGATTAATTGCGCTAATTGCACCACGGAACACTCAAATACCAATCCTTTTGCCTTGACTGCAATGCTGGTTGAGCACGGTTCAGGCTGATCGTGAATCACCATCGGCAAAAAGGCAGAAGATTCTTTGATGGGTTCTTGGCTTAAGTTTCGAAGCCTACGTCGCCAAGTATAAAAGGTTGAAATCGCCAAGCCTTGCTGCTGGCAAAATGCCCGTTGTGAAAGACCACTGGCTTGCCAATCGGCAATCCGCTGCACCCAAAGTTCGTGTTTGCTCATCAAAATTCTCCTGTGATTGAAAACACATAGAAGAATAACGAACTTTATTCAGGAATTTTAGATGTGGGTAAATTGACGCTTACCTACAAACCGATGACTATGCGGGTTATCACAAAATCGGTGTAACCGAACAGATTACCGTAACTATCCGGTAAACACCTCTTACCAACCACACTTATCTGTGAATAATTAGGTGCCCACGTATTTTAAATGGGCACTTATTATGACAGACACACTATCAACGCTTCCCACAGTCAAAAAGATTCGCCGTCGCTACTCACGGGAATTCAAACAGCAGGTTTTGACCGCTTGCGAGGACCCTAACACCTCGATTGCACAAGTGGCTCGAGACTACGGCATCAATGCCAATCAAATACAGAACTGGAAGCGTCAGCTTAAAAAGCGCCATGCTTCCCAAGCGGCATTTATTCCGCTGGTCTTGAACGATCTGCCGCCGTCATCGCCTCAAACGCTCTTGGTCGAACTGCCTGCACCTCAAGGCAAGATTGCTGTGCACTGGCCTGTCACAGAATTGGCCAAATTAAGCGCCTTTGTCAAGTCGGTGCAGTCATGATTCGCATTGATCATTATTGGCTGGCGACTGAACCCATGGATATGCGTGCAGGACCCGATACCGCATTAGCTCGTGTCATTGCCGTGTTTGGTGAGGCCAAACCCCATCATGCGTATCTGTTTGCCAATAAGCGTGGCAATCGAATGAAGATACTGATCCACGATGGCTTAGGCATCTGGCTGTGTGCTCGACGTTTGAATCAAGGTAAATTCCATTGGGCTGAGCTGTGGCGGGGCGATTCCGTGACACTCTCCCCTGAACAATGTCTGGCACTGGTGCAGGGCTTGCCTTGGCAACGGCTCGAGACTTCCTTATCACTGAGTTAGTCTTTATAATCCGCGGCATGAAAACAATGCCAAACCTCCATCAACTCTCTGCTGACCAGTTACGAACACTGGCGGCGCAGTTGTTGGTTCAGGTTGAAGAAAAAGACCAGCGCATCGCCGCCGATGCCAAAGCCATTCAACAAAAAGAGCTTAAAATCGATCAACTCACCTATGAGTTAGCCTATCTCAGACGTTTAAAATTCTCACACAAAAGTGAACAGATCAGCGCCTTACAGATGACACTGTTGGATGAAGTGACCGATGCCGACATTGCCGCGATTGAATCGGAACTGGATGCGCTTAGAGACAAAACCGACACAGCGCAACCAAAGAAAAAACCTAAGCGTCAGCCGCTACCCGAACACCTACCTCGTCTTGACATCCGTCATGATCCCGAATCCACCACCTGTTCATGTGGCTGTCAATTACGCCATATTGGTGAAGACGTCAGTGAAAAGCTGGATTATCTGCCCGGGACGTTTCAAGTTGAACGTCATATTCGCTCCAAATGGGCGTGCGATACCTGTGAAACTCTGATTCAAAAACCGATGCCCCCACAAATCATTGATAAAGGTCTGCCCACCTCTGGGTTACTCGCACATCTGCTCATCGCCAAATACGCTGATCACTTACCGCTGTATCGTCAAGCTCAGATCTTTGAACGGGCCGGTGTTAAATTACCCAGTTCCACTTTAGCCGAATGGGTCGGCGTCTGTGGTGTTCAACTTGAACCGGTGGCTCAAGCACTCAAAGACTTTTTGCTGACGCAACCGGTCTTGCACGCCGATGAAACCCCAGTGCCCATGCTCAAGCCGGGGAATAAGAAAACCCATAAAGCCTATCTGTGGGCCTACACCAATCCAGCCAATGCACAACATAAGGCGGTGTATTACCACTTCAGTGAAGGACGAAACGGCAAGTTCGCAAGAGAGGTGCTACAGGATTGGAAAGGATTGTTGGTGTGTGATGACTATCCTGGGTACAAAGCCAGTTTTAAACAAGGCGTGAGCGAAGTGGGCTGTATGGCGCATGCCCGTCGTAAGTTCGTGGAACTGCATGAAAGCGGCAAAAGCACGATTGCCATTCAAGCCATTGAACTAATGGGACAACTTTACGCCATTGAAAAAGAGATTCAACCCTTAGCCCCAGAGGAACGACAGATAATCCGGCAGCAAAAATCCAAACCGATCATGGACTTGCTGCTCAAATGGCTGAAGGTCCATCGAGAAAAAGTGCCCAAAGGTGGGGCAACGGAAAAAGCGATTCACTATAGCTTGAAACGTTGGGATGCCTTAAGCCGATACCTTGGAGATGGCCGCCTGCCCATCGATAATAACTGGGTAGAAAATCAAATCCGACCTTGGGCGTTAGGTCGCAAGAACTGGCTGTTTGCCGGCAGTCTACGCAGTGGTCAACGTGCGGCGAATATTATGAGCTTGATTCAATCAGCTAAAAACAATGGTCTGGATCCTTACGCCTATCTCAAAGACGTGCTTGAACGCTTACCCACCCATAAAGCCAGTCAAATCGACCAACTCCTACCGCACAATTGGCAACCTAGCAATCGGTGATTGCCGGACGCTTACAAATAAGCGAATAATTTGTTCACAAAAAAACCGAGTTGGATGCCCCAAACTCGGTTTTTTTACGCCTCAGAAAACACAGATTTGAATCCCTAACCTAGAAAAGCCTTGGAATCCAGCAAGGTTAAAGTCTGTTGTCGCCCGCTAATTTTAGCAATCGGTAAATCGGCAAGCTTGCCCGTTTGCAAAGCTTGATACCACAACTGGGTAACCTCAAATTTTGCCGAACCGGTAATCAATTTTAAAATCTTAGCCGCCGAATTAATCCGCTGGTAAGACAAACTGAGTCGCTCATTCGGTGCTTTAGGCGATTGTGTTTCGCTAATCACACCACGCACATCCTTTCGGTTATGCCCTGGAAACAAGCTGGCGGTATGCCCATCTTCTCCCATGCCGAGCAAGACCAAATCAAAGTGAACACCTTCAATCATATCGCGATAAATAATTGCCGATTCTTCCAGCCCAAGTTCGGTTGGCATAAAGAAAATCTGTTCACTCGGCACGCTGCCATTCTTTAACCAAGCTTGTTCAGCTGCCAGGCTATTGCGCTCCGGGTGATCACTCGGATATACCCGTTCATCACCCATAAACAAACACCATTTTGAAAACTGTGCTTCTGCTTCACTTAATTGCGCCAGTTGTTTGTAAATAGCAATCGGTGTCGTGCCCCCAGCCAATACCAAATTAAACGCACCACGCGCCTCAATCGTTGCGCTAGCGGCTTGCAATATATAAGCCACCGCCGCCTGCACCAAAGCCTCGGTTTTTGAGTAAATCTGCCACTCTTCAGAACTGTCGCTAAACGTTACTGTCTGTACACTCATTACTAGGCACACTCCGGCGTATAGTGATATCGCCAACATTGCTCAGGATGGTCAAATAACTTCTTCGCACCATCTGGCCCCCAAGTTCCTGCAGGATAGGTGTCAATATAAGCCGTTTCTGCCGCCCAAGCTTGTAGCACTGGGTCAACCACATTCCAAGCAGCCTTGACTTCGTCATACCGTAAGAAGAGAGATCGGTCTCCTTTTATCACGTCCAACAACAACTCTTCATAAGCATCATAAGTATTGTTGTCATCCCCTTTTAACGTCGCATCCAGACTGGTCTGCTCAGTCATAATTTCCAGACCAGGCTGCTTAGCAGTGATTTCGATACGAATCGATTCCTCGGGCTGTATCCCAAAAACCACCCAATTAGGCTCCATTTTCTTAACCTGCGACTCACGGAAAAACTGCTTAGGCGGGTGTTTAAAGCGAATCGCCACAATCGTACGATTTTTCGGCATATTTTTACCGGTTTGAATGTAAAACGGCACCCCCGCCCAACGCCAATTATCAATATACAATTTTAAAGCCGCGTAAGTTTCCGTCACACTGTCCTCAGCAACATCCGGCTCTTGCAGATACGCTGGCACAGTTTGACCATTCACCACCCCTTCAGCATACTGCGCACGATAAGCCTGATTATGCACATTCTTTTTCATAATAGGCCGAACAGATTGCAGCAATTTTACCTTTTCGTTACGCAAAGCTTCAGCTTCCATTGATGCCGGAGGCTCCATCGCCACCAAAGCCAAGAGTTGCAATAGATGCGACTGAATCATATCGCGCATCGCGCCACTGGTATCGTAATAACCGGCGCGCGTGCCGACCGATTTATCTTCCGCATGGGTGATTTGAATGTGATCAATATAGTTACGATTCCATAATGGTTCCATCATCAAATTAGCAAACCGGAAAACCATTAAATTTTGCACCATACCTTTGCCAAGATAGTGATCGATACGGTAAGTCTGCTCTTCATCCAAGTGTTTATTCAAGCGCTTTTGCAACTGTTTTGCGCTTTCCGCATCATAGCCAAATGGCTTTTCTAACACCACTCTACGCCATCCAGAATCTTGCTTCAGCAGACCGGCTTTACCAAGATACTCAACCGCAGGAGCAAATTGATCCGGCCCTAATGACAAATAAAAAGCCATATTGGTCGGCCAATGATTCGCACTAATATGCTGCTTCAAATTCTCATACTCATCCGCCGCAAGAATATCCATTTTGAAATAATCTAGCCGCTGACAAAATCGCTCGCAAACATCATCGGTAATTCCGCCACGCGCTTTGGGTATGACTGCGTCTTTGACCGTTTCTAACCACTCTTCACGGTTCCAATCACGACGCCCTATGGCAAGAATTTTGACATCATCAGCCAAACGTCGATGCTTTTCCAAATGGTAAAAAGCAGGCATTAGCTTTGTCATTGAAAGGTTTCCAGTCGCGCCGAAAACCACATAAGTACAGGATTGCGCCATGATTACACCTCGTAGGTGGTTGAGCTCACCCGACCACCAGATTGAATCCAATCGGTATGGAAAAAAGTACCTCGCGGCGCATCCACGCGTTCATAAGTATGCGCGCCAAAATAATCACGTTGTGCTTGCAACAAATTGGCCGGTAATTTAGCGGTTTTATAACCGTCAAAGAAAGCCAAAGCGGAACTTAACGCTGGGGTTGGAATCTGTTGTTGAATCCCAAAAATAACCGCTTTACGCCAGTTTTCATGACTCTCTTGCAACGCTTTACTGAAGAAATCGGCGATTAACAAATTGCTTAAACCTGGATTGCTTTCAAAGGCATTTTTGATTTCGCCAAGGAAAGTCGAACGAATAATACAGCCGCCGCGCCACATAAGCGCAATACCACCATAGTTTAACTGCCAGCCAAACTCTTTGGCCGCTTCACGCATTAGCATATAACCTTGCGCATAAGAGATAATTTTTGAAGCGTAGAGCGCATCGTGAATCGCTTTTAACAGCGCTTTACGCTCAGCCTTATCGAACTTAGGCGGTTTGGGCGCCTTACCAAACACTTTTTGCGCTTTGTTTCGTTCGTCTTTTAAAGCGGAAAGACACCGTGAATAAACCGATTCGGTAATTAAGGTTACCGGAATCCCTAACTCTAAAGAACTGATTCCCGTCCATTTTCCAGTCCCTTTTTGCCCAGCAGCATCCAAAATTTTATCCACCAACGGTTTACCGTCAGCATCCGTAAATTTCAAGATTTCAGCGGTGATTTCAATCAAATAACTGTCTAACACCCCCTTGTTCCACTTAGCGAAAATCTTCTGGCATTTTTTCGCACTCAACCCCATGCCATAACGCATCAAATGGTAACTTTCTGCAATCAACTGCATATCGCCATATTCAATTCCGTTATGTACCATTTTGACGTAATGCCCGGCTCCGCCATCGCCAACCCAATCACAACATGGCGCGGCATCGGCTTTAGCAGAAATTGCTTGAAAAATCGGTTTAACTGCCTGCCAAGCGTCTGGATTGCCGCCTGGCATAATAGAAGGCCCA
Organism: Thiosulfatimonas sediminis; assembly: GCF_011398355.1. Classification (GTDB taxonomy): domain Bacteria; phylum Pseudomonadota; class Gammaproteobacteria; order Thiomicrospirales; family Thiomicrospiraceae; genus Thiomicrorhabdus; species Thiomicrorhabdus sediminis_A. The sequence continues at coordinate 21,224 of NZ_AP021889.1, forward strand.
AAACGCGCACCCTCCTCTCCACCGGAAACACCTGTACCAATAAATAAAATACCTTGTTTTTGTAAGGCCTCGGTACGACGCTGTGAATCGGTATACAAAGAATTACCACCGTCGATAATAATGTCACCCGCTTGCAGATGCGGTAATAACTGTTCAATAAACAGATCAACCACTTGACCCGCTTTAACCATCAACATAATTTTGCGCGGTGCTTGCAGCGAATTAACTAAATCTGCAATGCTAAAACAACCGACTAAATTCGGGTTATCTGGCTCGGCGGCGAGAAACTCCTCAGTTTTGCTGGGCGAACGGTTGTAGACCGCCACTTTAAAACCGTGATCGGCCATATTTAGAACCAAATTCTGTCCCATTACGGCCAGCCCGATCAATCCAATATCTGCCTGCTGCATTGTCGACATCTCCTTGCAAAAAATTGAGTAATAATCTCGTGAAACGGCTTATCACATTGCCTAATAGACGTAAAAAAAGAAAGTGAATTTTTTTTTATCTTTTATAAAAATGATTTCAGATTTGTCTGTTGGGTAAACGAAAGAACGCAGAACGCACAATAGTGGTGCAAGTCCAACAACGCTCTTTGTTTAATTAAGAGGCACAGAATAATCCCCATTGACTGCCGCAAGGGATTGCAAAGCCTCAATTCCAGACTCCCCTCAAAGTAGATAGCAAAAGCAATGAATCAAAAGGTCAATAACAAAACCGCCTTGTAAGCCTTACCTGTAGGCGCTTTGAACCACATCGCAATGCTGCTTTCTAGTATTGTCAAACCACGACATGACACTAAATAGCCACTTTGCTCAGCCAAATGGTTCTATAACTAAAGCCATTTAGATTTATTCTGCGCCGCCTAGGTTATACGCTGTTTTAGCAAAGACCATGCTAAACAATCGCAACACCGCAAAAATTCACTCGACTAAAACGCTATTGCGACATTTCGTATCCACCAAAGTAAATTAACTTATTGTTTTTATTATTAAAAAAATAATCGATTAAAAATAATTAAAAAAAATGATTTTTTTTGAAACTAAATCGTTACCTCATCGGTAGTACCTATTGAAAGCGCACAAAACTCGCTCATTCATTCTGCGGAATGATATGCAACTAACTTTGAAATTTAGGAAGCTACACAATGAAAAAAATCATCAGCAACTCCCTTACACTTGTCGGTTTATTCGCCATTGCAACCTCTGTACAAGCGGGAGCTTTTAACCAGTCTACTCTTCCAGAATCAATTCAAGTTCCTGCAGGTAACGAACTTGCTCTTGTTACACACGCTAAAGGTAATATTACTTGGGAATGCAAAACGACAGACGGCAAAACCGGATGGGCATTCGCTGGACCACGTGCAATTTTGAGTGACATTCAAGGCAATGCAGCAATCTCTTATTTTGGACCACCAGCAACTTGGGAAGCGTTTGACGGTTCTTCAATTACTGGTAAACAACTTGCCGTTTCTCCATCAAAAGCAGGCAGCATTCCAATGCAACTGGTTAAAGCAAACGCCTCTGAAAAAGACGGTCTGCTAAAAGGCGTAACCTACATCCAACGTATCAACCTAAACGGCGGTAAAGCACCTGCTGAAGGCTGTAACACGAGCAAAGTGGGTCATAAAATGGTTGTAAACTATTCTGGTGACTACCTATTCTGGAAAGCTAAATAATTATTTAACTGACCCAAAATAGCACCCAAGGAGACACTGAGCACCTTTAAATGATTTCAAGCACCACAAAATTTAGGATTAGATAAAGGATGACCGATGACGGTTATCCCGAATCTGAACCAGACAGGTAACGAGCCTAAAAATTTTGTAATGCCCCTTAAAAATAGAGGCGTGCTATGCCTCATCGAAACCCAATAAAGAAGGACTCTCTGTTTCCTGAAATATAGCGGGTAAAAAACCCGTATGAATATTTAACAGACCTCAGCCCAGTTCGCTATACTGGGCTTTTTTTATAGGGTCTAAAGAGACAAATGGGTATGTCACAATCCTTGTTTGATTACGAAGCGGCGCTATTAGCGTGTGCCGCCGAACAACGTAGCGCTTTAACCGCCCTATACCAACAAGAGGCGCCTCGCTTAATCGCCGTGGTTTACCGGATACTGCAAAATCAAAGTTTGGCAGAGGAAATTGTGCACGACGCCTTTATTAAGATTTGGACCAGTGCGCAAACTTACCGTCCAGAACTCGGTTCTGCACGAGGTTGGATTTATACCTTAACACGTAATTTAGCTTTAAACGCTCTGCAAAAAAACCAACGACAGGTGCAAGCCGATCCGGAGTTTTTGACCGATTTGATGGATCAATTACAAGCCGAAAACGAGCACAACGCCAGCAACGAAGCAGAAAATTCGCTGCACAACAGAAATTTGTATCACTGTATCGAACAGCTTAACGAAGCCAATAAGCAATGCATCTTACAGGCCTATATCCACGGCTACACGCAAGAAGAAATTGCACATTTAATGGATAAACCGATTGGTACCATTAAAACCTGGATAAGACGAAGCCTGCAGGCTTTAAAGGAGTGTCTGCAATGAGTCAACACACTCAACAACATGACCCGCAAATCAACGCCGAACTTTATGTTTTGGGCTTATTGGATTTTGCACAAAAAAATGCGTTTGAAAAGCAAATGCAGCAGGACCCGGCCTTGCAAAAACAAGTTAATGACTTTCAAAATCAATTACTTGCAATAACAGACCAACTACCCACTGTGCCGCTAGCACAACCGCTTAGTGCTAAAATTGAACGCAGTTTAGACGCTTTAGAACGCCAGAATAAAGCCTTTCAACCACGCCAAAAATCGCAAAGTCTTAGATATTTTTGGCAAAGCTTAAGCTTATGGCGTGGTTTTGCTTTGGCTGGTTTTATAACAAGCTTGTTGCTCAGTATTCAACTATTTCAATACGTACAACAAGCGCCCGGAAAAACCACTTATATTGCTGTACTGGTGGAACCGCAAGCTAAATCGCCAGGTTGGGTGATTCAAGCAGGTAATAACCAAAAAATTGAGTTAATTCCGCTCGGTTCAGTGGAAATTCCAGAAGGTAAAGCTCTGCAATTTTGGACTAAAGCGGACGGCTGGAACGCACCCATATCGCTTGGCTTAGTCAAAAAAGGACAAAGCTTACAAGTGGATATTGACAAACTCCCACCGTTACAACCAAATCAGCTCTTTGAATTAACTTTAGAAGATGAAACAGGTTCTCCAACCGGCAAACCCACTGGGCCAATTTACTCAATCGGCCGTGGTAAACCAGCTATTTAAGCGACACAATATAGGTCTCTTAAACCAAACCCAAACCGCCTAATGAATCTTTAACAGGCGGTTAAACACTTTTCTAACTAGCGGCGCGATTGCAAACTCAATCAAACTTTCAACATAATCAAGTCTGAATTTTCATCAACCTTTGGGGAAATACAGAACAAATCCCGTCGCTGGAATGTGTTCAAATAACCTGAATCGTAAAATTTAAAGACATTTCATGACTGCACATCCAATTATTCAAACCCCAACAAAACATGACTTTTGGTTTTTACCGCTTGGCGGCACCGGCGAAATCGGCATGAATATGAACCTTTACGGCCACAATAAACAGTGGCTGATGGTCGATTGCGGCATGGGATTTTTGCATGAAGGTTTACAGGAAAAACGCGTCTGCGCAGATCCGCAGTTTATCGAACAGCAAAGCGAAAACCTGCAAGCAATCATCGTCACTCATGCGCATGAAGACCATCTGGGGGCGATTATGGAACTCTGGCCGCGCTTACAAGCACCGGTCTATGCTTCCCCATTTGCTTATCAATTGTTGCTTAATAAACTCAATTCAGTCACTTGGGGACATTCGATTCCGCTTTTTCAAATTGAATTTCAGCGATCCTATGATTTCGGTGAATTTAGCGTCACTTGGCTGCCGATGCCACACTCAGTGCCAGAAGCAGCTAGCCTGCTTATCGAAACACCGATTGCTAAAGTCCTGCACACCGGAGACTGGAAAATCGATGCGAATCCGGTGCTTGGACAGCCTTTTAATCCGCAACTTTACAGTCTGATTGGCAGTTACGGTATTGATGCGATGATTTGCGACTCAACCAATGCGGTTAAAGAAGGCAGTACCCTGTCAGAAAGCGCCTGTTATCAAGGGTTATATCAAACCATTGCCAAGTCGAAAAACCGCGTCGTAGTCGGCTGTTTTAGCTCTAATATCGCGCGACTGGTGACCATCGCCAAAATCGCTGCCAAAACCAAACGTAAAATGGCCACTTTCGGTCGTTCAATGGAAACGATGGTATCGATTGCCAAACGTCTCAACTACTGGCCGAAAAACTTGGAACTGATTGACCCTAAACACATCGGTTATTTACCACCAGAAGAAGTTCTTGTGGTCGCCACCGGCTCGCAAGCCGAACCGCGCGCCGCACTCACCAAGTTAGCGAATCAACGCCACCCTTGGCTATTTTTAGATGAAGGCGACACGGTGATTTTCAGCTCGATTAAAATTCCGCCAAATAAAGAACGCATCGACCGTTTAATCGAACGCCTAAGAAGCCAGCAAGTCGAAGTGATTCATGCCGAAGACAGCACCATTCCGCTACACGCCTCCGGTCATCCGGCGAAGCAGGATTTATTGCAATTATTCAATCTGGTCAAACCGAAAACACTGATTCCGACACATGGCGAACCACAACACCTGCAAGCTTTAGCCGACTTGGCAAAACAAGCCGGAATTAACGAAGTTTGTCACGGAAGTAATGGCGATCTGTTTAAGATTGCACCATTCGTCAAAAAACAGGCTGAATTTACTAAAACCGGATTTATCGAACTCAGCATTTAGCGGCTAAGGTTCGATAATATTGCCGGCAAAATCAATTAACTGGCCACTGTGCGCGAGCTTAACCTCTGCAAATAAATCGCAAATTTTTTGCGCGGTAAATTCAACCGTTTGTAGTTGCTCCGGCGGTAACCCTTTTTGAAAAGGTTTGGAAAGACGAGTATCGGTAGTCCCTGGTTGAATGGCAAAAACCGTGATCGGCGAGCGTTTCATTTTCAACTCAATAGCGATGTTTTTCAGTAGCATATTTAACGCGGCTTTGCTGGCTCGATAGGCATGCCAACCACCCATTTTATTGTCAGAAATACTGCCCAAACGAGCGGATAAAACACCAATTTTCATTGGCGTTTTTACGCCAAAGTTTTGCAATATCGCTTGCACTAACATGACTGGGCCAATCGCATTTAACTGGTAAGATTTTTGCAGATGTTGCGCGTTTAATGCACGGTAGGTTTTCTCCGGCTGGGTATCGGCATCATGCAACCAACCACTGGCAATCAACACATAATCCGGCGCCCCCAATTGGCTAGCGACTTTAATTACATCTAAAAACTGCTCCGGCTGAGCCAAATCAAATGCAAAACTTTGCTGAAACACCGAGGCATCAATTTTTTCTGGATTGCGTGCAAAACCGACAAGCTGACAGCCCGCAAAGCGTTTACTGAGCTCTTTTCCAAAAGCCGCACCGATTCCGCCAGTCGCGGCAAAAACCCAAACACGCTTTACAGATTCACTCATAACCCCTCACAAAATAAAATCCGGCTGGCCAATAATCTCTGACTGAATCTGCCAATTAGACAGGTTACGACTAAGATTGTAAGCACTTAGCATGGCGCTTAACGCCATTAAATCGTGATCTGATCGAATGTTCGGTAAACGCATTGAATCTGGCAAACATCGTGCTAATTGCTCGTAAATACTCTGAATGGCTTGCGGCTCGGTTTTGATTTTTTGCACCAACTCATAATCGATTCCAGAACAAACCAGTGCCGCCCCCGGGTGGGTTTCAAACAGCTGAATTTGCGAAAATTCTCGGCAGATCTCTTTCAAGCGCAGACCTCGCAGAGTCAGGTAAGCCATGCGCGTCATGGTCGGCGCCATGACTCCAATTTTTTTAAAACCTTGTTGATTTAAATGCTGACGCAATGCTCGGTCAATATCGCGAAAACCGCCACCGTCTTGATAGGTTAAAGGTGCGTCCGCAGCAATAAAAACCGCTTGATCAGTCGGTAGCAGCTGCAAAATCTCGATAATTTTTTGGTCATTGCAATCGTTGTATAAAGTTATTGCAGAATCCGAGAGCAGACAAAGGCTAGTATCTTGTGCATTAGACGGCCCTGAGAGGTCGATACCGATGCAAATAGGCATAGACACTACAGGTGCCCTACCTTAACCAAAATAAGCGTTTCCTGCTCGACAAACGGATGATGCCGGCTTTGATGGGGATTGCGTAACCAAGTGCCTTTCGGATAAACACCCTGCTCGTCGGCAAACTCGCCACTGAGCACCAAAATTTCTTCACCGCCCATATGAATATGCGGCTGGAAAACTTCACCCGCAGGCCACCAGACCAGGGCGGTATGCTCGCCTTTAAAACTGTGCAGTGGTAAAACCTTTAAATTGCCCTGCCCCGGTTGCCATTGCGCGCTTTCTGTCTGAATACGCACGGATTCACTATCGTCGGCATCAAAATGATCCAGCTTTACAAACAACGTACAGCCCTGCTTGGAAAATGGCGAATGCCGTGAATTCGGTGGATTACGCAAATAACTGCCGGCAGGATAGTCACCGTTTTCATCAGAAAAGACACCTTCCAAAACAAAGATTTCTTCACCTAATGGATGTGAATGTTCAGGAAAGTAACTACCCGGCGCAAAACGCACAATACTGGTCGTTCTGCCACTCTCCAACGACTCTCGCTCTAAAGGTTTACGAAATACCTTTTTAGACGGACTTTCCAACCAAGGATGGTTTGCAGTATTGGCGACAACCCGTTCCGACAGATCCATATTCAACGGTGCGGTATCGGTTTGATATTGGCTAGCAACAGACATAATCGTTAATCCTTACAAAAGACGTTTCTAGGATTCTACGATAACTGATTTGTGAAAAGACTAAAGAAAGTTTGGATTTCAAACTCCTTGCAACGGGCAGTTAACGCTAAAGTTCAGCCGCGCCGCTTTTTGGCGTCGGCTGGAACGCCTTGTTGGGCGCTTACGGTCATACCTTCCAGTCTTCTCTTTTCATCGAGAGCCATGAGCTCTCTGCCTTTTTTCATTTGCTCTTCTGTTGGCTCCGGCAAATCTTCAAACCACTTTTCCCACCTTGATGCTATGGCATTAATAGAAATTTCATCAGTTCTGCTTTTATGCATTTGCTTTTGAATGATTGGATATGTTTCTGGTGCTAGTTCTTTCTCTTCCATTAAACGTTTAAATATCCATAGATACACATCCACCAACTCAAGACCAGCACTATCAGTACCTGCTTTAAATGAAATTGGTATTGTCGGCATGCCTTTAAAGCTAATTTCGGGCAACCCTGGGCCAGTAACCATTGGAACATCCCGAGCTGATGCGTAAAATTCAGCTAGCGTTTTTTGCGCTTTATTAAATTGAGACTGTTGATCGACTGTAATTTGAGACGCTTTCTTGCCGTTTTTCAGTAGGCGCAACGTAATTCCATGCATTACAGACTGAAACCCGATTAGATTTGGCGTGATAGAAAGCATGTCCTTTTTTCTTTTTGCGTTGTAGTAAATCGCGGAGGGGTTATTTTCAGCCCAATTTAGAGTGTCGTAGATTAATGTTCTTGACCTTTCATCTGGCAATTCTCCGACTCTGCCTTTAATTATATTGCAGACTTCTACTAAGCCAGATTCTGCTTTTTGATCATTAAGCTCTATTCTTGCGTTCCATGCTTTTTTTAGTGTTTCCTCGTCAAATAAATATGCCAGTTTTAGCAAAAGGACGTAACGCATTGGCGTCCAGTAACCTGACCACGTAATTGCCGGATTTAGGCCTTGATCAAAAACCTGGTCGAAAAAACTTATTAATGCATGATCGGCTTTTGCCACTCTGTAGATATCAAATCTGAGATCATGCCTTTTCTGTAGGTTATATATTTCCGTTGATATTTGCGCTATTCCAGCATTACCTAACTCATTTGCATGCAACCTGTTTACGCCTAGTCGTTTTCTAAGCGCACTTAGCGTGTTCTCAGCTAATACATCAATGTTGACCCTACTAGACAATACACCGTAGTAGAGAATCGGTTGATTTTCGTCAAAAAGGTTTGTGCCTGTATGGCCGCTTTCATCAACGTAAAAGTACAAACTTGCTTTCCTTATTTACGCCCAACGCCGTGCTCTGGGGTAAACCGAAGCGCAGCGTAGGTTTGTCCCTAGCAGCACTTTGTTAAATGGCAATTTAGATGCGAGCAACATCAATGTTATACCCTTGAGCACACATTTCTTTTGCCAGAATTAAACCTGCCTCTTTAGCAAGGTCATCTTTGAATGGGATATATATTAGCCCTTGGATATCTGAAGGGCGCTCCATGTTTTCTTGTTGCTTAAGGAGAATCGCCACCCGCTTTCGGCCTAATTTAGAAAGCAACATACCGAGTTCGAGAACCACATTTTGCCTCGCCCTGTACGCCGATTCATCTGGGTGTTCAGACCGATGCCCTTTATCATCAGGTGTTGCCAAAACGACCGCAAATTGAACATCGGCCGTATAGGCTTCCAATTTTTCGATAATAGTTTGACCTTCCGATGGCAGCTGATCAAGGATTAGAGGCTCCATACCCCAGCGCCGCAGCATTGCCTCTAACTGGGTACGAGCTGGCTCATCATGACCATAAACAACGAAAACTTTATTATTACCACGTACGATGCCTGCTGCTGGCACGGCTGCAGGTTGACCACCTGGATTAAGACCAAGCAATGCTTTTACATTGTCCTGCTCTTTACCACCAACAACTATCTTTCCTGAATCGTATACATTCACCGATGAGCCATTGGTGAATTTAATTTGCTGCCCATAGCCAATGGCTTTTATTTCATCAACCATATATCCATTGGCAACAAGTATTTCCTGTACTTTCTCTAAATCCACTCAAAAATCTCCTATTGCCATTTAACGACTGGCATAAGCGGAAGCCGCGTAGCGGCTGTCCGACTTTATGCTTTTGTTATATCTTATTTATTAATTTTGTATATGAGTAAGCGGGCTCCCCCGAAAAAGAATCTGTACATTCTCTAGGATCGCTATTAAATACTTTCGATACCACTTTTTGTGATGGTATGTTTGTTCTGCTAACAATGGCCTCTAAATAAAAGCTATCAATGTCATTACTATTAAATGTATGAAGGCTAAATTCATCAATAGCTTTGGTTAGAATATCGGTTGCAAACCCTTGATTACGATACTCCACGGGAACAGCATAACCTACACCTAAACAAGTTCGTCCCTCTAGGGGTTCAGCAAGGACTAAAACACAAAATGCTATGATTTTACCGCCTTCAATTCGAGCATAACTAAACCTGTATTCTTCATTGGGCCTATCGAATAGGAAGTTGATTTCAGGATGTAGCTCACATTGCGTCATTTGAACCAATTTATTATCAAGAGCTTTCTGTAACTCGTTTAAACCATCATGAGGGTCGGTCATTTCCATAATTTAGAACCATTTTTGAGATATAACTATTATTAGACATCCTAAATGCTATATATTGCGTGTGTCAATCATTGTTTTTGTCGCCGTTTTATATAATTATTTCGTAATGTAATTTACACTAACCTACTGTTTTTGTTAGAGAATAAAGGTGTCAGAGTAAAATTAATTTGTGTAATTTACTCTAAATTTTATTTTTTGAGCATTATTAAAACAAAAAAGCAGCATTTCCCGTTAGAAAATACTGCTATTCGGAGTGGTTTAGTTATAGATGGTAGGCGATTTTAGCTCGCCATAATGCCTTTAAGCGTGGCTTGAATCATCGCTGAAACGGTGTCTTGTGCGGTGGCGACGCCGACTTTTTTGCCTTCATCGGTTTGCAGAAGTACATAGGCAACTGCAAAGGCGTCTTTGCCGTTGGACATATTTTCCATGTGCACCGCATGTTCAGCGTAATCGACGACATCTATGCTTTTGCCGGTTTTTTGCTGATAGGCATCACATAAAGCGCTTAGGGTGCCGCTGCCATTACCCGACCAAGTTTCACCGTCAAACTGTAAACTTATAGTTTCAACATCGCCGTCTCGATTGACTTGATACGATTCGATGCGGTTATTCAATTGACCGAATTTATAATAGGTTTTGAAGGCGGCAAACAGATCAACATGACTGACCACGCCGCCCTGCTCTTCTGCCAATTTTTGTGCCGTTCCGGCAAAATCCATCTGCACCCATTTCGGCATATTCAAGCCGTATTCCTGTTCCAGAATAAAAGCTGAACCGGCTTTACCGGATTGCGAATTAACGCGAATAATCGCTTCGTAATCGCGACCGATGTCTTTCGGATCAATCGGCAGATAAGCGACATTCCAAGGTTGATTGTCTTGCTGTTTAAGCAAACATTTACGAATCGCGTCTTGGTGACTGCCCGAATAAGCGGTATAGACCACATCACCAACCCAAGGATGACGCGGATGAGTTTGAATTTTGGTGACTTCTTCGACCACTTCAACCCATTTTTCCGGATTATTGAAATCCAGCTGTGGGTCAATTCCTTCGCTATATAGGTTCATCGCCAAGGTGACAATATCCATATTACCGGTGCGCTCGCCATTGCCTAGCAAGGTGCCTTCAATGCGATCCGCCCCCGCCAATAGCGCCAATTCGGCAGCCGCCACCGCACAACCACGGTCGTTATGGGTGTGAATCGAAATCAATGCCGCATCGCGATTTGGCAAATTGCGAATGAAATACTCGACCTGATCGGCAAAACGGTTGGGCGAGTTGCTTTCCACGGTTGCCGGCAGGTTCAAAATACAGGGTTTATCTACTGTCGGTTGCCAAACCCCCATTACCGCCTCGCAGACTTCGACCGCGTAATCGGTTTCAGTTTGCGAAAAACTCTCTGGTGAGTATTGGAACACCCATTCGGACTGTGGATTTTCAGCAGACGCTTTTTCGGCGTATTCCTGCACCCATTTTGCGCCCTGCACCGCCATCGCTTTGATTTCGTCTTTGGACTTTTCAAAGACATTTTCGCGCTGCACGATTGAGGTGGTGTTATAGACGTGAATTACCGCCTTTTTAACGCCCTTTAATGCCTCGTAGGTGCGCGCAATCAAATGTTCACGCGCTTGCACCAAGACTTGCACATAAACGTCGTCAGGGATGCGATTTTCGTCAATTAGGCGGCGAGTAAAATCAAACTCCGGCTGCGAAGCCGACGGAAAACCAATTTCGATGGTTTTAAAGCCTATGTCCACCAACTCATGCCAAAGTTTTAGCTTCTGCTCAACATTCATTGGTGTGGCTAGAGCTTGGTTACCGTCACGTAAATCGACACTGACCCAAATCGGCGCTTTTTCAAGATGGTTATTCGGCCACTGGCGGTCGGGTAAATTAGGTGTTGGATTACGGCGATATTTGGCAGGATTCATTGTCATTTTGGTATTCCATGCGAATTTTTTAATCTTGGCATTATTTTACTGCGCGTAACACGCATTTTTATTGCAAATAATTGACTTATAAAGTCTATAATCACAATTAAATTCTAATTAAACTAAATAATTCGCAGACTATTGCGAAAAATTAAAGATTATTGATAGTAGCGATGAAATTAGACCAATACGATAAAGCGATTTTAAATGCCTTGCAAAATCATGGGCGTTTAAGCAATCAAGAGATCGCCGATCAGATTGGGTTATCGCCTTCTGCCTGTCTGCGGCGTTTTAAAGCCTTGGAAAACAGTGGCATTATTCGCGGTTATTTAGCGCAATTAGATGCAAAAAAACTGGGCTTGGATTTGATGGCGTTGGTGCATATTTCGATGGATAAGCACACCAAAGAGCGTTTTGAAGAGTTTGAACGCGAAATTCAAAAATTGCCGAATGTGATTGAATGTTTATTACTCACCGGACAAAGTGCCGACTATCAACTCAAAGTTGTGGTGAAGGATTTGGACGCTTATCAAGAATTATTGCTGAATAATCTTACCAAGATTCCGGGGGTGAGCGGCGTACATACCAGTTTTGTGTTACGTAAGGTAGTCTCTGGTGGCGCTTTACCACTATGAAAATGACACCGAAAAAACCACTGTGGCAAAGGGGAACTCCTTAACCCTATAAAAAATAAATAAATTCAGTAAAATACCTTCCGATATAAATTTTTTTTATCTATGTTAATTTAAGTTTCCTAGAAACACAGGAATGTTATATGAAAATGCCCTTTTCTAAAAAAGAGTATCACCTAGAATCGCCTTGGGAAAGGCCATTCACTAAAATCATAACGCCATTTGAATCTTTTTTGCATCATCAGATGACCACTGGTTTGATTCTGATTTTTATGACCATTTTGGCGCTTTACCTAGCGAATAGTGCCGCTTATGCGGAAGCTTATCAGCACTTTTTTCATACTTATTTTGGTATGAGCTTTGGTGATGCTGAAGTCAAATTAACACTGCACCACTGGATTAACGATGCGTTAATGGCGATTTTCTTCTTCCTTGTCGGTTTAGAAATTAAGCGCGAAATGATGGTGGGTGAATTATCCGATCCGAAAAACGCGATTCTGCCGATTGGTGCTGCGGTTGGCGGAATGGTCTTCCCTGCGCTGTTTTACGTCTATTTCACTTACGGTACCGAAGCAGTCAATGGTTGGGGTATCCCAATGGCAACGGATATTGCGTTTGCTATTAGTGCCTTGATGATTTTGGGTAAACGCGTTCCGCCAGCGCTGGTAACGTTCTTAGTTGCTTTGGCTATTGTCGATGATTTGGGTGCAGTCACCGTTATTGCCCTCTTTTACACTGCAGATCTGAATTTATTTGCTTTAGGTACAGCATTTGCGCTTTTCGGTTTGCTATTGGCATTTAATCGTTTTGGTATCCACCGTGTTTTACCTTATGCGATTGTTGGTATTTTGATGTGGGCGGCAATGCTTTCATCTGGTGTACACGCAACGATTGCAGGTATTTTGACTGCTTTAGCGATTCCTGCGCGTCCAAAATTTAATCCACACTTTTTCAGTGACCATATGGATGATTTAACCGAGCAATACAAAAAACATGACAAAAAAGATGAAAATTATATGTTGTGTGAAAACCGCGAAGGGATTTTAGCGGAAATGGAAACCAGCATTAAGCGCGTACAACCACCGCTTAACCGTTTAGAACATGGTTTGCATTTACCTGTCGGTATTTTAATTATTCCGATTTTTGCTTTAGCGAATGCCGGTGTTGCCATCAATTGGTCAGAAATGGATACCTTATTGATTGAGCCAGTTGCTGCTGGTGTTATCAGTGGTTTGGTACTCGGTAAGTTAATTGGTATTTTTGGCGTCGCGTGGTTAATGATTAAATTTGGAATTGCCCGTCTGCCATCCGGTTCGAGTATGAGTCAACTATTTGGTACCGCTTTCTTAGGTGGAATTGGTTTTACCATGTCGATTTTCATTGCTGAACTGGCTTGGGTTGATCCAGGGATTATGTTAGTTGAAGCCAAAACCGGTATTTTATTTGCGTCTGTTATCGCTGCGGTAATTGGTCTAACTTGGTTACGTTTTATTGCTAAGCCAGCCCCGGATTATAAACCGGAATAAGTTCGCTTTTTAAGTGCCATAAAAAACCCGCTTAGGTTCTTAGCTAAGCGGGTTTTTTTATGGTTAAACCAAATTTTACGGTCCATAAGCTTTTGCGAGGTATTACAAATCACTACCTTACTCAGTTAAATTCTTATATTTTTGAAATCAATTGAGTTTATTTTGCGTATTTTTAGTCAAAATTAAAGTTATCTAATGCTGGAATTGGCGGTTTGCCATTGTAAAGCTCACCCATTCGCAACTGAATATAGCTCTCACGCGCAAGCTCATAGGCCCCTACTTGTTCAATTAGACCATCAAGTAACGGACTTACTTTGGTATAGGAAACGAAGCCTGAAGCAGCAAATACGGAGGTGCGTTGTTCATCAGATAAATCGACTTGTTGATAAAATTCCAAAGGATCTGCAATACTTTGTGCACTATTTCCTAAAAAACCTCGTGTTGTTGTTGGCCCCAACAGCGGCAATACTAAATAATTAGATTCTGGCCAAATCCCCCATACAAACAAAGTTTGTCCAAAATCTTCGTTTTTAGAAGCCAATCCCATTTCAGTAGCAATATCTAAGATGCCAAAAATTCCTAGGGTACTGTTAAAAGCAAAACGCATCAGACCAGTTAACCCCCCTTCAACGTCACCTTGTAAAAAACTATTTAACATCGAAAAAGGTTCATTCAAATTATTCAAAAAATTTTCTACACCCAATCTGGCCGGGCGAGGAATTTCGCGATAAGCATTACTTAACGGTCGTCCAACACTGTCATGGAAAGCAAGATTAAAGGCGAACATCTCGCGATTGAAGTTAGCATAGGGATCTGTTTTGCTAATGGCTTCGTTGTTAACGATTTTGTTATCACTAGCCTTAACAGTGACATCGTGAAACAAGTAGTCGTACTCATTTGCATAGGATTTTGACTGCAAAAACATTAAAAACGCGAATAAAAATAGTATTTTTTTCATTTTTTTAGACTTAATTATCAATCGGAATAGTGCAAGGAATATTAATATTTTTAATAACGTTTTTTAAAACTTTTAATACTTCAGTGCGTGGAAAAGTTTTTCGCCAAGCCAAAGCAACCACTCTATTCGCATGGTCTTTATGGGCTAGTTCACGTATTTCAAATAAATCATTATCCCGCTCAGAAAGGGAAGTGCATGGGAAAATCGAGATCCCTGCGCCTGATGCAACCATATATCGAATCGTTTCTAATGAACTGCCTTCAAAGGTCTTTTGTAGACGATCGCTTTGATAGTTCATATGCAACAAGTTTGGGTAGGTTTCAACGACTTGATCACGGAAACAATGTCCAGCCCCCAATAACAATACGGTTTCATCTTTAATTTGGTTTAAAGAAATTTTGCCATCCTTGCCTGCCAAATTATGCTTTTTAGGAATAATTACCTTAAAAGGCTCTTGATAAAGCGCCATTGTTTCGATGTTAGGCTCTTGAAATGGCAAAGAAATTATCGCTACATCTAAATCTCCCGATTGCAATTTTTCTGCAAGGATGTGTGTGTAATTTTCTTCAATAATCAACGGAATATTGGCTGCTTGTTTGCTAAATTCAGGGATAAATTGCGGCAGCAAATAGGGTGCTACCGTGTAAATAGCTCCGATTTTCAATTGTGATGACAAATCACCTTGTGATTCTAACGCAATCGTTTTTATGTCATGGGTGCGTTCAAGAATCTGTTCTGCAAGAGCAATGACTTTTTTGCCTATTGGGGTAACGATCACATCTTGCTTACGTCGTTCAAATAAGATAATTCCTAATTCTTCTTCCAGTTTTTTAACCGCGACACTCAAAGTGGGCTGACTAACAAAGCAAGTTTCTGATGCTTTGCGAAAATGTTTTTCTTTAGCCACGGCAATAATGTATTTCAGTTCACTTAAAGTCATAGAAAAAATATTACCTGTTATTAATTTAACTTATATTGTGAGTAACGCGAGAGTGTTACTAAAATATTATTTGTAGTATATAAACCTTATTATTATTACTATTAGGGTTAAGATTTCTGTAGATAAATTGAGTTTACAGAAAAAAATCAATAACTTAACCAGTTATTAAGCTGTGTGTAGGGCTTTTTATAACCCATGTGAATAAAAGTGGGTGAAATGGGGATAACTTTTTGGATTTTTAAAAAAGCATTACTTATCCACAAAACAACACACCTTATCCCAAGGGTTGGTGCAAATCGGCTTAATTTTTTGTTTATGATACTGGCAAAGTACGGAATTTGCATGGTTTGCGGGCTTGTTAAGGACCGAAATGTTAAAAAATTTTTTTAAAAGTGTGCTTTTTCTAAGATTTGCTAGTAATCCATGCAAAAATTTCTAAAATGACGAAAATTGATTGTCATAACAGAGCGTAAAAAGGGATTGAATGAGTATCGACAAGACGGGATTATTGGAATTAATTAAATCGCGTAGAACGTGTTATCTGTTTAATCCGAAACAACAAATGCCGTTGACGGATCAGCAAATTGAAAGCTGTTTGGAGGCTGCGATTTGGGCGCCAAATCATAAATTAACCCAGCCTTGGCGGTTTTGGGTTCTTGGTGAACAGACTCAGCAAGATTTGGCGGCCGTGTATGCCTTGCTAAGAGCTGATAAACGGGCGCAAGCTGGGAGTGATAACCATCAAGCGATTTATGCCTCAGCCTTGACTAAATTTAATGAATTTCCTCGGATTATTTTAGTTGGGCAAATCATTGCGCAAGATGAAATTGTGCGTAAAGAGGATTATGCCGCTTGCGCGTGCGCTATTCAGAATTTGCAATTGATGGCATGGCAGGAAGGGATAGGAGTGCAATGGAGCACTGGGCCGATTTTACAGGCGCAACAGACTTATCAAGCAATAGGTCAATTGCCTGAACAGGTGGAATTAATCGGCGCCTTATATATGGGGCATTTACGCGGCGATTGTAGTGCGCAAAACGCTAAGCGCAAGCCGGTATCAGATGTGACTGAATGGCTTGTTTAACGGCTGCTAAGCGCTTTTTTTACAAAAGCATACCCTAGTAAACAAAAATGCCATAAAGGCCTTAAATTAGGCCTTTATGGCGTCTTTTTTAAGATTTAAAGTCTACTAAGATTCTTAGAGTTGAATCATGTCATCATCTTCAAATACGGGTGAGTTATTTTGACTAAGGTGACGTAAGCGCTTTTTGAATAACATGATGTTCTGCACTGGCTCAGGCAGGTCGGTAACCAACATTAAATCTTTGTCGATTAGGATTTGCACGATATCTTCAATCGAACGAATCATTTTTAAATCAAGGCGGTTTAGTAACTCGAAGATGATTTTTTGACTATTGTCGGATTCGGCAATAAAACGGCTTACTTCTGCATCGGTAATACTGATTTCTTTAAATCCGCTTTCTGGTGAAAATTCAATTTCGTTGATGCGGCCGTCAGCATCTTTTTTTACGTATAACATAACTTATCCTTTGAGCATGCTGTGCTCAGTCCTCGATTTCTGATAAAACATTGCCGAGAAGGGTGGTTAAACGATCGTTTTGCGAATAATCTACCGGGCAGTCGATTACTGTAACGGTTGGACTTTTTAACGCTTTTTGTAGCGCGGGTAATAGTTGCTCGGCTTTTTCGATACGCACTGCATCGGCACCAAATGATTGGGCATAGCGGACAAAGTCTGGATTTTTAAAATCGATGTAGGCGCTGCGCCCAAAGCGGCGGCGTTGTTTCCATTCAATCAGCCCGTATTGACTGTCGTTCCAAATCAAAATAACAAACGGTGTATTGCAGCGTAATGCGGTTTCAATCTCTTGCGAATTCATCATAAAACCGGCATCGCCGGTCACTGCAACTACGGCGCGATCGGGAAACGCCAGTTTAGCTGCTATGCCGCCTGGCACGGCTATTCCCATACCAGCAAAACCATTTGAAATGACACACGTATTGGGTTGGTCGCAACGGAACATTCGCGCCATCCACATTTTGTGCGCACCAACATCACTTATCGCAATGTCTGATGATTGCATGGCGGTGCGAAGATCCCAGATAATTTTTTGCGGTAACATCGGCCAGGCGTCACTGCGCGAGCATCGATTCATTTCGTTAATCATCGCTTGGCGCAAATTAAAGGCGATATGTGTCTCGGTAATCGGTTCTTTAATGGCTTTGCCAAGGGCTTTCAAATTGGCGCCAACATTGCCGATTAACTCAACGCTAGGAATATAGCTGTTATCAACTTCGGCCTTTTTGGTGTCGATATGAATAATTGTATGGCTACGGTTTGGGTTCCAAAGATGCGGATGATATTCGACCATATCAAAGCCGACACAAATAACTAAATCAGCAGTAACAAAACCGCCGTTTTCGTAATCGCCTTTTTGTAGACCGGCAGTTCCCATCGCCATTGGGTTATAGAATGGAATGACGCCCTTGGCCATAAAGGTGTTTACCACGGGGATTTTATGGGTGTCGATAAAGTGTTCAATGTCCGCTGTCGCTTTTCCGCGCAAAGCGCCGTTGCCGACCAAAATCAGTGGATTTTTTGCTTGGCTAACTAAATCGGCAGCTTTGGCAATCAGTTCGCGATCGGCAAAGGTTAGACGGTTTTCGCTAAATGGCAATGGCGTTTCATTGACATCCATTTCGGTGATGTTTTCCGGTAGGTCGATAAAAGTCGCCCCCGGTTTTTCCGCTTGCGCTAATTTAAAGGCTTTGCGAATGACTTCTGGGATGGTTTCTGGTTCAAGTACTTGTGTGGCGTATTTGGTAATAGGTTTAAACATGCTGACCAAATCAACCACCTGATGTGATTCTTTGTGCATCCGCGTGGTTGCCGCCTGACCTGCAATTGCAACCAGTGGGGCGTTATCCATATTGGCGTCAGCAACGCCGGTGACTAAGTTTGTTGCTCCAGGGCCAAGAGTTGATAAACAAACGCCGGGTTTACCGGTTAAACGTCCATAAACATCGGCCATATACGCTGCACCCTGTTCGTGACGCGTGGTGATAAAGCGAATTTTGGAATCGAGAAGGGCATCCATTATGTCGAGATTTTCTTCACCAGGAATGCCGAAAATGTATTCAACTTCTTCGTTTTCCAAGCATTGCACAAACAGTTCAGCGGCTTTCATAAGATTCCCATTTGGTATTTTTTAGACGATTTTATCGAATTTTGAAGGGGTTATTATGAATTGTCGTGCATAAAATGACTAGAAAAAGCTGAATTTATATTGATGGCAAATAAGGAGGCGAGGTTAAGAAAATTTTAACCTCGCGGAGTAATGACGAATTATTTATCGGTTAGCTGGTTGACCACATCCCATAGAGCTTCTCGGCTTCCTGCCATAGGTACGTCGGTTAGGTATTTACCGTTAACAATTAACGCTGGTACACCTTCTACTTCGTATTGACGAGTCAACTTACCTGCCTGACGGACGTGCTGTTGAACAGTAAAACTGCTAAACATGTCTTTATAGGTTTTTTTATCGACACCAAATTGGTTATAGAAATCAGCCAAGGCATCGACGTTAAACAAGGGTTTTTTATCGCGGTGTAAGGCGTCAAAAAACGGTTTATGCGACTGTTCTAAAACGCCCAATTCTTGTGCAGTAAAGAACACTTGAGCCATGAAAATCCAATTTGGGTTATTAAACACCACCGGCATACGCTTAAATTCAATCTCTTCCGGCTTGGTTTTCAGCCATTGGTTTAAGCTCTCTTCCAAGTGATAACAGTGCGGGCAGCTATAACCAAATACTTCGACCACTTGTTTTTTCGCTGGAGCGATGGAAACAGGGGATTTTAGTATTTTGTAATGCACGCCAGTCATCAGTTCGACTTTCGCCCAACTGTTTGGCGCGAGTAACGCCAAACCGGTTAGTCCGATGGATTGTAGGAAGTGACGACGATTCATAGCCAAACTCCTTATAGTTCACCGTAAGAGTGCAGACCTGATAGGAACATATTTACACCAAGGAATGCAAAAGTGGTAATCAGTAGACCGATGAATGCCCACCAAGCCATTGGATTACCGCGCCAGCCTTTAGACATGCGGATATGCAACCAAGCTGCGTAGTTCAACCAAACAATCAGAGCCCAAGTCTCTTTCGGGTCCCAAGACCAGTAACCACCCCAAGCTTCAGCAGCCCACATCGCGCCAAGAACGGTCGCAATTGTGAAGAAGGCAAAACCAAGAGCGATGGTTTTGTACATCAGGTCATCCATCACTTCTAACGAAGGCATTCTGCTAGCGAAAGTGCTGTTTGGGTTTTTCTGTAATGCGCGATTAGTCACCAAATAAGCAACACCGATCATCGCTGCAATCGCGAAAGAACCGTAGCCGACGAAGTTAGCCGGAACGTGAATCTTCATCCAGTAAGACTTCAATGCCGGAACTAGAGGTTGGATTTCATGTGCACCGCGATCGAAGTGGTACCAAAGCAGGAAAGCGACCGAAGCACTGATAACCAGCATGACGAAACCACCAAGCGCACGTGCGTTGTATTTTACTTCGTAGTACAGGTAAATCAGACCGGTTAGGACTGCGAACAAGATGAATACTTCATACAACGAACTGACCGGAATATGGCCGTAATCGAAATTGATGATGTAAGACTCGCGCCAACGCACCATCATGCCGACTAGACCGAAAGTCACGGCTGACCACACCATAGTAGTAGCGGTTTTGTAGGTGAATTCTGACTTGTTGAAAAGAGCCAAGAAATAAGTCGCTGTTGCCAGAACGAATAGGGCGCTCATCCACATGATTGCCGATTCACTGGAAACCAGGAACTTCAAGAAGAAGGCGGTCTCTTTTGCTTCAATGACATTACCGTGATTGCTGTAGGTCCACAGCGCTAATAGAGACATGCCGGCTACCCAGTAACTCATGGTCATTAGGCTTGGCCAGAATCGTCCTAGCCAAATCAATGAGATGGCTGTGCCGATTAAAATACCCACTTCATAAACATCCATTAGGCTGCTGTATTGAGTGTATGCGAAGAAACTGCCAATCAAAACAAAAGCAATCCATACGAAGTCTTTAAACGTATAGGGTACTTTGTCTTCTTGGAGTGAATCCATGATGGTTTGTGTTTGCATAGTCGTTACCTACTATTTTGTACTGTTATGCTTGTTTACTAACGGTTTGAATTTGCGAACAAATTTTGTCAAATTCGGTTTTTGTTTCCGGTAAATTTTTATTGTCTTTAGCTGCTAAGGTTAATTCCAATCGTTCTGCTTCGGGCTTGATGTTAACCCAAAAGCGTCTTTGACGAACATAGAACATAAAGAAGACACCAATAATTAACATTGCACTTCCCAAATAAACAATGTCTTTACCCGGCGACTTGGTGATTTGTAAGCCAGTCGCTTGAATTTGTTTGAAACTATCAATTTCAAAATACATTGGTGGGCCATATTTTGACAAGCTAGAGATCACTGTTAAGGCATCCTCAAACCATGTTTTATCAAAGTCGCTGATTTCGTCTTGGATAGATTGCACCACACCTTCATCACGAAGTAATCCCATATAAGCGCTTTGTAGGGCAAATGTCGTTTGGCCAAAGTAGTAATCACTTACTCTTTCACGTTCCGCTTCAGGCACTTGAGTGTTAATAAAATCCGTGATGCCGCTGAAACCTGAACGACGGAACACTGTCATCAACTGTTCTACCAAGCGCAATTGTAATCCATAGGTACGCTGATCCATTCCTTCGCTAAACGGATATTGTTCTTGGAAAGAGCGTGACACACGTTGTGGATTATTTAATAACGCTAAGAATTTGAAGAAGCGCGCTTTGCTGCGTTTTGCGTCCGCCGGAATAAACAGATAACGGAATTGATCGGCAGCCGATTCACGCATACCGGTCATAAAGAAATAACGACCTTCTTGCTTATTCGCCATCACATAGTTTTCATATTCCCACGCTTTACCTTGTTCATTACGCACTTTGAAGGTAATCGAAGGGCCATTGTTGTGAAATTTACGGCCGGTTTCTGCTTTTTCTTCATCGCTCATCGGCACCATATTGAAATTGCGGAAATCATCAATTTCTAAACGGAATTTGCCAATTGGTGTTTTTAAAGGTTCAACTTTATTGACCGCTGTATCAAGCTCTAAAGGAGCAACAGCCGGCGCTAAAAGCGGGTGAATTTTCAGTTTAAGTTCTGTGCCACCATCACCAAAAGAGGACTGATAGATCGCATAGTTTTCAAAATACAGAGGTTTGTTGACTTCGATCGTTTTACGAATAGGCTCATCTTGACCTGGCAAATATAATTCCAAGTCCGATTCATAGGTTTTAGGCATCCCTGTATCGTAATACTGAATGCGGAAATCTTTATTCACAATAGTGAATGGAAGTTGCTGGACTAAAAAGCCATTTTCATAAGGTAGAAACAATACGTCAGACTTTTGATTTTCGCCAATATTCACCGTGCCACGGAAAGAGATGTTTTCTTCGCCAACCCAAGCGCTTTTTGGAATTTGGTCCAAACTCACGGTGCGTGTTTCTGGGATTAAACTGCCGGTTAGCTCTCGGTATTTCAGCAGTAAATTACTGTCTAAAAGGGCGCCGATACAGATAACGATAATCGACACGTGAGTAAAAATATAACCTAAACGATTCCAACGTCCTTTTAAACCGGCAACGGTTACTGAGCCGTCTTCACGTTGGTGTATTTTGGTTTTATAACCTTGTTTTTCCAAAACGATTTGAGCAACTTTCTGCTGGTCATCAAGAGAAATTTCGGTAGTGAATTGCTTGTTATTGGTTTGATGTTTGATTGCGGTTTGTGACAGCTTTTCACTAAACTGTTTCATGTCTTTCAAAAAACCAGGGCCATTTCGGCTAACGCAAACACTGGTCGAAATCAGTAAGAAAACTAAGACAAGAATAAACCATGCAGCGCCATAGACTTGGAACAACCCTAAACTGTTGAATACTTCAGTCCAAAAGGGACCAAATTTAAGGATGTAATCTTGAAAAGATTGATTTTGTTGCAAAACGGTACCGATGACCGATGCAATCGAGAGCATCACCAATAAGGTGACTGCTAAATTCATTGAACCTAAAAAATTCATAAATTGATTTGGTTTTTTAGGTGTCTTGTTGCCGGCGGTTTGTGCGTTACTCATGTTTTTATATGCCTTTAACTTTTAAGTATTTCGAGAGAAGCACTTAAAATTATTATCCATAAATAAAATTAATTTATACTGGACGGAAAATCGATTGTTTCACGCTTTTGGGCGCAAAAAATTCTGCCAATTCAGTGGGGTCAATAACTGTTTAGCATACGAACTTTTTCGTTTTTCATCGTTGAAAGTGCCTTTTTATCCGGCTTTCAGCGAATTATCCGTGCAATTATTAGTGGATCGATTTAGTAAAAAATAGGATAGAGTATATAATTTTGCAAACAATTGATAAAGTCTTAAAGTAGCCTGTATGCAGCATCCCCTATATCAGCAAGCCCAGTATCTAAAAAGTGTACCCACCTTGGATTTATGTCCGCCTGAATTACTGTATGAAGTGGCTTTTGCCGGGCGTTCTAATGCCGGTAAGTCGAGTGCTTTAAATGTAATTACTTCGCAGAAAGCCTTGGCGAGAACCAGTAAAACCCCAGGACGTACGCAGTTAATTAACTTCTTTACCGTGGATGCCGAACGCGCACTAGTCGATTTACCTGGCTATGGTTTTGCAAAAGTGAATGTTAAAGTCAAACGTGCTTGGGAAGCTGGATTAAGCGAGTACATTGAAAAGCGCCCCCAATTGAAAGGGGTTGTACTTTTAATGGATTCGCGTATGCCGCCGACTGAAATCGATATCACAATGCTTGATTGGACCCTAAGCTTAGATCTTCCGGTACATATTTTATTAACCAAATCAGACAAATTAAAAAAAGGCCCAGCTAAAGCCAGTTTATTGAAACTTCGACAGCAGTTAAAAGAGCAGTATCCGCATGCTACAGCGCAACTGTTTTCTTCGTTGAAACGTGATGGGTTGGTTGAAGTTTGGCAAAAGTTAGATAGTTGGTTTGAATATCAGCGCCCAGAAAAAGCGGAGGAGTCGCCATTGGTAATGAGCGATTAATTTTGTATCGATAATTTTTACCCATAAAAAAACCGACATTTTGTCGGTTTTTTTATGGGTTGTTACTTAGTAGACAATGCTGAATAGGCGACAAAAATAAATCGGCATTAGCTTCTGCCATTTTGGTTTATTTTTTGTCTGCTTAGAAACGGTATCCAGCTTTAATTGAGTAGTTGTTGTTATCGCCAATTTGGTTATAACCAAACAAAATATCAAATGCAAATAGGTTGATATTTAACCCGGCAGAGACTTTCATCAAGGTCGGTTTTTCTTCTTTTAAAGTGGTATTTAAGATAGGGTCAACCATCGAGGTAACCATGCCGATATTGGCATAAGGGGTGATATTCGCAAAACCTTTAGAAACACCAAAATCTACACCAAATGATTGGTAGTCTAAAGCGTCGATACCCGAGGTTTGTGAGTACTGACCGCCAACACTAAAACTTGGGTAAGCAACACCGCCTTCTAAGATGGCATAGCGTAATTCACCGCTGATGCTGGAGGCATCACTGTCTAGTAATTTGCTGTATTGCACACCAATATCAAACCCGCCAGGTAAGCCTTTTTGGGCATTTACGGTGACTAAATTGACACGGTGATTGTTGTCAGTTTGTTGGTTATTTAATTTGAATTTGGATTCGGCTGATGTAGCGCTGATACCAATATCAAATCCTAAAACCCCCAGTGGTTCACCCGGCAATAAAGTTTTGAATGCAAATACATTGGTTACGCTTTCAGCGAAATCGGCAAATTGCGCCTGATTCAGATTAACGCTGTTAATATCATTGTCACCAGCAATTGCTTGATTACCATTAAGCGCACTCAATGTAAGTGCTGCAACTATAAATTTACGCGTTAACATTTTAAAACCTCAAAAATTATTTTGCAGTGGTACGTAATTTTTACCCTGCCTAAGCATACCACTTATTCTAATCTTTTAATTATACTTTTATTTTATGGTTCATAAAACAGTAAATGCTAATGTATGACGGTTTTTAAAGTTAAAAGTTGCATTTTTGATTGTTAAAAGCGTAACAGCCATTTAAAAAATGACTGCTTATAAAAAATATTTACGATAGAAAATGCGCTTTATTCAACCTTAATGAGCCTGTTCCCAGTTGTCGCCAATGCCAATTTCAACCAACAATGGGACTTCTAATGCCATTGCGGATTCCATTAACTGTTTAATGGTTTCTTGTGTAGCGGGAATATCTTTTTCGGCAACTTCGAACACCAGTTCATCGTGCACTTGCATAATCATTTGCACATCTAATGGACTTTGCGCTAACCATTTATCAATCGTAATCATCGCTGTTTTGATGATATCCGCGGCAGTACCTTGCATTGGTGCATTAATTGCCGTACGTTCTGCGTATTGGCGTAATTGTCCATTGCTTGATTTAATGTCTGGCAGATACAAGCGACGACCACTTAAAGTTGAGACATAACCGTTTTCTTTGGCTTGCTCTTTGGTTTGTTGCATATAATCCAACACCCCAGGATAGCGGGCAAAATACAGATTAATATAATCCTGTGCGACATCTCGCGGCACATTTAATTGCTTAGCCAAACCGAACGCAGACATTCCGTATATCAGACCAAAGTTAACCGCTTTTGCGCTTCGTCTCTGTTCCGTTGTGACGCTCTCTAAGGGAACGCCGAAAATTTCCGCAGCAGTGGCTTGGTGAACATCTTTACCAGTCGAAAACGCAGTTAACAATCCCTTGTCGGCTGATAAATGGGCCATGATACGCAGTTCTATCTGAGAATAGTCAGCCGCTAAAATTTTATAACCTGGGCGAGGAATAAAGGCGTGACGAATCCGGCGACCTTCAGCAGTACGCACTGGAATATTTTGTAAATTTGGTTCAGTCGAAGACAAGCGTCCAGTTGAAGCAACCGCTTGTTGGTAAGAAGTATGGATGCGGCCAGTTTTAGGATTAATCTGTTTTGGCAGGGAATCGGTGTAGGTGGATTTCAGTTTCGCTAAACTGCGGTACTCTAAAATCAACGTCGGCATTTCATGGCCGTCTTCTGCCAATTGTGCCAATACCGGTTCTGCAGTCGACGGCACGCCTTTAGGGGTTTTCTTGATAACTGGTAAGGCCAGGTTCTCAAACAAAATCGTTTGCAGTTGTTTTGATGAGTTTAAATTGAATTTAGTGCCAGCAATAAGATGCGCTTGCTGTTCTAATTCATCGAGTTTTATGGTCAGTTCTTCGCTTTGTTGAGCAAGCATGGCCGTATCCACCAATACACCGTTATGCTCAATACGTGCCAGTACGGGCATTAGTGGCATTTCGATTTCGGTCAATACTTTGGCTAATTCTGGTTGTTGTTGTAATTGTGGCCAAAGCGTTTGATGCAGTTGTAAGGTAATTTCAGCATCCTCTGCTGCATAATTTGCGGCAGTATCGATATCGATTTGGTTAAAGGTAAGTTGTTTTTTACCCTTGCCAGCGACTTCTTCAAAGTGAATTGTTTTACGCCCAAGATATTTCAGTGCTAAGTCGTCCATATTGTGACGGGTGGCAACACTGTTGAGTGTGTAAGATTCAAGCATCGTATCAAACTGCATCCCTTGCAGTGTAATTCCATGGTTTTGGAGAACGTGCCAGTCGTATTTTAAATTTTGTCCAACTTTCTGAATTTTGGCATCTTCCAAAATTGGTTTTAAAGCATTTAGCACCATTTTGCGCTCAAGTTGCACTGGTGCATCTGGGTAGTCATGTGCCAATGGAATGTAACAAGCGTACATTTTATTATCGCGATTGACGGCTAAACAAACGCCAACGATTTCAGCCTGCATTTGATTGAGCGACGTGGTTTCGGTATCAATCGCAAATAGATCGGCTTGCTGAATCCATTGCAGCCATTGGTCGAATTGCGTTTGGGTAAAGAGTGTCTGATATTGTGCTGGGTTATTTGCCTCAACAGCGAGTGCTTCTGTCGTTGTCTCGGCTGTTGGGGTATTTTTCTTTTGCAGGGTTTGGCTGTGGGCACGTGCGCCATTATTTTTGCTAAAAGGCATTTCGCCTTGAGTGACTTGCCCTAACCAAGTACGTAGCTCGTATTCGCTAAATAGCTCTTTTAATTGAGCCATATCAGGCGATCCACGGGTAATATCCGCCAGTCCAATTGGTAATTCACAATCTAATTTTATGGTGGTTAATTGTCGTGAAAGTTCGAGTTGTTCTAGATTATTGCGCAAATTTTCGCCAATCTTGCCTGTAATCATTGATGCGTTCGCGACCAAATTATCAATGTTTCCAAAGCCGTTTAGCCATTTAACAGCGGTTTTAGGGCCACATTTTGGGATACCAGGAATGTTATCCGAACTGTCGCCCATCAGCGCAAGGTAATCAATAATCTGGTCAGGACGCACGCCAAATTTATCGACTACACCTTGCGGAGTCATTAATGTATCGGTCATGGTGTTAATCAAGGTGACGTGTTCATTGACCAGTTGTGCCATGTCTTTATCACCAGTGGATATCAACGTATCGTGTTGGGCAAGCGTGGCTTGATGCGCTAAGGTGCCCATCACATCATCGGCTTCCACACCTTCAATAACCAATAATGGTAGGCCAAGTGCTTTAACGATCTGATGAATTGGTTCAATTTGGCTGCGTAATTCATCAGGCATCGGTGGACGATGCGCTTTATATTGCGAATACATTTTATGTCGAAACGTTGGGCCTTTGGCGTCAAAAATAACCGCCATTTTTTCTGGCTGATACTGTTCGAGTAGTTTACCGAGCATATTGATGACGCCAAAAATCGCTCCGGTAGCTTGACCTTTTGAATTAGAAAGTGGCGGCATAGCGTGAAAAGCGCGGAACAGATAAGATGAGCCGTCAACTAAGATAAAAGGGCTATTTGGGTTGATTGGAAAATCGATTTTGGAATCAGTCATTGAGTCACTCTTATGCGAGAGACTTTTTGTATTGTGCAGAATGCGGTAAAAAGCTGAAAATTTTCCTTAAAAACAGAGCCCAGCAGCCTATTAAGCGCGTGTTTTGCTTTGTAATGAGAAAATTTTTCGCATTTTCAGTCCGAGTTCTGACTCGTACAAAGGTCTCGTGGTAAAATTTGCCAAATCATTTTAGCGAATTACGAGATATTACTCTATGTCTGTCTATACCGTCGTTGAACAAAGCGATTTGGTCGAATTTTTACAAGATTATTCTGTCGGCGAACTGGCCGATTTCCAAGGCATTAGTGCCGGCATTGAAAACACCAATTATTTTGTCAATACCCTGCAAGATGGGCAGACTCGCCAGTTTGTTTTGACAATTTTTGAGCATCATAGTTTTGCAGAACTGCCGTATTTCTTAAATATTATGGCGTTTATGGCAGAGCATGAAATTCCGACAGCGCACCCGATAAAAACGCTTTCTAACGGCTATTTGAAAGAATTAAAAGCGAAGCCGGCGGCGTTGGTTGAGCGTTTGAAGGGCGGCGGTGTTGATCATCCAAACGACATACAGTGTTCGGTAATGGGTGAGTATTTAGCCCGTTTTCATCAAGCAGGTCAGGATTTCAGTGATTTTCGTCCAAATGATCGTGGTCTGGATTGGATGGTTTCAACTTACCAATTAATTCAGCAGTATCTTCCAAGCGATGAGCAGGCGATGATTGAAGCCGAATTGGCGTACCAAGCGCAAATTGATTGGGCGCATCTGCCTTCTGGGGTGATTCATGCGGATCTTTTTTGTGATAACGCGCTTTTTTCCGGCAATCAACTGTCCGGTATTATTGACCTTTATTACGCTTGTAATGCGGCATTTTTGTATGATTTGGCTGTCATGGTCAATGACTGGTGTCGAATTAATGAAGGCGACGTGGAAAATATTCATTTTGACGCGACTAAAGTCGAACAGATGGTGCACGCGTATCGTCAGCAAAGACCGTTAAGTGAAGAAGAAGAACAGGCTTGGCCGGCGGCACTGCGTTTAGCAGCACTGCGTTTTTTCCTGTCGCGCTTAAAAGATAAGCATATGCCGCGCGAAGGCGAAATGACGCAAATTAAAGACCCGAATGTCTTTAAGCAAGTACTTCGTATTCATCGTCAGGCGTAAACTAAATGGCGCAGATTACGCTTGTGCAAGCGGTACAACAATTGCAAGCAGGGCAAGTGATTGCTTATCCAACCGAGGCGGTTTATGGCTTGGGTTGTGATCCATTTAATCAAACGGCTATGCAAACCTTGCTTCACGTGAAGCAGCGTCCTTTGGAAAAGGGGGTGATTTTAATTGCTGCCAGTATTGAGCAAATATTGCCTTTGGTTAAATTGCAAGGCGAACCTTGGCAAGCTGCGGTTGAACGAACTTGGCCGGGGCCGGTGACTTGGGTTTTACCGGTTCAAAAGATATTACCGATTTGGATAACCGGTGGGCGCGATACCGTTGCGGTTAGGGTAACTGCACATCAAGATGTGCAGCAGCTTTGTAGTGCTTTTGGCGGGCCTTTAATATCAACCAGTGCCAATCTTACTGGCTCTGAACCGGCGCGTTCCTGCCAAGAGGTTGCCGCGATTTTCGCTGAACAGCTTGATTGTTTACAAGGTGAATTAGGGCAGCTTAGCCAACCAACTCAAATTTTCGATGCTTCAAGTGGAAGGCAGTTGCGTTAACTTTAATCCGTTCCGATAGACCGCGAATTGACTGCAAACAGCCCACCTTGGTTAGCTAAGCTCTTCTGTTTCTTTTGTGCCTAAAGCCATTTGGATTTGTTTTCCTTAGAGTAACGGCTATTTGAATTGCTTTTTAGCAGCCAAATACAAAGGCTCTACTTTTTTAGCGTATTTTTGCAAATCTTGAATACGAGAGTCATGCGAAGGGTGGGTGCTTAATAGTTCGGGTGTTTTTCCGCCTTCGGTAGCTTTGCCCATTTTTTGCCATAGCGAAATGGCGGCATAAGGATCATAACCGGCGCGTGCCGCGAGCTCAACGCCAATACGGTCGGATTCGGTTTCATGTGTGCGACTATTGGGAAGTGTCAGGGTGACATTCATCGCTAAGGAGGTTAAATCCATACCGACTTGTCCCATGCCTGTCACCGCACCTAAAACCGCTAGACCAGTTTGTTGTGCAACTTGTTGCGAGGCACGTTCACGGCTGTGTTCGCGCAATGCGTGCGCCATTTCATGTCCCATAATAGCGGCAATTTCTGCATCGGTAAGGTTCAATTTTTCAATAATGCCGGTGTAAAAGGCGATTTTTCCGCCAGGCATACACCAAGCATTGAGTTGCTCTGATTCCAAAACATTCACTTCCCAGTCCCATTTTGGCGCATCGGCACGGAAAACGCCGGTTTGTGGTATTAAACGGTCGGCTATAAGACGAACCCGCTTAGTAAGTTTGGGGTTGGTGTTAAGGGTTTTTTCTTCTTTGGCTTTACCCAAGACTTCAGCATAAGCGGCTTTGCCGCCTTGCATAATCTGCTCTTCAGAGACCAACATAAGTTGGGTACGCTCTATGCCAACGGTTCCTTTTTGGGTGGTTGCTGTGCCGCAACCGCTAAGGCTACTTGCCGCAAGCAGAATGGTGGCGCTGATAAAGAAAGGTTTTTGGTTCAGTTTGATCATTTTTGAAACACTTTTTTCAGAAGTTCAGTGGTTTGTTTTGCAGGGTCTTCACGAATCGCTTTTTCTTGTTCCGCTAAATACAAAAAAATGCTATCGATGCCTTTGTCCAAAACGTGTTGTTGTAAGTCAGCATTAATGTTTGGTACCAATGGGTAGCTTTGGTATTTTGCGCGGATTTGTTCATAAACTTGTAAAGCTCCGACCTCTTGTAATTTCGCATTCACTATGGGCCCCATTTGCGTACGAATTTTGTCGGCGGTTTTACTTTTTAGGTATAGAGTCGCCGAGTCGTCAGCACCTTGATAAATTTTACGAACATCATCAAACGACATCTCTTGAATGGCATTCATAAAAAGGGCTTTTGCTTGTGGTGTCGCTTCTTCCGCAGCTTGGTTAAGTTTAAGTTCTAAGTTATCGGTCAGTTGGCCATAACCAAAACGATCCAGCATTTTATGGACGCTTTGTAAGCTACTTGGTAGGCTGATGTGCGCCTTGGGATCAAGATTAAAGCCGTTTTCCACCCCAAGTTTAGCAATGACGTTTTCCGCTCCAATATTCAGCGCTTGGCGAAACGCCTTCTGTAGCTCCTCGGCACTGAACTGGGATGACATATCGTTGGCTGTGCTATCGTCATTTTGCTGCGAAGTTTGCATCTCTTTATACATATCAACGCCTTTTTCCCACCAATTGGCGTGAGCCACTTGGCTGCTCAGCAATAAGCAGCTTAATCCAGCCATCATCAAATGTTTTTTCATAAACTTATTCCTTGGGCAAATGTTTAGAAAGGATAATCGGCACGATGGATAACGGCAATAGCTAAGGATAAAAATTTGCTGGCAAAAATATTGATTTAAGCTTAAAAGTGGTTGTTAGAATAAGGCACGATAAAAAATATTGAAAATTAGGAGTAGCAATGGCCAATCAAGTCAATGTCGAATCGGTTAAAGCGTATTTATTATCCTTGCAGGAAAATATCTGTACGCAACTTGCTGAAGAAGATGGCTCAAAAGATTTTATTATTGACGCTTGGGAGCGCGAAGGTGCTGAAGGTGCTATGGGTTTGACTGGCGGGGGGCGTACGCGTGTCATGGAAGGAGGAGCCGTCATCGAAAAAGGTGGGGTTAATTTTTCACACGTGCGTGGTAAAACATTGCCGCCGGCGGCAACCGCGAACCGTCCAGAGTTGGCGGGTCGTTCTTTTCAGGCACTCGGGGTTTCATTGGTGATTCACCCTCGCAATCCTTATGCGCCAACGTCCCATGCCAATGTGCGGATGTTTATCGCTGAAAAAGAGGGCGAAGCACCGGTTTGGTGGTTTGGTGGGGGCTTTGATTTAACGCCTTATTATCCGTTTGACGAAGATTGTGTGCATTGGCATAAAACCGCGAAGGATGCTTGTGAACCTTTTGGTGAAGAGATTTATCCAAAATATAAAAAATGGTGCGATGAATATTTTTATCTTAAACACCGTGACGAAACCCGTGGGATTGGCGGCCTGTTTTTTGATGATTTGAACGAAGAAACCTATGGTTGGGATTTCGATACTTGCTTTACTTTTATGCAAGCGGTTGGTGATGGTTTTATTAACGCCTACCGTCCGATTTTGGCGAAACATAAAAACGATGAATTTGGTAAGCGTCAGAAGGATTTCCAGCTGTATCGTCGTGGTCGTTATGCTGAATTTAATTTGGCGTTTGATCGTGGCACCATTTTTGGGTTACAAACCGGCGGGCGCACCGAATCTATTTTGATGTCGATGCCGCCGGAAGTGGTCTGGAAATATGGTTACCAGCCTGAACCGGGTACAGAAGAAGCACGTATTTATGATTATCTAACGCCTCGTGAATGGTTTTAATTAGAGTGACGCAGAATAAGGTTAATTGACTTTAGGCAGAGAATAATTGGATTGCAGCAAAGCGGCTATTTGTCGTTATGTCGATACTTGCCAAAAACAGGCAATATCGCGCTGAAGTCAATCGGGACTGGTCTTGTGTCTCTTCAGCAGTGTCAAAGCCAGATAATTAATAAAAACTATTATCATTTAGGTTTTGTGCAAAAAATTAAATGATGCTTTGTCTCAATTGATATTGAAAACAATTCTTATTTAATTTAATATTCGAGTTGTTAATTATTATCATTTAGATATAGAAGCTGGAAAATCAGATGTTAGCACTCGAAAAAGTCACTGTAATCCATGATCAGTTGCCAGTACTTAATACTTGCGATTTGCAGCTAGCTGCAGGTGAAATTGTCGGTTTAATGGGCGAAAGCGGTAGTGGTAAAACAACTTTATTGCGAACCATTGCCGGTTTTCAGCGCTTACATCAGGGCGAAGTGATGGTGGCAGGGCGTTGTTTAAGTTGTACTCAATATTGTACAGCTCCAGAACAACGCGGCATTAGCATGGTTTTTCAGGATTACGCGCTGTTTCCACATCTTACCGTGCAAGAGAACATTGCTTTCGGTCTTAAACGCCTTTCTAAGGCCGAGCGTGCGATTCGTGTCGATGAGTTGGCGCAAATGATGGATATTCAATCTTTGCTAGCACGTTATCCTCATGAGCTTTCAGGTGGACAGCAACAGCGTGTGGCGATTGCCCGTGCTATGGCACCTAAGCCAGATTTGCTTCTTTTAGATGAACCTTTCTCGAATTTAGATCGCCCCTTGGCGATGCGTTTAGCGCAAACCTTGCGCGAATGGATTAAACACGAAAATATCTCGGCATTAGTGGTTACCCATTCTGCCGATGAAGCGCAGGTGCTTTGCGATCGCATGGCGCATTTGCGTGGTGGTGTTTTGCATTTTGACCACCAGTCTGTTGCTTAACTTTTAAGCTATTTCTAAAATAATCAAGGAATTTGCTATGCTGCAAAAATATTTGCCTAATGGGTTGGCAATGAGTCTTGCTGTGTCATTTTTATTGCCTGCTTCATTGATGATGAGTTCATCGGGTGTGTATGCTGCCGAAGATGCGATTGTTATTTACAGTGCGCGTAAAGAGCATTTGATTAAGCCTCAATTGGATGAGTTTACTAAGCAAACAGGTATTAAAACTTTGTTGTATACCGGTAAAGATGGTGCTTTGATTGAGCGCGTCAAGGCTGAAAGTGAACGCACTGAAGCGGATATTTTAATGATGGCTGATGCCGGTAATTTGGGTTATGCAGCTGAGCAAGGGCTGTTTCAACCGCTTAATTCTTCTGTGATTAAACAAAATATTCCGTTGAATTTACGCGATGCTGATGATTTTTGGACAGGACTGTCGGTGCGAGCACGTACATTGGTCTATGCCACGGAACGTTTGCAACCTAACCAACTGAAAGATTATGAAGATTTGGCGGATGCAAAATGGCAAGGTAAATTGTGTTTGCGTACCTCACAAAAAGTGTATAACAAATCGTTGGTTGCTTCGATAATCGCGCATGATGGTGAGGCGAAAGCCGAGAAAGTCGTGGCGGGATGGGTGAAAAACTTGGCTGCCAAACCCTATGCGAAAGATTCTCAAGTGATGGAGGCTATCTTAGCTGGTCGTTGTGATGTTGGTATCGTAAATACCTATTATTTCGGGCGTTTAATGGCAGAGAAGCCAGACACCAAATTGGCGTTGTTTTGGGCAAATCAAGAGACTACTGGCACGCACGTTAATGTTTCTGGGGCTGGGATTGTTAAAGCCAGTGATCAGGTAGATAACGCACGTAAACTTATTGAGTGGTTAGCACAAGATCAGGCACAGAAAATTTATGCTGAGGTAAACCAAGAGTATCCTGCTAATCCTGCGGTGCCAGTGTCTGCGACCGTGGCGGCATGGGGTAGTTTTAAAGCAGACGAATTAAGTCTTTCTGAAGTGGTCAGTCGTCAACAGCAAGCGGTGCGTTTAATGCAAAAAGCCGGTTATCGTTAAGGTAATTTAGACTTATTCTGAGTCTTTAAATAACGCAAGTAATGGATGAGAATATGATGGATTTTTACGCGCGTTCGGGCCAGTGTAAACAAAGGTTGAATAATTGACTCGATTACACGCTTTACGGCAGATGGTCATTTGGACACCAGCGTGGCTTTTATTGGCCACGCTGGTTTTGTTGTTATTATTGCCCAGTTTACATTTACTGAGTTCTTGGCAAGAAATTGATACTGAGTTATGGCAGCATTTTGCGGATAGCTTTCTGAGCGAGTTGCTGGTTAATACTTTGCTATTGGTCGTTGCAGTGGCTTTTGGCACCTTGCTGCTTGGGGTTGGTTTAGCTTGGCTTGTGGTGATGTATGAATTTCCCGGTAGGCGTTGGCTCAGTTGGCTTTTACTACTGCCTTTTGCGATGCCAGCCTATGTGTTGGCGTTTGTTTTTTTGGGTACTTTTGATTATGGCGGGACGTTTCAGCAGTGGCTTAGGCCTTATGGAATTGAGTACTTTGATATTCGTGAAGGTGTATTTGGCCCCGCTTTAGTGCTAACACTGGTTTTTTATCCTTACGTTTATCTATTGGCGCGTACCGCTTTTGCCAATCAATCGATCAGTATGATAGAGAGTGCGCGGATACTTGGCTGTAGCCCCTCGCAAGTATTTTGGCGAGTCAGTTTGCCTTTGGCTCGTCCAGCGATTGCGGCTGGGGTGAGTTTGGCCTTAATGGAAACACTTGCGGATTTTGGTACGGTGGCGCTCTTTAATTATTCAACGTTTACCACGGCCATTTATAGTGTTTGGGAAGATTTTCGTTCTTTAGCGGCGGCGGCACAGCTTTCCACCTTATTGTTGTTGGTTGCTTTGCTATTATTGGGTGTTGAGAAGTACAGTCGCGGTCGGCGCTCTTTTGTACAACAAGCGCGTTTAGATCAGCCACCTTTTAGTTTAAAGGTTTGGCAACAGTGGTTTGTTAGCGGACTTGTCTGGTTTGTTTTGCTGGTGGTGTTAATCATTCCCGTTATTCAACTGTCAATCTGGGCTTATCAGAGCGTTTTGGCAGAGTGGGATAGTCGTTATCTGGAGTGGTTTAATAGCACATTAATTCTAAGTATTAGCGCCGCTTTAGCTACGGTGTTTATGGCGCTATTGCTGAATGTTTTACGTAAGCGTTTTGCCTCGCGCCCGTTGCGGACGGCTTTGCTATTGGCGCGTTTGGGGTATGCTTTGCCGGGAATCGTCTTGGCGATTGGCATTATGGCGGTGATGGCCTGGTTTAATTCATTGTTTGCAACCACTTGGTTTATCGGTGGATTGTTTGCGCTCTACTTGGCTTATATGGTGCGTTTTATTGCTGTGGCTTACGGTCCAATCGAAAGCCGTCTGGATACAATTCGCCCTAGTGTTATTGAAGCGGCGCGGAATATGGGTGCAGGTTCAGTTCGTTTGGTATGGGAAATCTATCTTCCATTGCTTAAACCAGGTTTGATTGCGGCTTTTATTTTGGTTTTTTTGGATATCTCTAAGGAACTTCCGGCAACGTATTTATTACGTCCATTTGGTTGGGATACTTTGGCGATTCGCATTTTTGAACTGAGTGCAGAAGCCCTTTATGAACGAGCTGCCGTACCTTCTTTACTGTTATTGCTGATGGGCGTGGTTGGCTTATTGATTCTGCGTCGTTTAAACTTATTCAAATAAAGAGAATATTGAGTTTGGAATGGACAAATTACGCGTAGACAAATGGTTATGGGCAGCCCGTTTTTTTAAAACGCGTGGCGTCGCGCTGGATGCGATTAAGGGCGGCAAGATTGAGTTAAATGGCCATAAACCCAAACCGAGTAAAACCCTACAACAAGGTGATAGGCTTAAAATCACCCAGCCGCATCGCCAAATTGAAGTAACGGTGTTGGTTGTTAGCGATAAGCGCAGTAGTGCGGAACAAGCGCAGACTTTGTATCAGTTGAATAGCGAATTGTTGAACCAGCGTAAACCTACTGAGGATATGGCACTGTTGGGTTATCGTGAAAAAGGAACTGGACGTCCAACCAAACGCGATCGTCGGATGATTAATAAACTCGGCTATTAATAAGACGCGCACGACATCAGCTTTAAGATGATGTATCGCCATCTATCGGATCGAGTGATTTATCAATCGGTGGCTGCTTGTCTTGCTGGTGCAGGGCGACCTGAGCCATTAAATGCGCTGCGACCGGTGCGGTGATAAACAGAAACAGACTAATCAATATTTCATGTAGGCTAAGGCTGCCACTTCGTTGGCTAAAATACATGGCTGAGGCGATCAGTACTAAGGCGGCACCGAGCGTACTGGCTTTGGTTGGACCGTGTAAGCGAGTAAAAAAATCCGGCAATTTCACCAATCCCCAGGAGCCTATTAAGACCAGTGTTGCGGCCAGTACGATAAGTACAGATAACAGCATTTCAAACCAAAACGGCATTCTCGTTTCCTTTTTTATTCCATAATGTCGCCGCGCAATAAAAACTTGCAGAGCGCGACGGTGCTAACAAATCCTAAAACCGCAATCAGTAGAGCAGTTTCAAAAAACAGCGCGCTGTCTAATAAAATCCCCGCTAATACTATGAGCGAAATGCTGTTGATATAGAGCGTGTCTAGCGCCAAAATTCGATCGGCGTTTGAAGGGCCGAGAATCAATCGATAAAAACTCAGTAGCAGAGCGACGGTAAACAGTAGCAGCGCGAGTTGTAGACTTAGTTGCAACATGATTCAAACACCTCTTTTAACGGATGTTCATAGCGTTGTTTGATTTGTGCAATGTCATGTTGCGGTTTTGCGCTGTCGAGTGCGTGTACCAGTAAGATTTTACGGTCATCGCTGAGATGACATGAAACTGTTCCAGGCGTTAGCGAAATGGTGTTGGCAAAAATGCTGATGGCAATCGGGTGCTGCAGGTCGAGCGGAATGGCCAGAAAAGTCGGTTGCAGTTTTTTTGTGCTGCTTAAAATTCGATGCGCGACCACAAAATTGGCAACGACTATATCGCCTAGGACGATGAATAGGAATTTAATCAGCGTGAAGGGTTTACGCAAACAGATGGGATGTGGCCAAAAAACTTGAGTGAAAAGTGGGATTGCCCACGCCAAAAATAATCCTAAAAGCAGTTGACCGGGACTGAAATCATTATTCAATAGCAGCCAAATGAGGAACAGCGTAAGGCTGAGTAGGGGTTGTGGAAAGCGAGGGACGAATTTCATTTTATATCCTCCCAGTAGAGGGTTTTATTGGGGTTGTCGAATGGTGCCGTTGTCAGTACTTGCTGTTGATAGAGTGTCACTTGTTGCCATTGTGCGCTGATTGATTCTGTTATCTGGTAAATGGGTTGTGCAAACAAGGTTAAAAGAATGCCTATAGATAACAGACCGACAATCGCACCACAGCCCTGTGGATTGATATGTGGTGGCAGGCACTGTGTTTGAAGGGCTGAGTCATGGCATCTTTCACGCGGTAGTGTTTGGTAAAACAGCACCGAACCAACGCGTACTAATGCAATGATAATCAGCAGGTTACTAAGCAATATGGTCGCCAAAATCCACCAAAAATAGGGATGCTGAATTGAAGATTGCAAAATCAGTAGCTTGCCAAAAAAGCCAGACAGCGGTGGCATGCCGCTGATTGCGATGGCGGCAAAAAGATACACGCCGCCAATTAAGGTGTTTCGCGGCATAGCGAAATCGGCGATTAAGCGGTCAGCGTGTTGTGGGCGGCCTTGGCGAACATAGTCGGCAAGTAAAAATAGTCCGGCGGCGATAAAGGTTGAGTGGATTAAGTAAAACAGCAGTGCTGGTAGCGTCTGCGTTTGATTTATCCCGATGGCAATCAGCAGAGTGGCGACAGAGGCCAAGACTAAATAGGCGATTGTTTGGCGCAGGGTTGTCGCTGCTAAGGTGCCAAATGCAGCCAATAATAAGGTTATCAGGCCAAGCCAGAGTAGCCATGGCAAATGTAAGCCAGCGAGGGCGCCTGCGTTTTCGCCGAACAACATACCGTGGACGCGGATAATCGCATACACGCCTACTTTGGTCATAATCGC
This sequence comes from Thiosulfatimonas sediminis, assembly GCF_011398355.1. Taxonomy (GTDB): domain Bacteria; phylum Pseudomonadota; class Gammaproteobacteria; order Thiomicrospirales; family Thiomicrospiraceae; genus Thiomicrorhabdus; species Thiomicrorhabdus sediminis_A. The sequence goes on from NZ_AP021889.1 coordinate 59,468, forward strand.
AAATAGAGCGGCGACAGGAGCCGTGGTATTCGCGTAGGCTTTCGGTAACCAGAGATACAGCGGAAAAAGTGCAGATTTAACGGCAAACACCACTAAGAGTAGTAAGCCTGCGGCGGCAACGATAGGCTGGTTGTCTGCGGGAAGATGTGCGATTTTTTGAGCCAAGTCGGCCATATTGAGCGTGCCTAAGATGCCATAAAGCGTGCCAACGGCAAATAGAAACAAACTTGAAGCAAGCAGGTTGATGACCACGTAATGCAAGCCAGCTTTAGTATTTTGGCGTCTGCCACCATGCAGTAACAACCCATAAGAAGCCAATAAGAGCACTTCAAAAAAGACAAATAGATTGAATAGATCACCGGTTAAGAAAGCGCCGTTCAAACCAAAAATTTGCAGTTGCCAAAGAACATGGAAGTGGACACCTTGTTGGTCGGTGTTTTGACGGACCGCACACCACAGTGCTGCAAGGCTTAAGAGAGCCGTTATTACTAGTAGAAGTCCAGACAATTGGTCGAGTACTAGGATAATTCCAAATGGTGCTGGCCAGTTGCCGAGCGCATAGGTTTGTGGCGTAGAGCTGAGTGCAAACCCCATGGCGTAGAAGGTGATTAAGACCAAGCTGCTGCTGGCGAATAAGCTGATGCTACGTTGCCATTTTATCCGTTGACTCAATAACAGCAAAACGATTGCGCTTAGCAAGGGTAAAAGCAGTGACCAAATTACCGGATTTAGGTTCATATTGGGTTTCTCATGCGTCCATTGTTACGCGACTTTGTGGGCGTTTCTTGTTCAGGTGTTTCGTCGTTTGCCCGATGCAATCCATCGACATGGTCATTGCCTAATTCAGCGCGTGCTTTAATCGCCAAGGCAATTAAAAAGGCGGTCATTCCGAAAGCGATAACAATGGCGGTGAGAACTAAAGCTTGAGGTAATGGGTCGGCATAATCATTAGCTTGCGCATTGATGACCGCTGGTAATCCAATCTGTAAACGGCCCATAGCAAAGAGAAATAGATTGACCGCATAGGCCAAGAGGGTTAAACCGATAACGACGGCAAAAGTTCGCGCCCGCAACAGGAGAAATACACCGCTTGCGGTTAAGGTTCCGATGCATACAGCGATCAATATTTCCATTTATCGGTCTCCTTAAGGGGGCGCTTTTGGTTGAGTTGGCCAATCTGCACTAAGCTTAAAACGGTGGTGCCGACCACGACTAAGAAAACGCCTAAATCAAAGCCAAGTGCACTGGCGAGTTCAATCTTACCTATTAGGGGCAAATCAAAGTGCGTAAACGCGGAAGTTAAAAATGGGTAGTCAAACAGCAGTGCGGCCAATCCGGTTAGAGCGCTACAGAGTAAGCCCAGCGCAATCACTTTTTGCATATTGATAGCCAAATGTTGATGACTCCAAAAGATTCCGTTGGCTAAATACAGAAGCGTTATCGCAATCGCTGTTATTAACCCAGCGATAAAGCCGCCACCTGGTAAATTGTGACCTCGCAATAAGATAAAGACCGCAATCAGCAACATCAGTGGCAGTATGATGCGGCTGAAGGTTTGTAAAATCAGTGGATTGGGTTGGTTGCTGAGATGAAATTTTTCAATAGGTGAAATTTTGGTTTGATTGAGCAAGGCAACAACGCCTAGACCCGCTAGAGCGAGCACAACGATTTCGCCAAGAGTATCAAAACCACGGAAATCCACCAAAATAACATTGACGATATTGTTGCCGCCGCCAGCTGAGACGCTGTTAGCGATAAAGAACGAGGCAATTGTTTCAAAGTCGCGCGTGAGCACCATCAAGCTTAACACCGTGACGCTTATCCCAATCGCTGTTGCAAGAAGTCCGTCGCGCCATAAACGCAATCGATTGGTTTCACGTGGAGCACTCGCCGGCAGATAATAGAGGGCTAAAAGCAGCAGTAGCATACTGACAACTTCAATCGACAGTTGTGTCAACGCTAAATCGGGGGCGGAAAATTTAATGAAAGCCAGTGCCGAAATCAAGCCGACAACAGCAAGAGCCAAAAGGCTTTGTAGGCGCTGACGATACCAAAGCAAGCTATAAAGGCTGACGATGATTAATAGCGCGCCTAGGATGAGGCTAACGGGATCAAGTGGTAGCAGGGTACGCTCACCAAACCAACTTCCTGGATAATGCCAAAAACCATAGTTCAAGCTGATTAATGCAGCTAAAAGAACCAAAAATATCGAGTTTTGTAGTGAACCCCCATCAAAATACCCCGTGATTTTACTGGCTACAGAGATTAGAGATTGAATGGTTGTTAGGTAATAGCGTCGCGCATTAATATGCTGATGGCGTTCGTAATTAGCAATTAGGTTGTGGCGTTTAAAATAGATAAGTGTGCCAAGGCTTAAAGCCAGTGCGCTCATAATCAGCGGCAAGGTGATGCCATGCCATAAGGTTAAAGTGTATTCCGGCACTGCGCTTTGTAAGGTTGCGCCAACGGCGTTGTTTAATATAGGTTGTACGGTATAGGCTGGAAAAATGCCGACCGCCAAACACGTTAAAACCAATAAATCGATTGGGATTTTCATTTGCCTTGCTGGTTCGTGCGGTGTACGGCTAAGCTCTTTGGGGTGGCCGTTAAAAAATATGTCGTGAATAAAACGCAGTGAATAGGCCACCGAAAAGATGCCGCCAACGGTGACTAACAAAGGAATTAACCAAGCAATTGACGTGCTATCGGACATTAATACCGCTTCGGCAAAAAACATCTCTTTACTCAAAAAACCGTTGAGAAGCGGCACGCCGGCCATTGCCAGAGAAGCGATAATCGCTAAAGCCGCAGTGTGTGGCATATATCGAATCAGGCCGTTGAGTTTGCGTATATCGCGTGTGCCAGTTTGATGGTCAATAATACCGGCAACCATAAACAGTGACGCCTTAAATGTGGCGTGGTTGATGATGTGAAAAATAGCCGCTACCGCTGCGATCTGGGTGCCAAAACCAAACAGCAGGGTGATTAGTCCTAAATGACTAATCGTTGAGTAGGCGAGAAGTGCTTTTATATCGTGTTTGAAAAGGGCCGTATAGGCACCAATTAATAGTGTGATTAAGCCGGAGCCGCCAACCAGCCAAGTCCACATTTCAGTTCCGGAAAAGACGGGGAAAAACCGAGCTAACAGAAAAACTCCGGCTTTGACCATGGTGGCGGAATGTAAATAGGCGGAAACCGGTGTTGGAGCCGCCATAGCTTGCGGTAGCCAGAAATGGAATGGAAATTGTGCGGATTTAGTAAAAACAGCTAAGAGCAGTAGCGCTAAAGTGATTGGATAGAGTGGGTCTTGGCGAATAAGGTCGCCACTGGATAAAACAGCGCTGAGTTGATAGGAGCCGACAATCTCGCCAATCAGTAAGGCTGCACCAAGCAATGCGAGTCCGCCAGCCGCAGTCACATTCAGTGCGATACGTGCCCCTTGGCGTGCGTCTTTACGGTGCTGCCAGTAACTAATCAGTAAAAATGAGCTGATTGAGGTTAGCTCCCAAAATACAACGAGCTGAATCAAGTTTTCCGAAAGTACGATGCCGAGCATAGAGCCCATAAACAGCATTAAGTACGCAAAAAATCGTCCCATGCCGTCATTAGCCCCTAAATACCAGCGTGCGTAGACAATAACGAGCAGTCCAATGATGAGAATCATTAAGCTGAATAACAGTGACAGGCCGTCAAGCCGGAACGCAAAGTACAGGCCAATTGCTTCAAGCCATGGCCAGCTTTGTACTATAGGAGCGCCTGCAGATAATGAGCTGATTTGCAGCGTAATAATTAACAGTGCCAGTAATGTCGTTAAGGCACTCAGCCATGCGCCAGCCAAACGATTATATTTGGCGCCGAAAAATGCCAGTATCGCGCCGAAAAATGGTAGCAGAACGATACTAGGAAGTGAATAAGCCAATAAGTTCACAGGGTAACGACCATTCAGAAGTGTCTCATTAAAGGCTATCAAAAGTGCTGGCAGAGTCAATTAAATCTTAGCGAGAGGTGGAAAAGTCCGTATTTTTTCAATGTCTTTGTATCTATCTTAAACACGAGAGTGATTAATTGGGTTAATCCCATATACAAAAGAGGTATAAGTTATAAGAAAATGAAATTCATATTGATAAGTCATTAAAAAGTGGCGAAAATACTTATCAAATTTTTTTAGTTTGGTGTGTTTAGCGTTTGAAGACGTATTTTTAACGATACGAGAAGTGCCACTTGCTCGCTAAAATTAAAAATAAAATTCAGCAGGGTCTTCTTAGATGATAAAAAGCAAAAAAGTCGATAATAAGTTGTTTTTTTGTACGCTAAACGCGTTTTAATCAATTGTTGACAGAATTAAGTTTTAACATGACAAGCCTCCAAGGTTTTTGATTGAGCGCATTTAAGTACAGGATGTTTACTTGAACGTGATAAGCAAAGTTTTTTATAACTAGTATCTGTGCTATTTTATCCGTTGGTGCCTTTTGATTAGGCATTGCTGGTTAAGAATTTACAGAATCTGTTCTCATTTTTTGGTGAGAAAACACAGTTTCTTTGTTGCAATCAAAACCATTTTCGGTTTTTTTTTTGTTCCCCTAGGAGCGCAAGTTTCTCGAGAGAAATGCGGCTAGATTGTACGGCAACTCGATTTACCCCTGATTTGATGATGACTTAGGTGCATCTTTTTTCAGTAACGTGGCTAGATAAGCATTGGATATACAAGGATAATAAAGTGTCTGAAGACAAACGTAACAACCCCATCGAAGATAATGTAGAGCGCGAAGAAGTCATTGTCGAGTCTTCGTCGGATGAAGTTACAGATGCTGAACTTGAATCCGATCCTCAACCAGAAGAAATAGGGGTATCAACTGATGAGCCTCTTTCAAGAGAGATGAAGAATAACCCCGACCAACTGATTGTGGTTGGTATTGGTGCCAGTGCCGGTGGGTTAGAAGCGCTTCAGTTATTGGTGTCAAATCTGCCAAGTAACAGTGGAATGAGCTTTATTCTGGCGCAGCATTTGTCCCCTTCATACAAAAGTATGATGGTTGATTTGCTTGAAAAAGATTCCAATATACCGGTTTTGGCTGCGCACAATGGCGCTGTTTTAAAGCCTGATACCTTGTATATTTGTCCGCCAAGTTACAATATAGAAATATCCAAACAAGACACCATTATCCTCTCGCTGATGAGTGAAAATAGACATATCCCGAGACCTTCGGTTGATATGTTGTTTGAATCGCTTGCAGTGGCCAAAGGCGAAGCTGCAATTGGTATCGTGCTTTCGGGTACAGGGACAGATGGTTCTCGTGGGATTCGAGCCATCAAAGGTGAAGGTGGTTTTGGGATTGCACAAGATCCAAATACCGCAAAATATGACGGTATGCCGAACTCGGCCATCAACTCCGGTAACGTTGATTTAATTCTTCCACCAGAAGAAATTGGTCCGGAACTTAAGAATATTTCTACTTTCCCGCGCCAAGTCCCTTTAGGGTTTGAAACCAATTTATCGCGTGAGTCTTATTACGAAATTCTGCGTCTTTTAAAGCGTCGCTTTAAAATTGATTTTTCACAATATAAAGAAACCACTATCATGCGGCGTATTGAACGTCGCATGACTGCGCTTAAAATTGGCAATGTAAAAAGCTATGTTCAATTCTTGACCGATAAAGAGAACGAAGCAGAATTGCTGTTTAACGATATGTTAATCGGTGTTACCGCTTTCTTCCGTGATGCTCGCGCTTTCAACTATCTGCAAGATGAGTTGCGCCATTATCTTGAGAACAAAGAAAATAAAATTATCCGCGTTTGGACGCCAGCGTGTTCTACCGGTGAAGAACCTTACTCGATTGCAATCGTGCTTTCTGAAATTCTTGGACAGCATTTTGAAGATTATAAAGTCCAAATTTTTGCGACCGATATTGATAAACATGCAGTCGAGTTTGCGCGCAACGGTGTTTATCCAGAAAGTGCTCTGCAAAATTTACCAGATAAAATTAAGCGTAAGTATTTCACCGTTGACGGAGAACAGTTTCAGATTATTAAACCGATAAAATCGGTCGTTATTTTCTCTGTCCATGATGTCACCGTAGATCCTCCGTTTTTACGCTTAGATTTGTTGTCGTGTCGTAACTTATTAATTTATTTTAATTTGGAATTGCAACGCCGCATCCTACCAGTATTCCATTACGCATTAAATCCAAGAGGATTATTGTTCCTAGGACAGTCTGAATCGATAGGCGTATTTCAAGATACCTTTAGACCGCTATCGAAAAGTGGCAAGATTTTTGAAGCGAACTTTATCGGAAAAAAATTACCGCCGGAGTCGCAAAAACCACGCCGTAGTTTGGTTGATTTTGTGCAGGATATGCCTGCGGAAAGTAAAACCGTGGTGTCTACCGCTAAGAAAACGATCGATACATTGGGCGATTTGATAGCGCGAAAAACTCGTGAATTTATGCTGCCGTATTCTATTTTGATTAATGAGAATATGGACATTGTTTATTCACAAGGTAAGAATCCATTACTCGTTCGCCCTGAAGGTTTACCAACGAATAACATCTATCAAAACATTCATCCGAGTCTGTCGATAGATTTGCGTTCCGGTCTGCATGTACTCAGTTCTGGACAGGCGATTTCAACGACCACCTTCCAAAAATTAATTATCGATAACAATACGGTTTGGGCACGTTTAATCTTAATTGATATTGAGCATCAATCTGGTATGGGCCATTTGGTGCTGATTTATTGTCAGATTGAATATGTTCTGGATATGCCTTTGGCGCAGCTGGAAGAAGGGTCTTCGGATGAAGCTTTGTTCAAAGAGCAAGAGCGACAACTGCTAAAAACCAAAGAGCAACTGCAAACGGTTATTGAAGAGTTAGAAACTTCCAATGAAGAAATGCAATCAATGAACGAGGAACTGCAAAGTTCCAACGAAGAGTTGCAGAGTTCTAACGAGGAGTTGGAAACCACCAACGAAGAGTTGCAGTCAACCAATGAAGAATTACAGACCGCTTATTCTGAATTGCGCGTTGCCTATGAGGATAAAGACAAGCAACAGATGGAATTAGAGCGTATGGCTAATGAGCTAGAACGCACTAATACACTTTTAATGGATGCTGAAACTCTTGGTAAAACGGGGTCTTTCCGTTGGGATGTTATCTCCAATACGATGGAATGGAGCCAAGGGGTTTATCGTTTATTTGGTTTGGTTATCGACAAATATCAGCCTACTTATGAAGCTTTGGTTGGTTTGGTCTACTCGGAAGACAGACAGAAATTTGAAACATTTATTGAAAATGTCTTGTCGCGTAAAAATGCTGAGACCATTACTTTCCGTGCTTGGAACTCAGAAAAAGAGAGTATCTGGTTGCAAGTAGAGGTTGCGGTGTCTTTTAACACCTTGAAGCAAGCGCAATATGTTATGGGTACGGTAACGGATATTACCGAGCTGATGGGAACTAAGCAGCGGATTAAAGAACAACAAGACATGATTGATTTGCTGTTTAACACCACTTTAGGCGGTGTTTATATCTATGACTTCAAAACCGCTCGAAACACCTTTATTAATGAAACCTATACTAATCTGCTTGGTTATAGTTTGGATGATTTAAATCATTTAACTAATGAGGAGTTCCAACAACTTTTCCATCCGGAAGATGTAGAGTCGGTGCTTGACCACATCGAAAAAGTGAAGCATAGCCGTATTGGTGAGACGTTCACTCTGCGCTACCGAATGAAGCACAAAGATAATGGCAAGTATGTCACTTTACAAAGTAAAGACACTTTGTTTAACAGTAATTCAGTGAAAAAGGCTTCAACCTCAATGATGGGAATGTTTATGGAAATAGACAACATTGATGATGTTGAAAATACTGGAAATAATGAATAAGTCGATTTTTTATCGGTAGATTGAATAATCGCCTATGCAAAGCAAGGAGGCTAGTGACTCAATGGTTTCTTTATGGGGGTTGCAATTCGGTTTGCTTGCAGCATATTTTTAGTACGCAATGACTTGAAGCGTGGTTCAAAAAGCCAATTCCATCATTTTTGACCATTTATCGTGTAAAAAGGGTTTTTTATAAAACGCTTTTTTAACTACCCAAAAGACTCATATGAATTACTTCGTTGACAATAGCAAAATTAATGGCCTAGACGATGTCTTAAAGAAGTTCGGCGTAATGTTGGAAAAGCATTGCGCCGAACCGTCTTCAGCATCTTCAAAAAAAGTACAACTTGAGTTTGATCGGTTACAGAAAAATCTGACAAAAAGTTACAGTAATGTCCTTTTGTCACAAACAGTGGCTAACGAGTTATTTGAGTCATTGCCGATAGGTTTTGTGGTGCTTGACTCTGAAATTCGCATTGTTGAAGCGAATGCAACGGCGCGAGATTTACTTCTTCTTAAAGTGAGCAGTGGCGAAGAATTAATCTCGCAAATATTCACCCGTTATATCATCAATGGTATGTCTGAGTTCCTAGAAAGAATTTATTCTTCGAGCACGACGCCGATTGAACTGCTGCTTTCTGGGCGAAACCATAACGGCATCTTTGCCAAAGTATTCCAGAATTACTATTCGTTGAATGGTCAAAATTTCATTTTGCTTTCAATTATTCCTGTGCAACGTGAGCATGATCTGATGCAGTCTCTCTTGACCTATAAAATGGTCTTTGAGCACGCCCAGGAAGGCATAATGGTGGTTAACCATCAATTTAAAATTCAAGATGTGAACCCCGCTTTCTCAAAAATTACTGGTTATCGAAAAGAAGAGGTTTTGGGACTAAATCCCAGCATTCTTTCATCGCATCAACAAAGCCCCGAATTTTATCAGAAGATGTATCAAGCCCTTGACCGTGATGGCTATTGGCAAGGGGTGTTGAATAATCGCACCAAATCGGGCGAAGTCTATCCGGAAGATTTGCAAATTTCGACCGTCTATACCCAAGGAACACGCTCTAGAAAACCCGCATATTATGTGGCGGTGTTCCGCAATATTCTCGGTTTGGTTGAAAAAGAAGAGTTTCTCCAAAAGCAGGCTGATACCGATGTTCTGACAGGCTTATTGAATCGCAAAGGCTTTAATCGCATCTATGATGATATGTTTCAGTCTGCACAACGCGAAGGTGAAGAGCTGACATTAATTTTTATTGATTTGGATAACTTTAAAACGCTGAATGATCGTCATGGCCATAATTATGGCGATGAGTTGTTACGTAACTTTTCTAAACGTTTACGCAATGGCTTAAAGCAGCGTGACCATATCGCCCGAATCGGTGGCGATGAGTTCACAATCATCCTATATCAAGAGATTCCTGATTCAGCATTAACGCGTATTATTTATAAATTACAGGAAGATTTAAAGCGCCCGTACCAATTGTTTGATATTACTTTTGCTTGTTCAGCCAGTATTGGTATTGCCAAGTATCCGAATGATGCAGTGGACACAAACTCCTTGTTGCAAGCGGCTGATTTTGCGATGTACCAAGCTAAAAAAGCTGGCAAGAATCAAGTGCAATATTACGATCATTCGCTTTATAGCCAAGAGATTGAGCGTGAACAGTCGATTGAATTTATTCGTGATGCGATTAATAAGAACGAATTTGAAAACTTTTTTCAGCCGCAACACGATATGGAAACCGGTAAACTTGTTGGTTTTGAAGCATTAATGCGCTGGCGTAAGCAAGCCGATAAAATACTTTTACCAGGTGACTTTTTGCATTTAATTGCCGATAGGCAAGAAATTATTGGCTTGAGTATACGTTTAATTAAGCATTTGGTTGTCGAAATCGGTTTGTGGATGGCACATGGTTTCCGCTGGCCAGTCTCGATAAATCTGAATGCCTATCAGCTAGCTCATCCAAAAATTCGTAAGCAACTTGAAGATATTGCGCAGAATCATTCGCAAGTGGTGCCTTTATTAAAAATAGAAGTGACTGAAACGGCGTTGTTTGAAAAAGACGAAGTGATTGAGAATAATTTGCACATTTTTAGAGAATTAGGCTATGAGCTTCAGTTAGATGATTTTGGCACCGGTTATTCATCGATTTACAGTTTGCGTAAATTTACCTTTCAAGCGATTAAAATTGATCGCAGCTTTGTTGCAGAAATTCATCAAGGGCAAGAAAGTTCTATTCTTTTGGATGGAATTATTCAATTGCTGCAAACTCTAAAGCTGAATATTATTTGCGAAGGGGTTGAGTCAGAAGAACAGGTGAATTACCTTTTAGAAAGAGGCTGTGATGTTGCTCAAGGTTTCTTGTATGGTCAAGCTATGGACAAGAAAGCTTTGTGGAGTTACATGAAAAAACATCTTTAAGCAGCCAATATTACAAAATCTTCGCATTCAGCGTTTAAGTCCCTTTGTTTAAACGCTTTCCCCTTTACGCCTTAACTGGTGTTTTTCAAATTTCGCTAAGCCTTCCCTGTCGCTGTTCACTGAAGTTAATCGGCAAGCAGTGTTACGCGTGCGTAACTATCCGGTAAACACCTCTTACCAACGTAAGCGACAATTTACCCACACCCTAGTTTTCTAGGATGCGGTGTGGTTCCACGGCAGAAGTGCTTCGAACTGCTCGAGGGTGTCGCAGTTGGGTAAGCGGCAATTTACCCACACCCTAGTTTTCTAGTATGCGGTGTGGTTCCACGGCAGAAGTGCTTCGAACTGCTCGAGGGTGTCGCAGTTGGGGAGGTTTCGGAAAAGATGAGTGAGATAGGCTTGGGGTTCGAGTCCGTTGGCTTTGGCGGTTTCAATCAAGCTGTACAGCATCGCACTGGCTTTGGCGCCTTTAACCGATTGGCTAAACAGCCAGTTCTTGCGTCCAATCGCGAAGGGACGAATGGCATTCTCAACCGGGTTGTTGTCGATATTCAATCGCCCATTCGTGGTGAAGATTTGAAGCTTTTCCCAGTTTTTCGCAAGATAGCTCAAGGCCTCACCGAGTTTGCTTTTGGGCACGGTGCTGTTGAGGCTTTTATCCAACCACGTTTTGAGCTGTTCTAAAACCCGCAGGCTTTCGGTTTGCCGGATCTCGAGTCGTTTATTTGGTGGTTGGTCTTTGATGTGTTGTTCAATTTGATAGAGCTTTTGAATGAGATTGAGTGCCATGTCCGCCTTGCCGGTTTTATTCTTAGGCAGTACTTTTTTGGCATCCATAAACTTACGTCGGGCATGGGCCCAGCAGCCTAGATGGGTAATCTGTAAGCGTCCGGCAATCACCGGTTGCTAGGTTGCCAATTGTGCGGTAGGAGTTGGTCGATTTGACTGGCTTTATGGGTGGGTAAGCGTTCAAGCACGTCTTTGAGATAGGCGTAAGGATCCAGACCATTGTTTTTAGCTGATTGAATCAAGCTCATAATATTCGCCGCACGTTGACCACTGCGTAGACTGCCGGCAAACAGCCAGTTCTTGCGACCTAACGCCCAAGGTCGGATTTGATTTTCCACCCAGTTATTATCGATGGGCAGGCGGCCATCTCCGAGGTATCGGCTTAAGGCATCCCAACGTTTCAGGCTATAGTGAATCGCTTTTTCCGTTGCCCCACCTTTGGGCACTTTTTCTCGATGGACCTGCAGCCATTTGAGCAGCAAGTCCATGATCGGTTTGGATTTTTGCTGCCGGATTATCTGTCGTTCCTCTGGGGCTAAGGGTTGAATCTCTTTTTCAATGGCGTAAAGTTGCCCCATTAGTTCAATGGCTTGAATGGCAATCGTGCTTTTGCCGCTTTCATGCAGCTCAACGAACTTACGACGGGCATGCGCCATGCAACCGACTTCGATCACGCCTTGCTTAAAACTGGCTTTGTACCCTGAATAGTCATCGCACACCAACAATCCTTTCCAATCCTGTAGCACCTCTCTTGCGAACTTGCCGTTTCGTCCTTCACTAAAGTGGTAATACACTGAACTGGTCTAATAGCAGTGGACACTTTTATAAGAGACAATAGATGTTGTCGAACTAGGAGTGATCATGAGTCAAAAGAGAACTTATAAAACTTACACCGATGAGTTTAAAAAAGAAGCCGTCGCGTTGGTAACGGATCAAGGTTACAGTGTGGCAGAGGCGGCTGAATCCTTAGGTGTCAGAACGAATTTGATTTACAAGTGGAAAGAGAAGTTTGAAGCCCAAGCCAATGGGTCAGCACTGAGTCAGGATGAACGCGCTGAGTTGAAACAGTTGCGCGCTGAAAACAAGCGCTTAAAACTCGAAAAAGAGATCTTAAAAAAAGCTTCAGCCCTTCTGGCGCAAGACATCCGATAACGTTTTCATTCATGGATGAATTGATTCAGGAGGGCTTGCCAGTTAAGCCTGTGAGCCAAGTGTTGAAACTCAGTCGTTCAGGCTATTACGCATGGAAAAAACGACCTAAAAAGGCAATCAAGACAGAACAACTTGAACTCTATCGTACAGCCAAACAGCTCTTCAAAGAGAGCCGTGACAGTTTGGGCTCTCGTGAACTCGCCAAAGCCCTTCGTAAGGCTGGGTTTCTCGTCAGCCGAGAGAAAGCACGTCGGCTCATGAAAACACTGGGATTAGTCGTCAAACAGCGTCGAGCTTATAAAATAACGACTAAGCGTAACCTGACACATCGAGTGGCGGATAACTTGGTTAAGATGAAGTTCAATCCAAGCGCGATGAATCAAGTTTGGGCAGGCGATATTACCTACTTGAAAACACCTGAAGGTTGGCTGTATTTGAGTGTCGTAATGGACCTGTATTCTCGCCGCATTATCGGTTGGGCCGTGAGTGAACGAATGACGGTCGAACTCGTCATGCAATCCTTACAGCAAGCGTATTGGCTACGAGGGCATCCCAAAGGCGTGATTTTTCACAGTGATCGTGGTTCTCAGTACACTAGCAAACGGTTTGCCACACTACTGGCTAAGCAAAATATGACAGCCTCTATGGGCGATGTCGGAGCCTGTTGGGATAATGCCGTTGTTGAACGATTTTTTGGCAGCTTAAAACATGACTGGCTGTTTAAAGCCTATCATCCAACACGCGAGAGCATGAAAAAAGACGTAGCAGATTACATGCGTTACTACAACTTAAAAAGGCTTCATACTGCGAACGGTGATTTGACGCCGATTGAGTATGAAAATTGTAAAAACCAAGTGTCCAAAAAAGCTTGACCAGAACACACCGCCTTATGTTGTGCATTGGCTGGATTGGTGTAGGCCCACAGATAGGCTTTATGGGTTTTCTTATTCCCCGGCTTGAGCATGGGCACTGGGGTTTCATCGGCGTGCAAGACCGGTTGCGTCAGCAAAAAGTCTTTGAGTGCTTGAGCCACCGGTTCAAGTTGAACACCACAGACGCCGACCCATTCGGCTAAAGTGGAACTGGGTAATTTAACACCGGCCCGTTCAAAGATCTGAGCTTGACGATACAGCGGTAAGTGATCAGCGTATTTGGCGATGAGCAGATGTGCGAGTAACCCAGAGGTGGGCAGACCTTTGTCAATGATTTGTGGGGGCATCGGTTTTTGAACCAGAGTTTCACAGGCATCGCACGCCCATTTGGAGCGAATATGACGTTCCACTTGAGAGCTACCGGGCAGATAATCCAGCTTCTCACTGACGTCTTCACCAATATGGCGTAATTGACAGCCACATGAACAGGTGGTGGATTCGGGATCATGACGGATTTCAAGACGAGGTAGGTTTTCGGGTAGCGGCTGACGCTTAGGTTGTTTCTTTGGTTGCGCTGTGTCGGTTTTGTCTTTGAGAGATTCCAGTTCCGATTCAATCGCGGCAATGTCGGCATCGGTCACTTCATCCAACAGTGTCATCTGTAAGGCGCTGATCTGTTTACTTTTGTGTGAGAATTTTAGACGTCTGAGATAGGCTAACTCATAGGTGAGTTGATCGATTTTAAGCTCTTTTTGTTGAATGGCTTTGGCATTGGCCGCAATGCGTTGGTCTGTAAGCGTCCGGCAATCACCGATTGCTAGGTTGCCAATTGTGCGGTAGGAGTTGGTCGATTTGACTGGCTTTATGGGTGGGTAAGCGTTCAAGCACGTCTTTGAGATAGGCGTAAGGATCCAGACCATTGTTTTTAGCTGATTGAATCAAGCTCATAATATTCGCCGCACGTTGACCACTGCGTAGACTGCCGGCAAACAGCCAGTTCTTGCGACCTAACGCCCAAGGTCGGATTTGATTTTCTACCCAGTTATTATCGATGGGCAGGCGGCCATCTCCAAGGTATCGGCTTAAGGCATCCCAACGTTTCAAGCTATAGTGAATCGCTTTTTCCGTTGCCCCACCTTTGGGCACTTTTTCTCGATGGACCTTCAGCCATTTGAGCAGCAAGTCCATGATCGGTTTGGATTTTTGCTGCCGGATTATCTGTCGTTCCTCTGGGGCTAAGGGTTGAATCTCTTTTTCAATGGCGTAAAGTTGTCCCATTAGTTCAATGGCTTGAATGGCAATCGTGCTTTTGCCGCTTTCATGCAGTTCCACGAACTTACGACGGGCATGCGCCATACAGCCCACTTCGCTCACGCCTTGTTTAAAACTGGCTTTGTACCCAGGATAGTCATCACACACCAACAATCCTTTCCAATCCTGTAGCACCTCTCTTGCGAACTTGCCGTTTCGTCCTTCACTGAAGTGGTAATACACCGCCTTATGTTGTGCATTGGCTGGATTGGTGTAGGCCCACAGATAGGCTTTATGGGTTTTCTTATTCCCCGGCTTGAGCATGGGCACTGGGGTTTCATCGGCGTGCAAGACCGGTTGCGTCAGCAAAAAGTCTTTGAGTGCTTGAGCCACCGGTTCAAGTTGAACACCACAGACGCCGACCCATTCGGCTAAAGTGGAACTGGGTAATTTAACACCGGCCCGTTCAAAGATCTGAGCTTGACGATACAGCGGTAAGTGATCAGCGTATTTGGCGATGAGCAGATGTGCGAGTAACCCAGAGGTGGGCAGACCTTTATCAATGATTTGTGGGGGCATCGGTTTTTGAATCAGAGTTTCACAGGTATCGCACGCCCATTTGGAGCGAATATGACGTTCAACTTGAAACGTCCCGGGCAGATAATCCAGCTTTTCACTGACGTCTTCACCAATATGGCGTAATTGACAGCCACATGAACAGGTGGTGGATTCGGGATCATGACGGATGTCAAGACGAGGTAGGTGTTCGGGTAGCGGCTGACGCTTAGGTTTTTTCTTTGGTTGCGCTGTGTCGGTTTTGTCTCTAAGCGCATCCAGTTCCGATTCAATCGCGGCAATGTCGGCATCGGTCACTTCATCCAACAGTGTCATCTGTAAGGCGCTGATCTGTTCACTTTTGTGTGAGAATTTTAAACGTCTGAGATAGGCTAACTCATAGGTGAGTTGATCGATTTTAAGCTCTTTTTGTTGAATGGCTTTGGCATCGGCGGCGATGCGCTGGTCTTTTTCTTCAACCTGAACCAACAACTGCGCCGCCAGTGTTCGTAACTGGTCAGCAGAGAGTTGATGGAGGTTTGGCATTGTTTTCATGCCGCGGATTATAAAGACTAACTCAGTGATAAGGAAGTCTCGAGCCGTTGCCAAGGCAAGCCCTGCACCAGTGCCAGACATTGTTCAGGGGAGAGTGTCACGGAATCGCCCCGCCACAGCTCAGCCCAATGGAATTTACCTTGATTCAAACGTCGAGCACACAGCCAGATGCCTAAGCCATCGTGGATCAGTATCTTCATTCGATTGCCACGCTTATTGGCAAACAGATACGCATGATGGGGTTTGGCCTCACCAAACACGGCAATGACACGAGCTAATGCGGTATCGGGTCCTGCACGCATATCCATGGGTTCAGTCGCCAGCCAATAATGATCAATGCGAATCATGACTGCACCGACTTGACAAAGGCGCTTAATTTGGCCAATTCTGTGACAGGCCAGTGCACAGCAATCTTGCCTTGAGGTGCAGGCAGTTCGACCAAGAGCGTTTGAGGCGATGACGGCGGCAGATCGTTCAAGACCAGCGGAATAAATGCCGCTTGGGAAGCATGGCGCTTTTTAAGCTGACGCTTCCAGTTCTGTATTTGATTGGCATTGATGCCGTAGTCTCGAGCCACTTGTGCAATCGAGGTGTTAGGGTCCTCGCAAGCGGTCAAAACCTGCTGTTTGAATTCCCGTGAGTAGCGACGGCGAATCTTTTTGACTGTGGGAAGCGTTGATAGTGTGTCTGTCATAATAAGTGCCCATTTAAAATACGTGGGCACCTAATTATTCACAGATAAGTGTGGTTGGTAAGAGGTGTTTACCGGATAGTTACGCTTATTTGTCTAAATAAGCGGTCTTTTTATCGATATTGTATGTCCAACTTTCGACTGGGTTATCCACTTTCCAACCGGCTTTCATACGCCATTGTTTGTGTTCACCTTCTTTGACTTTTCCGCCTTCAAAACCGTCTGTCATGATGTAGACGTTTTTGTACCCGTACTGATCTAGCATTTTTGCTGCAGGCTGCGCACGAGTTGCGCCAGAACGACACATGATAACGAAAGGCGTGTTTTTATCAGCGCCTAGGTCGAACAGCTTTTCTTCAAATTCAGCGATGAAATTGTCATTAATTTTTGATGCATAACGTGGTTTTTTCTCATCAAATTTATTAAATTCAAATTTAACTGATGGAATCATGATTTGTGCCATTGGCGTGTAGCCAACAAATTGCCATTCAGCTGGAGTACGTACGTCAACAAGAATAACTTTGCTGTCTTCTTTCATCCATTTATAAGTATTGGCGGCATTAATATAAAGACCTTGAGGGGTTTGACGCTCTGGGCTTGGTGCTGCGCCTGCAAATTTGCTTGGTTCAACGGCATAGGTGCCAGAAGTGGCTAACAGTGCGGCTGCTAGGGTTAAGCCAGCAAATAGATTGCGATTTTTCATAAAGATATGTCCTCTACCTTTTTTGTTCAAAACGGGATGGCGATTCTCGCATTAGTTTGCGATGTCATTTATTAAG
The DNA here is from genome assembly GCF_011398355.1 of Thiosulfatimonas sediminis. Classification (GTDB taxonomy): domain Bacteria; phylum Pseudomonadota; class Gammaproteobacteria; order Thiomicrospirales; family Thiomicrospiraceae; genus Thiomicrorhabdus; species Thiomicrorhabdus sediminis_A. The sequence continues at coordinate 76,416 of NZ_AP021889.1, forward strand.
GAGAGACAAAACTAGTCCAAACTCTTACGGGCGGTACTTGTTCGGTATCTCCTCGATTCTTCCTAAACGGAATAGACGAGTAAAATTGTGTTAACAATTAGCTTTCTATTATATACATCTACGTTTTAGAACTTGATTAATTATATTTATACGTACTTTAAGCAGTTAGATGCAGAGTAATTCTTATGCAATTGTCTCACTGTTCTTAGTTGAAGATAAAACCTTGCTTAGACTTAATCGCTAAAATGAGAAATTACGATTTTATTTTAAAGGCGGTGTATATGTTTCAATCAGCAAAAAAATGGCTTTTGATACTCTCTATTCTGTTTGGTTCTATCGCTCTTTTTACTCAGAATGTTGCCGCCAGTTCAATGGTGAATGGTGTGTTAAATAATGTCCACAATCACATTGATTGGTGGAATATGAGTATGTGGCTTCTTGGAGGCTTAGCGCTGTTTTTATATGGCATGGATTTAATGGTTAAAGCCTTGTTAAGCGTTGCTGGTGATCAGATGAAAGGTCTGCTTGCCAAATTAACCACCAATCGTGTGATGGGCGCGATTACCGGCGCAGGGGTAACCGCGGTTATCCAGTCGTCATCCATTACCACGGTATTAACCGTTGGCTTTGTTTCGGCCGGTTTAATGACGGTTACCCAAGCCGCGGGCGTCATTATGGGGGCCAATCTTGGAACGACGGTGACGGCACAGATTGTCGCGTTTAAAATTCAGAATTTTGCGCTTTTGATGATTGCTGTTGGATTTTTAATGCAGTTTGTCGGCAAACAGGCGCGCACACGGGCGATTGGTCAACTCATTCTAGGATTGGGGTTGATCTTTTTTGGCATGAATTTAATGAGCGAAGGCATGGCGCCTTTGCGAAATTACGAGCCATTTTTAAACTTGATGGTACAGATGGAACATCCTTTGTTGGCCATCGCAGTAGGGATGTTGTTTACCGCTTTAATTCAATCTTCTTCGGCGACCATCGGGATTATTATTGTCATGGCTGGCAGTGGTTTGATTACCCTTCCCGCGGGGATTGCGTTGGCAATGGGCGCACATATTGGTACGACGATTACCGCAATGTTAGCCTCGATTGGTAAATCGCGTGATGCGCTTAGAACGGCGTTTATTCATCTATTTTTTAACCTAGGTGCAGTCATTATTTGGTTGCCTTTTATTCCGTATTTGGCGGAGATAGCGATATTGATGAGCGCGTCCGATCAAGTCGGTTTAGTAGATGATATGCCGCGCCAGATTGCCAATGCAAACACCTTGTTAACTCTAGTGGCCTTACTTGTGTTTCTTCCGTTTGCCTCTTTGTTTGTTTGGTTAGCCAGTAAAATTGTACCGGTAATTGAAGATGAAAAGGATGGCATCGCTTTTAGGGCCAAACATTTGGACGAAACATTTATTGATACGCCAAGCGTTGCACTACAGGCCGTGAGTATTGAAATTCAAGATTATCACAAGAAGCAGGCGCTGTTTTATAAGCGCATGGTTACATTGATTTCGGAGCCAAAAATGGAAAAGCTCAGTAAGGAATCGGTCAATTTACAGCGTTTTAAATCTTATCAGCAGCAAATATTGAGTTATCTCGCTCGTACCGCGCAAGGTTCATTAAGTGACAGTGAACAAAAAACGTATTCCGAGTTGATGTTAATTGTGCATGGTTTTGAATCGATGCGAACCGCGATGGAGGATCATATTTTTAATGTATTGCATCGGATGTTATTGGATGACATTAAACCGTCGCCGACTATGTTGAATTTGGTTGGGCAGTTAACCAATGAAGTCGCTAAAGCGATGGATAAAGGATTGCTTGGATTATTAGAAGCAAACCATGATGCAGCTTTAGAAGTGATGGGTTCGGAACAGACGATTGAGCATTTGATTCAAGAAGCGTTGGCGCATCAGTTAAAACGGTTTGAAAAAACGGAAAAACGCTTGGAAATTTTCCGCTACGAAATGGAAATTATCGAGGGGTTTAAACAACTTTATAGCCTATCAAAACGCCTAGCCCGCACGCAATTAGCAAAAGAGTCAGCAGAACAGATGATTAAATAAAAAAATAGCGAAGTGAAATTTTAGGTGGTTTTTTTAAATATTCTTGTGCAGTTTTCAATAACTAAAATAATGTTGCCATTGCAGCGCCACAGAGCCGGAATTGTTTTGACGATTGGGTGAGGTGGCGCTTTGTAAACCCATAAATTCGCTTCCCCTCTGCCCAAAAGGTTGTTGCCAGCTCAGTAACCACTGGTCGTTATCGCTTACCGAGTAGATGAGTTCCAAAGCGAGCAATTGGCTTTTATCTTGCCAATTAGAAATCAAGGTGGCGTTGATGTTTAGCAGTGGGTAGATTTCTGCGCTGGCGCCGATGGCACTGTAATAGCGATGGGTGCTAAATAATTTACCGGCGGCTTGTAAATCCACTAAGCGAGAAGGCAGATTGTCGGCCATTGTGTGCGTCAGTGCGCTGCCATAACCGTTGTAAAACAGTTCGCCAAAAAGCACTGTTTGGCGATCGAAAATCGATAGGCTGTTTTGCCAATTGAGCAACGCACTAAGTGTATTTTTTCGGTAAGTTTGATCGTAACTCCACAATAAATCCAAATTCCATAAACCGTAGTCGCTGTTCTCGGTCAGCTGCCAGCCAAACAATTGTTCCTGTTCATCTTTAAGCAATAACCATTGAAAATCACGATTACTGTTTGGCGAAAAGTGATACCACTTGATTCCAAAACTGCTTGCGTCATAGGTGACTTTTTCGTTGAAAGTCGCCCGTTTTGGAAGGATAAACCAGCTGAGTTGATCGTCATTCCGCAGGCTCTTTTGTCCGCTTAGCATATCCACACCAGGTTTATAGCTCTTATCAATTTGATTGGGTGCAAATGGATTGATGCGATCAAGAGGATTAAACACCAAACCGTTGCCCCAGCTTAGCGCCTGTCGGCCAAAAGTAATCGTATCATTGCGATGACGGAAAGTGGCATTTAAGCGATCGATGCGCTGTTGGCTAAAGTCTGTACTGGAATCGGCGAGTGTTTGGCTGAGGCGCAATAGCGCAAAACGATCTGGATTGCTTTGGTTCAGTTGGCTCGCATTAAGATTGGAGCTTCGAATGCCGCTGAGTTGATAATCCATAGCGAAAGTCCATGCTTGCCAATTTTGTTGCCGTTTAAGGCGTAAGTCGTAATCACTGCCTCTAAAATCTGAATTTTGTTGCCCGTCTTGCGAAAAAATTGCGCTTTTAAAGTGTCCTTCAAGCGCATAACTTGTTATTGGTAACCCAATGAGAAAGGGGGGTAATAAAAAACCGCTCAAAACGCTTAATTTTAGGAATTTTCGATGTCTATCGATGGAAAAAGGTTTAATCGGCGGAATCATGCAGTATTTTTCCATCAGCGAGTTCAATTTTGCGTTCTGCTTTTTCAATTACTTGTGGGTCATGGCTAGAGATAACAAAAGTGCTGCCAAGGTCGCGATTAAGTTGATGCATTAAGTTCATCAGTTGTTCGGAATTTTTTGAATCTAAATTGGCGGTAGGCTCGTCTGCCAAGATAATTTTCGGCTGGGCGACAATCGCTCGAGCGATGGCAACCCGTTGTTGTTGGCCGCCGGACAGTTCGGCAGGGCGGCGGTGCATTAAGTTTTGTAATCCGACTTGTTGCAATATATATTCGCTTTTGTTGATTGCATCGCGATTGGATAATCCTTGCATTTGCAAAATGAAAGAGACGTTTTCTAAAGCGCTGAACACTGGCACCAGATTGTAAGATTGAAAAATAAAGCCGATTTTATGTAAGCGTAAATCGGTTAATTGGTCATCGCTGTAATGACTAAGCGGATGTTTATCGAGAAAAACTTCGCCGCTACTTGGTCGATCCAAGCCGCCAATTAAATTCAACAGAGTGGTTTTGCCAGAACCCGAAGCGCCATATAGGCAGATAAACTCACCGGCGTATACCTGCAAATCGACTTGGTCAATGGCTTTAATTACGCTGTCGCCGTCGGCAAATGCTTTGCAGACGCTTTGGCACTCAATTACCGTCGGATGAAACATACTCAGATCCTTTGATTACTCTGTTGCAGATTTTTGAAACGTGTTGCACGCCAAATCGGTAGTGCTGCAAATAAGCTAAGTGCAACGATTAATTGTCCGGTATTGTTTAGCCATAGCCCATAGTCGTAGCCTAAAAACAGCTGATGGCTAATACCAATCCAAGCGGTGCCTTCAGCCAGAAAACTTAGATTGATACCGTTGCTTAGCAGGCTGACTAAGGCGAACATAAAGCCCCAACTAAAGAGCGCGCTGAGCAGCAAAATGGCCAGCAATTCGAGCAATAATAAACGCCGTAATTGGCTTGGTTTTAAGCCAAGGATAAACAGTCGTTGCAGTTCGGTGCGGCGTTCATAAAGTGACATATACAGCGTGTTAAGCAGAGCAAACAGCATCAATACGCCAATCATTGCCAACCAGACCCAATTAAAGCTGTCCATCATGCTAATCGAGGCAAATGCATAGGGTTGTAAATCCCGCCAACTGATGATTTTTTGTTCAGAAAATTGAGACTTCAGTGTTTCGATTTGCGGGATAAAATCCTCGCCTAGCTTGGCGTGCGATAGGCTCAGTTTTTTTGGATTTTTCAGTGCGATTTGGTTGACTTGGTTGTCGACCGCTAGCCATTTTTGCGCGGTACTTAATGGCATAAATACCATCGTCTTTTCGATGTTTGGATCACTGTGCCGAAAGCTGGCGCTGATGCGTAATCCGATCTCGGCTAATTTGCCGTCTTTGCCTTGAGTCAGCACGACCAGTTTACGCCCAACGGCACTATTTATGCGTTCTAACAAAGCTTGTCCGACAATGATTTGATAAGGTTTTTGTGGATCGTTGAAGTGTTTGATGGGGTCTTGTAGTGCGTTTCCAATAAACGATAGGGTAGCTTCTTGCTGTAAATCGACGGCTAATAAATTGACGCCTAGACTCTCGTATTCGCTTTTTACAATGGCGGGTAAGTTCAAACGTCCTGCCCAAAATAACGTGCTCTCTTGTAAGGCGATTTGTTGGGTTTTTGACAAAATAAAGCGTTGTTGTAAATCAGGGTTTTGGGTAAAGTCGGTAGTCTGAATTTGCCACTCTGCGCCAAGATTGTTCAATGCATTATCCAACATGGCGTTTGCCCATGAAAGCATCAATGAATTAAAAAACAAAATGGCTGTTAGGCCTAAAAAGCTAACGCTAAGCAAGATACCACTGCGTTTGGGATAACGCCAAAGATTGCGCCAAGCGAAAAGCAGAATAGGCCATTTCATTCGTTCAAATCCTCATAACTGTCGGCTGGTTAAAGGTTTGATGGTCGCTATTTTAAAATGCAACAGCAGCACCATTAACAGCCAAGCAATCCCAAAGACCAAAGGTACAAAAGCTAAGCTAATCACACTCAGTTGGGGGTAGAGCGTGCCGCTTAAACCAAACTGTGCGAACAGTTCTTCCATACCAGAGAAGGTGATTCCAGCGTGCATAAAGTAGAGGCTAATCGCCACACCAGCGATCCAGCCGAGTGCTAAACCAAGGGTAATTAATAACAATATTTCTAGGCTAAGCATTGCGCTAATTTGCCGTGGTTGCATGCCCAAAGCATGGAGTAGAGCAAATTCATTATGGCGTTCAAGCACACTCATATATAAGGTGTTTAGCACAATCAAAACCACAATCAGCAGCAGGGCGCTGTACCATAAAAAAGCGCTGGCGATGTCCATTTGAATGCTTTGATATAAACCGGGTTGCAGGTCTTTCCAATCACGCCAACGCAAATTTTGTGGATAGGCATCTTGTTCTAATTGGCTAAAAAGTGCGTCGGCAAGCTTGTCCATTTGTGCTAGTTTTGGCGTTTTTAAAACCAGCTGTTGTACTTGATTTGGGTAGGCAAATAATGCTTGGAAATCACTTAAACGAATTTGTGCCAATTGATTGTTGAAGGCATTGATTGGCAGATCAAAAGTGCCAACTAAGGTAAACAGTTCTACCGCCAAACTGCCGTTGGCATCTTCCCCCAATAGTTGCAATTGGTCGCCGATAGTAAGCTCTAATTTTGCTGCTAATTGTTTGCCTAACACAATTGGCATGGCCTGATTCGGATCAGCAAAATACGAGCCTTGGCTGATATTTTGACTTAGGCTTGAAAGAGTTTTTTCACTTTCGGGTTGTATGCCCATGATTTGCACCGCGTGGTTCTGGGTGTCTTTAAGATTGCTTAAAATCGCAAAGTTTTGCGCGCGAAAACCGTAGCCACTCAGCGCGCTTTGTTGCTGCAAAATGGTTGGCCAATTTTTGCCAATCTGAAAGCCGTTGTGAAGGTTAGGGCGCTCAGAAAATTGTGGGTTTTGCACTTGGGCAAAACCACTGATGAGGCTTAAATTCTGTTCTTTCATGCTGGCATAGGTGCCAAATTGAAAGCTCAGCATAAAGACTAAGCTCATCGTGGTCACAGCAATCGCGCTAAGCGTTAGCCATGAACGCGTTTTGTGACGCCACAGATTGCGCCATGCAAACTGCCGTATGCTGCGGTAAATAAATTTTTGCGCGCGCGCGCTCATTCAAGCGGCTCCAGATCATCGCTTCTTTCAAGTTGCCAAGAGCGTGGCGAACGTAAACTTCCTAGGCTAAACAGCGATTCTGGTATAGCAACATCAAACCAAATTTTATCGGTATGAACCTCGGTCCATTCATCGGTTTTGTTAAAGTCTTGCATCCGCATAATAGTCGGATAAGCGCCGATTTTACTGTTGCGGATTTCCAAAGTCTGCAGTGCGCGCAGGGGCGTCATTTGCTGATCAAAAAAGATTTCTTTGAGTAAAACGCCATCTTCACGTATCCACAACTCTTCTTTTCCCCAAACCACTGGCGCACTCTCTTTGGGATGCAATTCAAGTTGGTAAACGCTTAATTCAGGATTAAAAGTGTCAGTATGGCGGGCGATAATTTGCGGGTTATAGTCGCGTAAAATTTGATCGCTTTTGGCGAGGTCGTTATAAGAGAAATCTGACCCCATCCACGATTGGCTGAGCATCGAATTTGGCAGCTTGCTGATGCGTTGGAGTTTAGGTGTGAATAGCCAGATTTGATTGTCGATTTTTAGAATGGCGTTGCCTGAATCTTTGGGCGGATAGGTGAAACGCATTAGCGAATTGCTCATGCCTTGCGTCCAACCTTCTATTTGCAGTTTACGCTGCCACGCTGGTCTTTGGATTAGCATGGTTAATTGACTATAGGCACTTTTGCCCCGCCATCTTTCTAGCGCGAGAGTAATTAAGGCAGCGGCTGTTGGTTGAGTTGCTGCGGTTGGTTCAGTGTTTTGTTCCGTTTTTTGCTGTGCTTGTATCGTACCTGAGGCAAGGCTTAGCATAAGCAAGATAGAAAAAAACCAAGGCATCTAAAACCTCACAAATTCTTTATATTGATGTTTCACTATACCGAAGTTATTGGCGTTTCACGTGAAACAAATCAAGTACTGAGTGGATTCTTCTATCCCTTAAGCCATTTGGACTTATCCTGCCATTTTTTAAGATAGGGTATGGTTTTAGCATTGTCGTTAAGGTGTTTCACGTGGAACATCATCTTGATTGCGCGCCTTAGCGGAGCATCTTTTGCTTAAGTGATGGGTAGCCGATAAAATGGCTTTTGGTTTTTAAATTTGCTGTGGTTATCTTGGAAAAAGACATTAGAAATCGTTGGCACGAAGAGTGGCAGAAAAATCCAAAACGGAATTTATGCGTTTGTTATGACGTCCCAAAAGAGGAGGTGATGCGAGCGATTGAGAATGGTGCGGATACTTTTGAAAAAGTCAGTGCCAAGACGTATGCTTGTCAGGGGGCAGGTTGTTGCGAGCGTTTGATTTATCGGCTGCTGGAGTTTCATCAAACCGCGCAAACTGAAGATTCAGACGAGGTCGTGTTGACATCAGAACGAAACAATCGTGCTTGAAAATCGGTTTTACGACCATAGCTATATTCATACAGATTTAAAAGATAAATACAATAATAAAACTACCACTTCAGTTGCGCGATTCGGTTCGGGCCTTAATCTTTGAGAGATAAATTAATGAGTAATCCTTTTTTCGAACTAGATGGTTTTCCCAAATTTGACCAGTATGAAGTCGAGCACATTGCGCCAGCAATGGAGCAATTATTGGCGCAGAGTCGTGCGCAAATTGAGCGTTTAGTGGCAGAGCCTGCAGCACCGACTTGGCAAAACTTTATTGAACCAATGGAGCAAATTGATAACACCTTTGAGCGTGTTTGGGGGCCGATGGGGCATCTTGATGCGGTCAAAAACTCTGATGAGTGGCATGAGGCTTATAGCCAATGTATTCCGAAAGTAACCGCCTACAGCACTGAGGTTGGTCAAAATGCCGGGCTCTATGAAAAGTTTAATCAATTGGCTCAGAGTGATGAATATCAAAGCTACTCTTTGGCGCAACAGAAAGTGATTATTAATGCGCTACGAAACTTTCGTTTAAGTGGCATCGCTTTGCCACCTGCTGAGCAGAAAAAGTTTAAAGAATATTCCGAAAAGTTGTCACAGTTAAGTAGTCAGTTTGGCAATAACGTATTAAAAGCGACGCAGAGCTGGTCAAAAACTATTACGGATGAAAAAGACTTGGCTGGTTTACCGGAGTCGGCAATGGGTCTATTGGCGCAGTTGGCACAGCAAAAAGAGCAGCCAGAAGGTACTTGGTGTGTGACCTTGGATTTTCCATCCTATTTGGCAGTAATGACTCATGCGGATAATCGCGAATTGCGTGCGCAAGTTTATCGCGCTTTTAGCACTCGTGCTTCTGACCAAGCGGACAAAACCGAATTTGATAACAGTTCAATTATTGAAGAAATCCGTGCACTGCGTCATAAAAAAGCGCAGTTGTTAGGGTTTGCCAATTATGCGGAGCTGTCCTTGGAGACCAAAATGGCAGAAAACACCGAGCAGGTTTTGGGTTTTTTACGGGATTTAGCAAAAAAATCCAAGCCACAGGCAGAGCGTGAATTAGCCGCTTTGCAGCAGTTTGCTGCCGAGCATTTGGGTATGGAAAAATTGGAGCCTTGGGATATTACGTATGTTTCTGAGAAATTCAAGAATGCGACTTTATCGCTATCACAAGAAAACTTACGACCTTATTTTCCAGTCGAGAAAGCGTTGAGTGGCTTATTTACGATTATTCACAAGTTGTTCGGCATTTCGTTGCGCGAAAAACAAGGCGTGCCAACTTGGCATTCTGATGTGCGTTTTTTTGAGTTGCTGGACGATAAGCAAAGTGTGGTTGGTCATTTTTATTTAGATCTGTATGCACGTGAAAACAAACGCGGTGGCGCTTGGATGGACTCGGCAATTACCCGTTGGCAAACTTCCTCAGGCAAATTGCAAACCCCTGTCGCGTATCTAGTATGCAATTTCACCCCTCCGGTAGGGGATAAACCGGCGTGTTTAACCCATGATGAACTGACAACGCTGTTTCATGAATTTGGCCATGGTATCCATCATCTGCTGACTAAAATGATTCATTTGGATATTTCTGGTATCAGCGGTGTGCCTTGGGATGCGGTTGAGTTGCCATCGCAATTTATGGAAAACTTCTGTTGGGAACGCGAGAGTTTGGATCTGCTTTCTGGGCATATTGAAACCGATGAAAAACTACCGCAAGCGTTGTTTAGTGCTTTGCAAGCCAGTCGAGGTTTTCAATCTGCGATGACGATGTTGCGTCAGATAGAATTTGCGTTGGCCGATTTTGAATTGCATGCGTTTTATCAGCCCGATGAGGTTGAGGCTTTAAGTGCTTTGAGTCAGCGCATTCGTGCGGAAGTTGCGGTGATTATGCCGCCGGAATATAACCGTTTTATGCATAGCTTTAGTCATATTTTTGCAGGCGGTTATGCTGCAGGATATTTCAGCTATAAGTGGGCGGAAGTGCTTTCAGCGGATGCGTTTAGTTTGTTTGAAGAACAGGGGATTTTGAATGCCGACACCGGCGCGAAATTCCGCAATACGATTTTGGCGGCAGGTGGTTCGATTGATCCAATGTTGCTGTTTAAACAGTTCCGTGGGCGTGAACCACAGATTGACGCACTGCTTAGACACAGTGGAATTGCAGCCTAAGTAATCAGAGACTTGTTCTGCATTTTCTTAATGTGCTGCCGCTCTAAAAAAACCGTATTTTCAACAACGAAAAATACGGTTTTTATCGTTCTAGCGTGGATTTAATTCGCGCTGATAACAGTTTTCATACCCTTGAAAATCATGCAGTCGATAGACATATATGCTTCTCTCAAGCGTCGCATAGGTTTGATGTGAAACTTTTCCTAAATCTTCAATCGAGCCAAAACAGCCACGTAAATCTTTTGGCTTTTCAGCAATGAAAATAAACGCGTTTTTGGTTGAATTAGCCAAATTCCACAAAAGCTCATATTGATCACTGATATGTTCGTCTGGATTAAAACTGCGCACCTCTAAGCCGTTGGTGGTCTCGAAGTCACTAAGGTAGTAGTGAGCATAAGAGAGTAATTTACGCGACTCACTCACCCAGACAAATTTTTCCGGTTGCGGTACGAGAGTGGTCAGTTTTTCAGTCACTTCCCGCCAACCCGTTACTCGATGATAAGGATCGTTTTTTTTGCTGGCTTCAACGCCTACGGCACTCAGTATTGGTTGATAAAAGTAAAAGAGTGTCATCAAGAGAATGTTTATGCCAAGCAACCATTTAAATACATGTTTAAGGCCGTGGTGCACGACAACATAGGCAACCAATAGACTGCCGCTGACATAAGTTGCGGCAGCCCAGTTGACGTGTGCACGAGCTAAGAGTGCTTGCAAACTGATGACCCCTAAAATGGCGAAGGCGGCAAACATCAACAAACGATGGTTTGCGCTTTCTGGTTTTTTCATTAAAACGCGCAGGAATAGCCAAAAAGCGATTGGCCCGAAAACGAAAAATTGTCCGGCGATAAATTCCAGTAGTTTATCGGGATTGAATAAGCCGCGATCGAGATGGGATATTTCCGATGTATGTTGCAGGCTAATAAAATCATGCTGATAATTCCACAGAATATTGGGTAAAAAGACCAGTGCTGCGGTGCTGGCGGCAATCCAAATACCGGGTTGCCAAAGTTGCTGACGATGGGTTTTAGAGGACAGTAAAAACAGCAAGATTGCGACTGCTAATGCGCCCATTGTGTATTTCGATAAAAGCCCGAAACCGCCAGCGATACCAAGCAGAATCCACCAGCCTAATTTTTGGCTTTGCAGCGCTATGAACGCAAGCCAAAGAGTGATTGCCCAAAAGAGTAGTAATGGTGCGTCAGTGGTGATAAACAGGCTATTAAAACTGACTAAAGGTGAGCTATAAAAAATCAGAGCGGCATACCAGCCTGTGCAGTTATCAAACAAACGGCGACCTAAATCGTAAATCACCAAGGCGGTGGCAAAGTACAGCAAAGCGGCGCCGATTTTAACGGCCCATTCAGGGGTATGGCCAAAAAATTGAGTGGTGGCGATAATGATCCAAGCGACCATCGGAGGTTTAGAATAGTAACCCCAGTCAGGATTTTGTGCCCAAAAATGGTAGTAGGCTTCATCGTAAAAAAGCGCTAAATCGCCATTAATAAGTTGCAGTAAGCGCAACGCAAGTAGCACAATCAGCACCCAGAAAAGTGGATGCGGTGCAATCCTCTCAGAGGCCTTGCACACGATTGAATTTTGTTTAGACATAGCTTCTCTCTTGGTAAGGGGGAACCCTAGTGGATGAATGGGGCAACCTCTGTTTCGCGATCCAAAGTAAGCGAAACCCATCGAAAAATGCTCTGCAATAACTCTTTTTCGGAAATTGCGAGAGCTTTTACAAACTCTTAAACGGTCTGTTTTTGTCTAAAAAAGCATAGATTTTATATTTTTTATTATGATTATTTTTTAATGCACTTGCATTTCTACCAGCAAAATACCACCTTCTTGAAAGACAACTTGGCTGTTAAATTGCGGATAAGTTTGTTGTAAGTGTTCTAGTTGATCAATTCGGGTAAACACTAAGTTACCCGCTTGCGGCCTATCGCGCGGAGTGATTTTCTGGCGATAGACGCTGAAACTTGGCATTTTAATGCCGAACGTCACCACTTTTTTATCACTGTGTTGGGTGGCGTAAGCAGCCGCATTTTTGACTGGTTGCTGCTGCAAATCCGCAGCAACTTCAATCACAAAATGGAAAACAAAAATTGTTTGTGCTAGGCCGATCACAATTAGGCGATTAGCGACCGGCCAATTTTTTTGCAAAATAACACCTACAGCAACAATCAACAATGCGCCGGCGGCGACATAGTAATCCCAACTAAAAACAGTTTGGTATTGTGCTAAAAGCGCTTTTTCGTAAGCGCGGTGGGTATTTTCTACTGCAATCGCGATAATCCAAGGCAGTGCCGCTAAAAGGATTAAAAAGGCAAAAGCTAACCATAAGTGCCATCTTGCCACCGCCAGTTTTTCACGGTTAGCGGCAAACACGAGGATTAACCCAGTAACGCCATACATGACATAATGCGGTAGCTGGGTTTGCGAGTAGGAAACCAGCGCAAAGACAACGGCAAACCAGATAAGCAGATAGCGGTTCAGGTCATCTTTGAGTAGGCTTTTAGCGTGTCGAATCGCGGAAAAAAGAAGACCGCTAAAGGGCATAATAATCAGCGGTAACACAAGAAAATAGTAAAAATAATTGCCGCCATGTCCTTCGCGCGTATCACTGAATCGCTGCAGGTTATGATCTAGTATAAAGCCTTTGAAGAAGTCGATTCCTTGGTCCTGATATACCAAATACAGCCAAGGTGAAACGGTCAGTGCCAGTACGAGCCAACCGAGTGGATTAAAAATTGCGCTTAACCACAATCGCCATTGGCCGCCCCAGATAAAGAAGATGGCGCTGCTTAAGAATGGAATGGCAATTGCCACCGGCCCTTTAGTTAGAAGTCCGAGCGCCATCCAAAAATAGACACGGAGCAATAAAGTTTGGTTTGGATTTTGCCGATAGCGCCACATATCGAATAAGGTCAGAGCGATAAATAAGTTTAGCCAAGCATCGGCAATGGCTGCGCGGCCGATGCCAGCCACCCAAAGCGTGGTTGCCATAAATAGGGCGGCGTAGATGCCGGTAGTTGGGTTCCATTGTTGTTTAGCGAACTGATATGTTGCCAATACCCATAGCGTAGCAGCGACTGCCGATGGCAAACGGAAAGCAAATTCATTAATCCCAAAAGTGCTGACCGATAAGGCTTGCATCCAGTAGCTAAAAATTGGTTTGTCGAAACGTGGCACGCCATCCAGATAAGTAGCGGCAAAGTTACCGCTTGCGAGCATTTCGCGCGTGGCTTCCGAGAAAGCGCCTTCGTCTAAATCAAACAGCGGCACGCCCCAAAGATTGGCGTAAAAAGCGAAAAACAGGGTAAGGGCAATCATCCCGTAAGAGAGAATCCCATTTTCGGTTGATAGATTTCTCATTATTGAAACTCGTGAAGATTTATTTGAGATTGCGAACATCGTTTAGTGGCTGCATTATACTGAATACTGGTTTATTTAGGCTTTTAAAGCAGCCCCAAAACAGGCTTTCTACTCATCCATTTTCGGTTACTTAGCGTAGTCGTATTGTTCAAGTTTATTTCAGCAGCTTATTGGAGCGGTTTTATGGAAATTTCCCCTTTTGCACAGGCTCGAGAAACCGCTCTCAGCGATCAGCATGTGGGAACCTTGGCGATAAGTCGCCGCGGTTTTTTAGCGTTGTTGGCGACCTTACCAATAAGTGGTTACGCGGTGCAAAGCCAAGCAACTCAGCGCATCGGTTTAGAAGAGCCTTGGTTAAGTGTTGATGCGGTACAAAAGCAATTGTTTGCTGATTCTGTCAATTGGGTGAGTGCTGAACAACTGAATGCCTTAGAGTATTTGCAACAGAAAATGCAGCGTCCTTTGGCGAATCAAGAAGATTATGTATTTTTGCAAAAAGGCGTTGGTTGGTTGAATGATTTTGCACGCAGTCAGCATAATGCGGTTTTTGTCGAATTGCCCGCCAGCCACAAAGCCATGTTATTGCAGCGCATTGCGCAAAGCCAAGCAGGTGAAAATTGGTTGGCGATGTTGGTGGATAATCTGATTGAGGCATTATTAAGCGATCCGGTGTACGGTGGAAATCCGAACGGTATCGGTTGGAAAGCAATGGGGCAGACGCCCGGTTATCCATTACCGCAAGCGCCAGAACGTTACTTCGAACTCGGCTACCAGCGCCGTCAACGTGATTATCAACAACGCATAACACAAACCACGAAGGGGTAGTTTATGGCGGTACAAAATCCTGATTTTGATGTTTGTGTGATTGGCAGTGGTGCCGGCGGTGGACCGGTCGCTTTACGTTTGGCTCAGGCCGGTTTCGATGTTTTGGTTTTGGAAAAAGGCCCTTGGCTCAAAGAAGAACACTTTAAAAAAGATGAGATGGCGTGTTGTCGGCACTCTATTTTTACCCCGAATTTAAAAGACGAGCAGCACGTTTTGGAGCAACTTTATGCGGACAAATGGCTTGGAGAAGCCACTTCCGAATCGGGTTGGAGTTTTTGGAATGGCAATATGGTCGGCGGCTCCTCGAATCTGATGAGCGGTTATTTTTATCGGCTTAAGCCGCAAGATTTTCGTTTGAAATCTGAGTTTGGAGAGATTGCCGGTGCAAATGTGGTCGATTGGCCAATCAGCTATGCCGAATTAGAGCCTTACTACACCATGGTCGAGGAAGAAGTCGGTGTTTCCGGTGAAGTGCAAGCGCATAAATTTTCTGAACCGCGTTCTACTGAGCAATTTTATCAAGCGCCCACTGCCGAACATCCGATTGTCAATCGTATTGATAATGCTTGCAAAGAACTCGGTTATCAGGCTTTGAAAACCCCGCGTGCGATTCTTTCCAAACCGGATAACGGACGACGTAGCTGCGAGTATTCCGGTTTTTGCGGTAGTTATGGTTGTGCGTCCGGTGCGAAAGGCAGTTCACGTGCGGCTTTACTCGATAGGGCTGTGGCGACCGGAAAATGCCAAATTTGGGCCGATAGCCAAGTCAGTAAACTGATTTCAGATGGCAGCGGCAAGGTGGTCGCGGCAGAGTATTTCGATCTTGAAGACCAACAGAAACAGGTGACTGCGAAAATCTTTGTGGTTGCCTGTCAGGCGGTGGAAAGTAGTCGTTTATTATTGAATTCGGTTGGTGAAAAACACCCTCAAGGTTTGGCGAACAATCATGGGCAGGTCGGTAAGAATTTACTGTTCTCCGCGGGCGGAGCAGGCAGTGGCGATCTGCCTTACGAAATGATGAGTGCGGAAAGCGCGCGCTTATTACAAACCCGTGGCCCATTTGTTAATCGTAATTTGCAGGACTGGTATTTTATTGATGATTTGGAGTTTGCCGATAAACCTGCAAAAGGCGGCACCATTGATTTTTTGTTACGCCACCCGAATGTTCTTTCGAAAGCCAAGTCTCAAAAATGGGATGAAAATGGAAAATTAATTTGGGGCGAGCAACTTCAGCAAAAAATTAAATCGGCGATTAGTGCGCAGCAAACCCTGAATTTTGAGGTGTTTAATGATTGGTTGCCGACCGATAATTGTTTTGTTAGTTTGGATAAAACGGTTAAAGACCGCTGGCAACAACCCGTTGCAAAAATTCGTCTCGGTTACCATGAGCATGATTTAAAAGTAGGCCGTTATTTAAGCGCAAAGGCGGAAAGTGTTTTACAGCAGATGGGAGCGAAAAATATTTCTTGGTCAGTCAGTGGTTCTCCGCCATCAAATTTAATGGCTGGCGGCTGCCGTTTTGGCGAGCAGATTGAAACTTCGGTGTTAGATAAAGATTGCCGCGCGCATGATTGCGAAAATTTGTATGTCACCGACGGTAGCTTTATGCCGACCGGCGGCAGTGTTACCTATACATGGACGATTTATGCCAATGCATTCCGTGTCGCCGATAAAATTATTGCTGCTCTATAGTGATGTTTAAGACGTCACAAAACTGACGGGTCGTGAAGTGGTATCAAAAAAATGGTAAAGGGTGCCGTTAATTCAAAAGATACAACCTATGTGATTGATTGGAGGACTTGTTCGGTGTCTTCCTAGATATTCGGCATTATTTTATGGTTTTATGGATATTTATATATAAATAAATTCTTTACCATTGCCTGATAAAAAACTATAGTGACTATTGTCTATATGAATTTTTACTATGATGTTAAGCACTTTATCAGCATTATTAAATGGTTGGGATTTTTATCCGATGCGCCGATTCCTAAATATCTTTCTTTCGTTGGCATTGCTGTTTTTGCCCGTTCAAATTGTGGTCGCGCAAAACGACTTGCAAGTGATGCCCGATTCGCAACCTGTCACACTTCAGTTGAGATGGACGCCGCAGTTTCAATTTATAGGCTATTACGCCGCTCTGTGGCAAGGCTATTATCAAGAAGCAGGGCTGGATGTCACCATTGTTCCGGGTTCTCCGACCCGCCAACCGCACCGTGAAGTTTTGGCTGGCCGGGTGAACTATGGCGTCGGCAACAGCGAAGTGTTATTAAATTATCTGCAAAACAAACCATTAATTGCGATGGCTGTGGTTATGCAACATTCCCCATCGGTATTCTTGACTCGCAAAGACAGCGGCATACGTACACCACAAGATTTGGTCGGTAAACGCGTTATGATTTTGGGTGGCGTCAACGACTTAGAGTTCTTTGCGTTGCTCGCCCATGAAGGTGTCAATCCCAAAGCGATTACTATCATGCCAAGTAGCTATCGTATTGATGATTTGCTTGAAGGCAAAGTGGATGTATTTAACGCTTATTTGAGTAATGAACCGTTTTATCTGCTTGAAAAAGGGGTTGAGCCTTTTGTGATTAATCCTGTCGATTACGGCGTGGATATGTACAGCGACATTCTGTTTACGAGTGAGAAAGAAATACAAGAGCATCCAAAGCGAGCCAAGGCATTTCTTGATGCCTCATTAAAAGGATGGGCTTATGCACTAGCTCACCAGGACGAGATGATTGAGCGTCTTTTACAGATGAAAGATATCGATAAAACGCGAGTTCAGTTAGAAAATGAAGCGAATGTACTGCAAAAACTGATTCAGGCAAGTAATGTGCCGCTTGGTAATATTAATCCTGGACGTTTTGAACGCATGTCTTTGCATTTGCAAGAGCTGGGTTTTGTGCAAGCGCCGCGCTCGGTTGATGAATTTATTTATGATCCTAATCCAAAAATAGCCAAGTCCACTTTTTTAAAAGCAATGACGTTAACCATTGCTGGACTTGTATTTGTGATTGTCTTGGCTGTTTGGTTTTGGCAAACGAATCGTCGACTGTATCAAGAGATTCGTTTGCGTCAAGAAACGCAACACTCTTTAGAAGCTTCTCGCTGTCATTTTCAAAGTATTGTTGAGAATTTACAAGAAGTCTATTACCGAACAGATATGCAAGGAAACATTCTCTATATCTCGCCATCGGTGGAAAAAGTTTTGCAACTCACGGCCGATCAGGTCATCGATACAAATATTCAAAAATATTATGCAGTTGGTTACCATCGTGCTGATTTTCTGGAAGCTTTAAATGCGAACAACGGTGAAATTAAAGACTATGAATTACGCCTTGTTGATGCTGATAATTCCGAAATTTGGGTGGCTACGAATAGTCAATTTTATTACGAAAAAGGCCAAATTGTTGGGGTGGAAGGAACGTTTCGCGAGATAACTCAGCAGAAAAATCAAGAAGCTTTGATGAAAACAATGGCGTTAGAAGACCCATTAACAGGAGTTTATAACCGCCGCAGTTTGATTCAGCATCTCAATTCAGCGATTAGTAATAACAAACTGCAGAACGGTTTTGGCGCGGTATTGTTTATGGATATCGATAACTTTAAACCAGTCAACGACACACATGGTCACGGCGTTGGCGATGAATTGCTCAAATTAATTTCGCATCGTTTACACCAATCGGTACGTAAAGAAGATTTGCTGTTCCGCATTGGTGGTGATGAGTTTGTTATTTTACTGACCTGGTTAGATACTTCCGATCGTAGTTTGGCGGAGTTGCGTGCGGCCAAAGTTGCTGAAACCTTACTAAACCATCTGAGAACGCCTTATCTGGTTGAATACGTTACGGTAAAAATCTCCTGCAGTGTCGGTATTAAAATGTTTCCAGATGCCTTATGTGATGCAGATGAAATTATCGAGCAGGCTGACCAAGCAATGTATAACGCCAAAAAACATGGCAAAGACCGTTATTACTTGAACTAACGACACACAGAATAAGTTCAGGTGATTTCAGACAAGAAAAAATTATTCTTGGTGTTTGCCATTTATTTTTCGCGCAAATCCCCCTTTCATTTCTTCAAAGCCTCAATCGGAGGCTTAGAAAGGCAATTTCATTGTTAAGCCTCTCATCCATAGCGATTGCGATGAGTGTTGAGACAAGCTAAGAATTTGCACTTTGCACTCTCTCACTTTAGTTAATCGCGACTTGTCTTGCGTCTTCTTGGTTGGTACGTTTTCTGTATACCGAATTTGTGAGCGTTCAATGGTGTAAAGCTGTAACCCAAAAAACAGGGTAAAAATACTTATAATTTATGGGGTAAAGGATGTATTATGTAAGCACTAATACTTATTTTTTGGTGATGTATGCAACATTCATTTTTTACTGTCTCCAAATTTTCTTTCGTTAGCTTGGTGTTAAGCTGCGCTTTTGCTTATTCCATTCTAAGTGTTCACGAAATTCAAGATATCGGCAATTACATGATTTCAGTGGTGCTGTCGATACTGGTTGGCGTGTTGGTCGAAATTATTTTCGCGCCGCTGAATACACCGATTGAGGCTTTAACATCGTTTAAATATCTGTTTGCGACCTTAACTAGTATTTTGATGTTTGATTGGCTGATTACCAAAGGGGTTGAAGCAAATGATGAGAAAACCTTTTTTCTGTTTGCTGCTTATCTTATTTTGGGGAGTATTTTTACGTTTATTTGCCGTAAAATCCGAGCGATTCGTGTCGAAAGGTAAAACCCTATTGCTTTCTTTAATTGAGCAGACAAGCCTTTACCAATTCGGTAGGTTGTCTTGAATGATATTCCAAAAGGCGTTTGATGTGATGAGAACGATGTGCTTAAGGGAAGACGGTGTCTTAAATCTGCCTCAGAACAGCCGACATGAGTCGGCTGATTGAGAGAGTGGTTGAGCCATTTAGCTTTCTTTAGGTGAAGCTTGTTTTCGTTCGCTAAAGCGCGCAATCAGTTTAAAGAACATCGGCACAAACAGCGGCGCGAGCGCCGTTGCGGCAATCATTCCGCCGACCAAACCGGTGCCGACCGATTCACGCGCGGCGGCACCGGCTCCGGTGCTGAGCATCAGCGGTACGGCAGCGATGGTAAAGGCCAGTGAGGTCATCACGATGGGACGGAAACGGCGTTTTGCAGCGAGTTGCGCCGCTTCATCCAACGGCATGCCTGCGCGGTGTTCCTGAATGGCCACCTCGACAATCAAAATCGCGTTTTTTGCCGACAGACCAATCAGCGCCAAAAGCCCCAGTTCAAAGTAAATGTCGTTACTTAAGCCGCTTAAAATCACCGCGATGGAGGCACCGAGCACAGCAAAGGGAACGGCGGTGAGCACCGCAATCGGAATTGACCAACGTTCATACAGAGCCGCCAAAATTAAGAAAACAAATAGCAGACCAAAAAGGAAAGCTTGGTTGCCGGAATTGGCGGCTTGTTTCTGCTGATAAGCTTCGCCGACCCAGCCGAGAGAATAACCGTCCGGTAGAACTTGGTTAGCGACTTCTTCAAAGGCCGCCAACGCTTGTCCCGAACTGTAACCCGGGGCGGGTTCGCCCATCATTTTCGCAGCGGGGAAGAGGTTGAAACGGTCAACGACGTCCGCGCCGGTGGTGCGTTTGAACTCGACCAAGGCGCTTAATGGAATCATTTCACCGCTGCGTGAACGCACAAAAACCTGTTGCAAGTCGTCCGGTGTTTGGCGGAAATCGGCTTCGGCTTGCAGGTTCACCTTAAAGGTTCTGCCATAGAGACTGAAATCGTTGACGTACAAGCTGCCGAAAGTGGCTTGCATGGCGGCAAAAATCTCTTGTGCGGAAACGTTCAATAGCTGCGCTTTTTCACGATCAACCATCGCTTCGTACTGCGGAATTTTGGTCGAAAAGGTGGTGCGAACCGAGGCTAATTCGGGACGTGCGCTCGCCTTGGCGATTAACTCGTCGGAAATTTTTGCCAGTTCCTCCGAGCCGGAGCCGGTACGGTTTTGCAAATAGGCTTCAAAACCGCCGGTCATGCTCATGCCCATAATGGTCGGCATACCGATCGGAATGCTGAACGCATCGGGAATGGCATTGAGTTGTCCGAACAGTTGGCCGACAATCGCTTGCGACTGTAAATCTGGGCTTTGGCGTTCGTCCCAGTGTTTCAGTTTGACAAAGCCGACGGCGGAATCGGTCCGGTTAGTAAAGGTCTGCAAATCAAAGCCGGCAAAGTTGATGCTGTGCTCGACGCCGGGGTGGTTGAGCAGCGTTTGACTGACTTGGTCGCGAGCCTCTTCGGTGCGGTTGAGCGCCGCGGCCGGCGGCAGATAACTCAGCACAAACAGCGTGCCTTTATCTTCTTGCGGCACTAAGCTTTTGGGAATACCCGATAGCGTGTCGTAGGTGATATACAGCAGGCCGCCGAACAGCAAAATGCTGACGGCGCTGTAACGCATCACTTGACGCACACCGAAAGAGAAGCCGCGAGTAATCCCCTCAAAACCGCGGTTGAAGCCGCGGAATAGAATATTCGGTTCGAGATGACCTTCTTTTAACATGGTGGCGCACAAAGCCGGTGTCAGGGTTAAGGCAACGATACCGGAGATTGTGACCGATATGACGATGGTGATGGCGAATTGCTTGTACATCTCGCCGGTCAGACCGCCGACGAAAGCGACCGGAATAAAGACCGCGCCCAATACCAAGACGATGGCGATAATCGGGCCGGTGATTTCCTGCATCGCTTTAATGGTGGCATCGCGCGCTTTGAGATGGTCGGAGCGCATGATTCGCTCGACGTTTTCGACCACGATAATGGCATCGTCAACCACGATACCGATGGCGAGAATCATACCGAATAGGGTCAACTGGTTAATCGAGAAGCCCAGCAGATACATGCCCACAAAAGTTCCGATAATCGACACCGGAATCGCCAGTACAGGAATCAAGGTTGCACGCCAGTTTTGCAAGAAGAGGAATACCACCAGCACCACCAGAATCAGGGCTTCGGCCAAGGTATAAATCACCTTGTCGATAGAGATTTGCACAAACTCGCTGGTGTCGTAGGGTACCGCGTAATTGAGGCCTTGAGGAAATTGTTTGGCGAGTTCCGCCAGTTTGGCGTCAATCAAAGCTGAAGCTTCAAGTGCATTGGCGTTGGGTTGTAAAAACACCCCCATCGGTACGGTCGGCTTACCGTCGAAGGTGGCGTTGAAGTTATAGGCTTGCGCGCCCAGTTCAACACGCGCCACATCTTTTAAGCGCAACAGTGCGCCGTTGCTTTCGGTGCGCAGGATGATGTTCTCGAACTCTTGCGGTTGGCTCAGACGACCGCTGGTTGTGACGGTGTAAGTAAAGGCATGGGCTGCATCCGGTTCGGCACCGAAACGACCGGCGGCAAACTGCGAGTTTTGTTGACGAATCGCGCTGGCGACATCCGCCGGAGTTAAGGCAAATTTCTGTAGTTTATTCGGGTCAAGCCAGACGCGCATCGAGTAGTCTTTGGCGCCAAACTGGCGTACCTCGCCTACGCCGGGAATCCGCGACAGCTCGTCCACCACGTTAATTAGACCGTAGTTGGCGATGAACACCGTGTCCAGACTGGAGTCGCCGGAGTAGAGGGCGATGACCTTCAAAATACTGGGCGAGCGTTTATTGACCTGCACCCCCAGAGCTTGCACTTCAACCGGCAGACGGCTCAAGGCACTTTGCACTTTATTATTGACGTTGATATTCGCTTGGTCGATATCGGTGCCGATTTTGAAGGTGACGGTCAGGTTAAGCACACCGGCCGACGAGGTGACCGAGTTGATGTACAGCATATTGTCGATGCCGTTAATGGCCTGTTCCAAAGGCGCGGCCACGGTTTCGGAAATGGTTTCCGCGCTGGCTCCCGGATAGGTTGCGACCACTTGAACTTGTGGCGGCACGATTTCAGGGTATTCGGCAATCGGTAGCGTCTTCATCGCCAGATAACCGGCGATGATCACAATCAGCGAAAAAACGCTGGCCAGAACGGGACGGTCGATAAAGGTTTTGGTGAGCATTATTTGCCTCCTGCCGGTTGCACATCATTGGCCGGTGGTAGCACGCTAACCGGGGTTTGCGGACGCAGTTTGATCAGATTGCCGACAATGACTTGGTCTCCGGCCTTAAGTCCGCTTTTGACTAACCATCGTTTGTCAAACTGTGCGGCCAGCTGCACCGGTTTCATCTGTGCGGTGCCGTTTTCTGCGACATACACAAAAGCTTGTGCGCCAACTTGCATAATCGCCGCTTCCGGCACGCTGAGCATCTCGCGCCACTCGCCGAGGGTGACTTGCAGACGCACATATTGTCCGGGTAGCAAACGCTGTTTATCGTTGTTGAAAGAAGCGCGAATCATCTGGCTGGCTGTTTGGGCATCTAATTGCGCGTCGATAAACTCGATTTTTCCGGCTGCGCTGACTTCACCTTGCGCGTTCAGTAAGGCAACCCTCGGTTGCGGGAAGATGTTCACCAGTCCGGCATCCGCTTGAGTATAGAGGGTTTGGCGCTCGCTATCGGCAATGGCAAAATTGGCATACAGCGGATCGGTATTGGTGATGGTGTTGAGTAAGGTAATTCCGGCTTCCGGGCTGACTAGGTCGCCGACATCCATTTGGCGTTCACCGATAATGCCGCCGATTTCCGCTTTAATAAGCGTGTCGTCCAAGTCGATTTGCGCGGCGAGCAATTGTGCTTTGGCGGCATCGCGGTCGGCTTGCGAAGTTTGCCATGCGGTGAAAGCGTCATCGACATCCTGGACACTGACCGAACCCTGTTTATGTAGGCGATTGATACGCTCGTAGTTGATTTTGTTCTGATTGACTTGAATTTCGCTGCTTTTCAAGCGTGCTTTGGCTTGCTCCACCGCGGCCACATAACGACGGTCGTCGATTTGATACAGTTTGTCGCCGGCTTTAACCGTTTGCCCTTCTTGGTAAAATTGCTTCTCGATAATTCCGCTGACACGGGCATGCACCTGTACGCTCTTGCTTGCTGCCAATTGTGCCGGATAGCGGGTCTGGTAAGGGAAATTCTGCGCTTGCACGACGTCTACCTGTACCGGCATGGCGGGTTGCTTGTGTTGCGCCTGCTCGTCTTCGGCGGCAAAAGCGGTTGGCGTATAGACCGCGGATAGGAGAAATGTGCACAGAA
Organism: Thiosulfatimonas sediminis; assembly: GCF_011398355.1. Taxonomy (GTDB): domain Bacteria; phylum Pseudomonadota; class Gammaproteobacteria; order Thiomicrospirales; family Thiomicrospiraceae; genus Thiomicrorhabdus; species Thiomicrorhabdus sediminis_A. Next base: position 99,941 of record NZ_AP021889.1, read on the forward strand.
GAAGGTGAAGAAAAGGTCGATTTGCGTTTTTCATTGTTAAAGCCCATCCACAGAGGTTGTTTCTTTTAAAAGTTTCTATTGTAGTTAAAAAAGTGTAGTTGTCACTACTCTTTTAGATTAATCGATTATGATTGTCTGTAATGTTTCACCAAACCGAGCAACCTGCTGCCAGAGCGCTTTGCAGTATAATGCGCGGGTTGATAATATTTTTTGTTTATCGGTGTCGTGGGCACTGTCTGTTAAGGTGATTGAATGAGCAAAGTTGATCAGAAAAGTACACTGACGGACTCCCTGCAGCCGCCGCGTGCAGTGACCACCAATAAACGTGGTTTGGCGCGTCAGCAAAAATTGCTTGAGGTGGCGCAAAAACATTTTTTTGCCAATGGTTACGCCGGTGCGAACGTCAATGAAATCGTGCGAGAGGCGGGGGGGTCGTTGAATACTTTGTATCGTCATTTCGGCAATAAATTGGGGCTTTTTGAAGCGGTAATGCAAAACAAGGCCAATCAGCTTTTTTCACCGTTTTCGCACACAGATTTCTGGCAGGCAGATATGAAAAACAATCTGCTTGAATTTGGCCGCGCGGTGCAAAATGTTGCTTTGTCGCCAGATGGTTTAGCCATTCACCGTTTAGTTTCCAGTGAAAACAATCTGGAACAGGGTGAAATTCAGGAGCTGTTTTATACACTTGGCCCTAAGACAGCGATCACCATTTTGGGTGACTATCTGCAAGATTTACAAGCGCACGGACGGATTCAAATGAATGATTGCTATCTGGCCGCGGCGCAGTTTCTCGACATGATTAAAGGGCCGTTTTTCTATCCTGCATTGTTTGGTCAAATGCCAGATGAAGCAGCGATGGAAATCGCCCTACAACAGGCGGTTGAACTGTTTCTTAATGGTTGCGCTCGCCGCTGAACCTGCCGGCAAAAGTTTCCTGATGTTAGCAATGTTTCACGTGAAATCCATCTATCGGCAAGTTAGCCTCGTCTCAGTCTGCGTCAATTACTGACGAATGCCTTCAATATCAAGTGTCATAAATACCTCGGTTGAGGCGGGACCTAAATCGTAGGTAATGCCGAAATCGGCGAGTTTAAACTGGGTTGTACCGCTGAAGCCTGCGCGATAGCCGCCCCAAGGGTCTTTGCCCTCGCCGATTTTTTCAGCATCAATCGTCATTTTTTTCGTCACGCCGTTCAATGTTAAATTCCCGTTCACTTTAATCCCCGAAGCACTCTCCACGATGGAGGTGCTGACAAATTTGGCGTTTGGGTATTTGCTCACATTTAAAAAGTCGGCGCTGCGCAGATGTTTGTCGCGTTCGGCGTGGTTAGAATTAATGCTGCGCGTGTCGATTTCGACCATTACGCTACTGGCGTTGGGCTGAGCTGAGTCATAGGTAAAATGACCGCTGAATTGATCAAAGCGGCCGTTGAGCCAGCTATACCCTAAGTGCTGGATTTTGAACTGCACCGCGGCGTGCATACCTTTGCTGTCGATTTGGTAGCTGGCCGCTTGGACTGTTTGGGCGCCAAACAATAAACCGATGCTGAGGGAAAGAGTATTTAGTAATTTGACTGTCTTGAATGGGCGCATAATCTGCTCCTTTTAAGGTTTTAAAATTCGTGTAAGGGTGCGATCGCGATGAATAAAATGGTGTTTTAGGGCTGCGCTAAGATGCAGCAGTGCAAGGGTGATGAAGCTCCAAGCTAAAATTTGATGGATCAATCCGGCACGATCGGCTTGCAGTTCAAAGTGCCAGTCAAGCGCAGGCACGGTAAAAAGTCCAAAGACATCAATGCCTTGACCTTCGGCGGTAGAAATTAAATAACCGCTAAACCCAATCCCTAAAACTAGCCAGTAAAAGAGGTGATGAACGCTTTCTGCGATGCGGTTTTGCCAAGCAATCTTGCCGAGCGGCAGAGGTTTGGGATTGCCCCAGCGCCATATCAAGCGCAATAACATGAGTCCTAAAATCAATACTCCAAGTGCTTTGTGGAGTTCAGGCGCGCGATGATACCAATCGTCATAATACGTTAAATCAACCATCCAATTACCCAGTAAAAACGTGCCAAACAGCGCGACAGCCAAGAACCAGTGTAGGCTAATTGCTAGGACTCCATAGCTGTGCTGCGTGTTGCGCCACTGCATAAACTTGCCTTTTAGACGGAATAATTGGTAGTCATTAATTTATGTTTTTTCCAAAGCGGATAGAATAGCTAAATACTAAAAAGACTTTTTCCATTTGGGTGGTAATTGGAGTGCGTTGGCGATGCAGCATGATGTGTTGGAAGGAATGCAGGTTTTTGTGCAAGTAGTTGAAGAGGGCAGTTTTAGCGCAGCCGCGCAAACTTTAGGGGTCTCTCCATCTTTTGTCAGTAAGCAGATGAACAGATTGGAAGATCGTCTTGGTGCACGTTTGTTACAGCGCTCAACCCGCAGTTTGAGTTTGACCGAGGTGGGGCAGTTGTATTTTGCTAAAGCACAGACAATCGTGCGCTCGGCGCGTGAAATTGAAAGCAATATTCATTCGTTGCAAAGCAATCCATTTGGCCATTTAAAAATTAGCGTGCCGCAGAGTTTTGGACACCTTTTTTTGCAGCCGATTATCAGTGCCTATTTACAGCAATACCCACAGGTTGATGTGCAGATAGACTTTAGCAGTCGTCTGGTTGATTTAGCCGGCGAGGGTTTTGATGTTGCGATACGCTTAGGTGAAAACAAGGATTCGTCACTTATCAGTCGCAAATTGACGGAATTTAAGATGCTTACTTGCGCAACCGCTGAATTTTGGCAGAGCCACTCTGCGGTGGAACATCCAACACATCTGCGTGCCATGCCCGCGATTAAATATCATTACCAACAGGCGCCATTAATGCTGGAATATGTGGCAAATGGGAAGCCTTTGTATATTGATATTACCGCCAAGGCGCAGTGTAATCATCTGCCGTTACAGCTGCAGTTGGTCCTAGATGGCATTGGTTTTGCGCGCTTGCCCAGTTTTATTGCACAGCCTTATCTTCAGTCCGGTCAACTACAAGCGGTCTTGCAAGCCTATGAATTGCCGCAACAAGGTGTGTATATTGTCTACCCGCACCGTCATCATTTGTCAGCCAAGGTACGTGCGTTTGTTGATTTAGTTCACGCGCGTTTGAGCGACCCTTTGTGATTAGGCGCTTTTACTCAATCCGTTAAAAGAGATAAAAATGTGTTATGTGGCCAGTATTAACTAAAAAAACATTTCGAGCGTTTTTTGGCGTGCAGTTTTTAGGTGCGTTTAATGACAATTTGTTTAAAAATGCGTTGGTGATTTTAATTACGTTTAAACTCAGCGAGTCGCTTGAGCAGACCGGCTTATTGGTCACCTTAGCGGCGGGGCTATTTATTTTGCCGTTTTTGCTGTTTTCTCCTTTGGCTGGGCAGATTGCAGATGCCTATGATAAACGTCAGTTGATTCGTAAAATTAAACTTGCTGAAGTCGGGATTATGTTATTTGGAGGGATCGCCTTAATTCAGCAGTCGATTGAACTGTTGTTGTTTTCGTTGTTTTTGATGGGCGTGCAGTCGGCGTTTTTTGGGCCGATAAAATACGCTTTCTTACCGGAAATTTTGCCAGAAAACCAGCTGGTGCAAGGAAATGCGCTGTTCAGTGGTTCGACTTTTGTGGCTATCTTACTGGGTACGATTTTGGGTGGCATCGGGGTGATGTTGGAAAACGGCATTTACTGGATGGCGGCGACGGTTTTACTGGTCGCGTTACTCGGTTATGGGCTGAGTTTTTCGCTTGGCGCAATTGGCGTTAAACCGACAGCCGCTGAACCATTGCGTGTTTTCGGCAAAGCTTGGCCGATGGTAAAGCAGGCTCGTCAACATAAAGCCGCCTTTTTTGCGGTTTTGGGTATTTCATGGTTTTGGTTTTTTGGCGCGGTGATTTTGAGTCAAATTCCGACTTGGGTAAAGTACGATTTAGCTGCGGATGACCAAGTGGTTGTTTGGTTTTTAACGTTGTTTTCAATTGGCATTGCGATTGGATCAGCAGCGATTGCACAGCATTTGCAAGGAAAAGTGCATTTACGTTGGCATCCGCTTTTGTTGCTGATGATGAGCCTGAGTTTATTTACGGCAGTATGGATGAGCGTGCTGCATTTAAGCAGTGTAACGGCGCAAGACGCATCCATTATGAGCTTGTCGGCGTTATTAATGTCAAGTTCTGGCGTGCTGTTGAGTCTTAGCTTTTTCTTAATGGCGGTGTTTGGTGGCGCTTATATTGTGCCGTTGTATACCTTGATGCAGAGTCAAACGCCAGCGGCGCAACGCGGTCAGATGATTGCGGTTAATAATTTATTCAATTCGGGATTGATGGTGCTATCGTCAATTTTAATTATGCTTGGCTTTGCCATTGGCTTATCCTTAGCGACAATATTGAGTACTTTAGCGGTAATCAATATTTTGGTTATCTTGGGCTTTAGAAATAAAAATTTATAATAAAAACAAGTTATGGCTGGTTTAGAGGCGTGTGATTAATGAAGTGGTTGGTGAAACTTTTAGCGAAACTATTTTTTAAACTATTGTATCGAGTGGAAGTAAAAGGGCTGGAAAATTATCATGCGGTTGACCAAACTCAGCAACCGATGTTGATTATCGCCAATCATGTTTCATTGATTGATGGGCCTTTATTGGAGTTGTTTTTGCCCGGAAAGACCACGTTTATGGTTGATAAAGGGCATACTAAAAAATGGCATGAGCGCTGGATTTTAGGAATGGGCGATTATTTTACGGTCGATATGCACAGTCCCTATGCCGCCAAACACATGATTGAAGAGTTACGTTCTGGTAAACAGTGCATGATTTTTCCGGAAGGGCGTATCACCACCACGGGTGCTTTGATGAAAATTTACGATGGTACCGGTATGGTCGCGGCAAAGAGTAATGCCGCCATTCTTCCGGTGCATATTGATGGTGCGCTTTTGAGTAAGTTTTCTTATTTGGACGGGACACGTTTTTCATTTATCAAGTCGTTCTGGTTTCCGAAAATCACTTTGAGTATTGCGCCAGCGCAACAGTTGAAAGTTGCTAAGAATATGAAAGGCCACCAACGTCATCATGTATTGACCGAACAGGTCGCAAGTATGATGCGTTTAAGTGCTTATTTGGGCACAATTGAGCAACAAAATCTGTATGCCGCGCTGTTGCAGGCAAAGGCCAAATTTCGCGCCAAAGCGGTCTGTGTAGAAGACATTAACGACCAAGCCTTAAGTTTGAAAAAAATCGTACTTGCCTCAAAAGTATTGGGCAGGGCTTTGCATAACGCTTTGGGTGATGAAAAGCGCGTTGGGCTGATGTTGCCAAATGTGGCCGGTATGCCAGCATCGTTTTTTGCCTTACAGGCCTATGGTTATGTGCCGGCGATGATTAACTTTACAGCGGGTAATCATGCGATTCGTTCCGCCTGCGAGACCGCTGAACTGCGAACCATCATCACTTCTCAGCGTTTTATCGATGCGTTTGAACTGCAACCACTGGTGCGTGAACTGTCTTCTTCGGTGCGTTTTATTTTGTTGGAAGAGGTGCGTGAAACCATCGGTATCGGTGCCAAATTGGCCGGTCTGTTTACAGCAGCGGGTGCTTTACCCGGCGCAGGCGTGAATCCGGATTCGGAGGCCGTTGTTCTGTTCACTTCCGGCTCGGAAGGTGCGCCCAAAGGGGTGGTGTTATCGCATCAGAATATTATTAGCAATATCGAGCAGATTTCTGCGATGTTGAATTTATTGCCAGGCGAACAGCTATTTAACGCTTTGCCGACGTTCCACAGTTTTGGTTTAACGGCTGGAATGCTATGGCCGATTTTGAAAGGTGGCAAGGTGTTTTTCTATCCATCACCGATGCATTATCATCAAGTTCCGGAAATGGCATATCAAAAAAATGCGCGTCTGATTTTCGGTACCGATACGTTCTTTTCTGGCTATGCTCGCAAAGCCCATCCTTATGATTTTTACAGCTTACGAGCTTTGGTTGCCGGTGCGGAACGGTTGCGTCCGGAAACTCGTCAAGTGTATGCCGATAAATATCACCAGCCGATTTTTGAAGGCTATGGCGTAACCGAAACAGCACCAGTGCTGAGTGTGAACATTCCGACAGCGTTCAGACATGGTTCTGTGGGACAGTTTTTGCCGATGGTTGAATACCGTTTAGAACCCGTTCAGGGAATTGAACAGGGCGGCCGTCTGTTTGTCAAAGGGCCAAATATTATGCTCGGTTATCTTAAGCCAGATAATCCGGGGGTATTGCAGCCACCGGAAGGGGGCTGGCATGATACCGGCGACATTGTTGAAGTGGATACCGATGGATTTGTATGGATACGCGGCCGTGCCAAACGCTTCGCAAAAATTGGCGGCGAAATGGTATCGCTGACCGCGGTCGAAACCTATATTAACAAGTGCCACCCTGAAGGACACCATGTGGTGGTCTCCGTTGCGGATGAGCGCAAAGGCGAAAAATTAGTTCTTGTAACCGATGATCAATCTTTAAGCCGTCAATCAGTTATTGATGCGGCTAAAAAGGAAAACGTTTCTGAACTGATGATTCCGAAGACCGTTCTGTTAGTCGAGCAAGTACCGATGCTTGGTACTGGCAAAACCAACTACCCAGCAGTACAAGAACTGGTTGAGCAGCAGTTGGTAAAATAGTGTTAAGCTTTTTGTTGATTGGCCACGCCGCAGCGAAATGGGTGGCCAATGAGCGTTACAGTTTTTTCTCAACCAGCATTAAACCGCTGTCTTCCGCACAGGGCGCGAGGCTAAAGCCAAACTGTTGTGCTAGGGTTAACATTCCGGCGTTTTGTTTTAGAACTTCACCATTGAGTTTATCAAGGCCTTTACGGCGTGCGTCTTCAATCAGACATTCCAGTAGTTGTGAGCCGATGCCTTGGTGTTGATAGTCATCGCGCACGACGAGTGCAAATTCCGCTGTTTTACCATCTGGATTAATGCTGTAGCGGGTCACGCCCAGTTCAATCTGTTTGTCGTCCACTTCGGTGTAAGCGATAAACGCCATCTCTTGGTCATAATCAATTTGCGTGAAACGCACTAACATTTCTTGACTGAGCGATTTAACGCTTTGCATAAACCGTAGGAATTTAGTGTGTTCTGAAAGACTAGCGACAAACTCGGTTTCCAATTTGGCATCTTCGGCACGAATCGGACGAATACAGATTTCTAAACCGGATGGACTGCTAAGGTGTTTTTCCAGATTGGAAGGATAGGGGTGAATGGCCATATGCGAATAGGGCACGGTACTCTTGCTGGCCCGTTCGATGCGAATGCGTGCGTCCACTGCTAACACCTGTTCGTGGTTGGCCAAAACGGGGTTTAAATCCAGTTCGATGATTTCCGGTAACTCGCTAACCATTTTTGATAAATTCATTAAAATATCAACCAGTTGCGACATTTTTACCGCCGGTAAATGGCGATAATCGCCAAGCATTTTACTGACCTTGGTACTGGTAATCATGCGTCGCGCAATAAATTCATTAAGTGGCGGCAGAGCGCTCGCACTGTCTTTTAGAATTTCAACCATAGTGCCGCCAGAACCAAATGCAATCGCCGGCCCAAACACGGGATCGCGGCTAACGCCAACAATGAGTTCGCGTGCGAATGGCAGATTTGCCATTGGCTCAACGCTCACGCTGTGAATTGCATCGTCTGGGTAGTGCTTCGCCAGTTGTTTGAGCATGCTGTCATAACTGTGTTGCAGTTCGTGCGGGTTTTGGATATTTAATGCCACGCCACCGCTATCGGATTTATGAGTGATTTTGTCGGAAGACACTTTTAAAACAACAGGGAACCCAATGTTCTCGGCTGCCACTAAAGCTTCCGCAGCGGAATGCGCAATGATTGCCGGCGTGACCGGAATATGGAAGGCTTTCAGCACCGCTTTGGTTTCCATGGTGTTGAGTAGGTTACGGCCTTCATGTAAGGCGTGATGAATGATTAATTGCGCGGCTTGTAAGTCACATTTGGCGGTTTCGTTTGGTTCTGGAACCTGTTGTAACAAAGCTTGGTTATGGTGATATTGGCTAAGAAAGTGCATCGCCTCGACGGCCGCTTCCGGCGTACGGAAAGTTGGAATTTGCGCTTTATTAAACGCCTCGCGTGCTGGCCCCACTAACTTATCGCCCATCCAAACGGTTAACAACGGTTTTTTATGTTGATGGTGTTTTTGCATTTCAATTACCGCTTCGGCTATCGCGGTTGGATCAGTCATCGCTTGCGGAGTAAGCAGCACTAAAATCGCATCAATACTGCGGTCTTCTAGACAAATTTCAATCGCTTGTCGATAGCGTTGCGGTGTGGCGTCACCAAGAATATCAATCGGGTTATTGTGCGACCAATGTGCTGGCAAAATGGCATTCAAGGATTCTAAGGTTGCGACACTCAGTTCCGGCATTTGCAGACCCAGTTCGGCAGCCAAGTCGGTGGCTAAAACGCCAGGGCCGCCACCGTTAGTGACAATTACTAAGCGTTTTTGCTTGATGTTTAAATCGTAGGATAGGGTTTTTGCGGCTGAAAAAAGTTGGCTAATTGTTTTAGCGCGCACCACACCAGTTCGTTCAATTGCGGCATTAAAAATATCATCTGAGCCAGCCAGAGCGCCAGTGTGTGAAATCGCGGCTTTAGTGCCCTCCGGCATACGTCCGGATTTGAGCAAAATCACCGGTTTATTGCGTGCCGCTTTGCGCAAGCCGCTGAGAAAATGGCGCGCATCGGTAATGCCCTCGATATAAAGCAAAATGCTGTGGGTCTGTGCATCGGTCGCTAAGTAATCAAGAATTTCACCAAAATCTAAATCTGCGGCATCCCCAGTGGATGCGACCAGTGAAAAGCCGATTTGATTGCTTTCCGCCCAATCTAAAACCGAAGTGCAAAGTGCGCCGCTTTGGGAAACCAGCGCAAGTTTACCGTGGGTTGCCTGGTTTTTACTGAAAGTGGCGTTCAGGCCAATTTTGGGACGGATAAAACCCAGACAGTTTGGCCCCATGATGCGAATGCCGAGTTTCTGCGCGGTTCTCACCAGCGTTTGTTGTAACTGTTTACCGGCTTCGTCTTCAAAACCGGCTGAGAGTATCACCACAAACGGCACATTCGCTGCTCCGCACGCTTTTAAAATATCGATAGCCGTATGGCTTGGCGTGGCGACAATGGCTAAATCAATCGCTTGATTTACCTCATCTAAAGAGGCGTAGCATTCTTGACCCTGTACTTGCTTGTGTTTAGGATTAATGGCATAGATTTGCCCTGCAAAACCGGCAGTGAGCAGATTATGAAACGCTGTGCCACCAACGGATTCAGGGCGGTCACTGGCACCAAAAATCGCCACTGAACGTGGATTAAAGAGTTGTGTTAAATAATGGGGTTGCATAGAGCGCTTCCTAAAAGAGAGAAAATGTACCTATATATTAGCCATCCCTTGTGCAAAGAACATGACAACGGACAAGGACACCCCGAAAACTTGCAAAGAATTAGCGTAATCGAAGATCAATTGATTGCCCAAGGTCTGCTCGATTTTATGCTTATGCGTCAAGCACGGCAGGCAACTCAAGCAGATATCTTACGAGTGCACACCTTGGAAATGTGGGATTTTCTGCATCAAATGCAGCCCAAAGAAGGTCAATCAGTGGTGCAACTCGATTCGGATACGGCGCTGTCGGCGCATTCGATTACCGCGGCGCGCTATGCGGCAGGTGCGGTGTTGGATGGCGTGGACGCTTTATTGAAGGAATCCGCGAGTGGTGTTTTTTGCAATGTTCGTCCGCCGGGCCATCATGCGGAAGTCACTCGGGCTATGGGGTTTTGTCTGTTTAATAATGTTGCGGTTGGTGCAGCTTATGCGCTGCAGAAGCATGGTTTGGAAAGGGTGACAGTTTTAGACTTTGATGTCCATCACGGCAATGGCACCGAAAGTTTTGCGCAGAAAGAAACACGTTTGCAGTTTATTTCCAGTTATCAGCACGGTATTTATCCTTATCCCCGCACTGAAAGTGAGTATCCGAATATTTTCAAAATACCGATGAACAGCGGAACGGAAGGGGGCGAGTTTTTGCAACGCTGGCAAACCCAAGCGTGGCCAAAAATCCGTGAATTTAGACCGCAGTTAATTTTGATTTCTGCTGGGTTTGATGCCCATTTTAAAGACCCGCTGGCGGATCTTCAGTTAGTCGATCATGATTATGTTTTGTGGGCAAATTCATTGCTTAAATTGGTGGCTGAAATTGGTAATCCGCCGATTTTATCGGTGTTAGAAGGGGGCTACGAAAAACATGCGCTCGCGACCAGTGCTGGTGCCTATATCAAAGCAATGGCGCAATTTTAAAGGGGTTTATAAGCATTTTCCAGTAGGCATTTTTAGTGTAGTACAAATATTTTACCCGCCCTGTTGGGTTTTCATTTTTGTCGTTAAAATTCGCGATTTTGATACTTTTCAGTATCGAAAAACTCGTTTTTTTAATCAATTTGGAAATTCACATGAAACATTTTTTTGCTCTAACCGTTGTTTTAGCCGGTTCACTATCTGTTGCAAAGGCTGCTGATCCTTATTTTGGAATTGGGTTTCATCCAAATCCAGAATCAAAAACCATCGGTGATGTTGATTATGAGAGTGAAGTATTCTTGACCGCTAAATTAGGGCAAAGTAAATCATTCGGATATTTGGGTTGGTTTATTGAAGGTGGACTAACGCCAACAGCCGTCAATGAAAATGGTTCGACAGATTCTTCTTATTTGGATTACACGACATTCGGCGCGGGTCTTGATTTGCAATTAGGTGCAAGTGGTTTGAGTCTTTTTGCTGGTGGGGGCATGTCTTGGTCTAAGGCTTCAATCAAAATTAATGGCGTCAAATATTCGACGGAAGAAGAGATTGAAGAGACCTATTATAATGGCGGAATTGGGTATACGTTTGATTCCGGATTTGGTGTTGAAGGATCTGTAAACAGTGTTACCGGTTACGGTGTTGGTTTGCACAAGAAATTCTAATCAAATAGAACATTAGCCCGCGGTGACTTTACGTTAAGCAATCCGAAATTTATCGTGGTTGTTTTGCATAAATGGATTCGGTATCTGAATAGTTCGGCGCTATCGTTGACGTCTCTGTGGGCGTGATTTGCTAGGGCTGCCTAGAAGTTACGCTTTGCTTTCTTGCGGCAGCCAATCAAGAGGGGCGCTGTTTTGTCTTAGGATACAGTGCTTGTAACTCCGTTTTTTTCGTCCATGTTTTTTTCGATTCAGTCGGTCGTTTTAGCTTGCCGATGAGCGTGCAAATCTGCTGTTTTAGTTCTTGGTTCATTTCCTTATTGGTTTGCGCATCTGGTGCGTACAGGTTGTTTTCAAAACGCTGAATTTTTTGCCGCAGTTCGTCTGCATTTCGGTTTTTTAGCTCAGCTAAATGATGGATGTGCAACTCGGTTAAAAGATGTTTTCGCAGGTGTTGGTAAAAAGTTTTATCTTCTGCTTGGCACCATTGCTGTTGAGTTAATGCTGGGTTTGCGGCCTCGGTTTCGGCAGTGGCTGGGTTGATTGATGACTGGCGTTTTTGACCTCGCGCTAGCCACCACATTATTAAGGTAAGTACCCATGCGATGGCGAAGATAGTGGTCAACAACGGCCAGATTAGCCAGTCGAATTTTTCGGTATTTTCTTGATTGATGGCGGCTTGGCTGATTGGTTTAGTCTGGTCGATTGTCGGATAGTTGACCTGCCCAGTGGCGGCTTGGATATTGAAAGTTTGTGCTTCGATTTGCAAGGTTTCAAAAGCTTGGTTTGCTGTGTTGAACCAGCGAAGCTGATAAGCCGGAATACGCATTTCGCCCGCTTGGGTGGGGACAAAGTTTTGGGTGATTTGGATTCGGCTGACCACGCCGCTGGCAAATTTTTCTTCGCTACTTTGCGCTGGTTGGTTATACACTTTATAACCGTTGCCATCCGGCGCTTCAATCACTGGGAGTTGACTGGCTTTGAGCCCATAGGCTTGTAAGGTTAGCACGCGGCTCAGGCTATCGCCGACTTTGATGTCGCTTGGCGTGGTTTGCCATTGTGATTCCAAGAGCATTGATGCCGCAGGGAGCCATGGTTGCGCGTTGGAATAATTTTGCCCTAAATCTGCTGCCGGCTTGACGGTTAAAGTAACGGCATTGGATTCAGTTTCAATCACTTTCTGGTGGCCGTTATAATTTAACAGGCCGCGAATTTGACTAGGGGCGATGGTGAGTTCGCCACTACTTTGCGGAAAGAGCGCATAGATCCATTCATGTACGGTGTAGTTTTTACCGTCTATCACGGTGCTGTAGGTTTGCTCATCTTGCAGTGTTTCAGAAAGCGCATCTTTAAAAATTGGCGGGCGCATATTGCCTGTACCAGGCAGCATTTTGCCTTGATAATAAAGTCGCAAGCGGTATAGAAATTGTTGTTGAACAAAGCCTTCGGCGTTTTCGACCTCGGCGCGCATAAAGGCGATTTGTTCGTTACTTGTGCCGCTTTGATTGGCTTGTTTGACTTCGATAATGAGCGATTGACTGCTGATATCGCCGAGCGTTACCGCTGGAATAATTAATTTGCCGGTTTTTTTCGGTAGTAAGCGTAAATGCCAACGTGTCTTGGCGCTGGAGACACCATTGACGAACTCATAAAAATTGCTGCGTTGTCGTGACAGTACTTCAAAATTTTCGTCGAGTTGTCGATATTCCAAGGTATTACCAAGGGTTTGAAAATCGGCTTCGACCCAAAGAGAAATAATATCGCCCTGCTCGATCAGGTCACGCTCCACTTTCATGCTTAAGCGGTCAGCAAAGGCTAAGCTACTAAGGCTTAAAGCCAAGATAAAGACGAATAGCGTTTTTACCATGTTTTCTCCGGTTTTTTCTGACTCGGTTGGTTTTTGTATTGATAGTCGAACTTACGTTGTAAGAAAAGCCCTGGTTGATCGGGAATCTGTTGCAGCCAAGCATCGGTTGCCTGTTGTTGCTCCCAGTTTTTGCCGCCGATGCCATCGTTTTGCTCATCGTCCATAATGCGCGAAGCCCCGCCTATTTGTGTATTTTCTTGTGCTGGCTTATCTTGCTGATTTGGTTGCTCGTCAAGTTGTCCGGCACTGCCTTGTTGTTTGTTTTCACTATCGCTGTCATTTGGCTGGGTTACATCGGGTTGCGTTTGCTGTCCGGTACGGCTATCCCCAGCATTGCCGTTGGCGTCTTGTGTGCCTTGTTGTTGCGAGCCGGCTTGTTGGCCGTTTTGCGATTCTTGGCCTTGCACGGATTGTGGGTTAGTTTGATTCGGATTATCCGAATGAGATTGTCCTTTTTGTTGGCCTTCGGCGTTCTGTTCGGCGTTATTGACGTCTGATGGCTGCTCATTTTTCGGTTGCTGCTCTTCGCTCTGGCCGCCATCGCTATTGGCACTCTTTTGTTGTCGCTCCGCTTGCTCGCCTTGTGTGCTTTGATCGCCTTTTTGCTGTTGTCCGCTATTTTCCGGTTGGGTTTGAGTTTGCTGCGGCTGTGCATTTTGCTTAGTTAGCTGTTGCATTTGCTCTTGAAGCAGGTTGCTGATAAGGGCTAAGTTGTCTTTTGCTGCTTGCATATTGGGGTCGATTTTCAACGCTTGGTGATAGGCTTTTTCCGCGCCAGGTAAATCGCCGCTAAAGGCCAGTGCATTGCCGCGGTTGTAATGTCCTTTCGCGCTTTTGTCTTGCTCGAATAGCCGAGCCGCTTCTTGATAACGTCCTAGTCGATATAGGCTGGAAGCTTGCCACTGTTTATCTTCGAATAGCGCTTCGGCGGATTGAAAGTTTTCGCGCTGAAACGCTTTGTAGCCTTGTTGATTATGCGATTGGAAGATACTGCCTAAATCTTCCCAACGGTTTTCATTTGCGTTTTGCGCATAAGCGGTTTGCGGTGTGCTACTTAGCCCAGCCACAAAAGGGATAAGAAAAAGGCTAAAGAGTACGCCGCGTCGATACAGCAAGGCAATCAGCGGCACTAAAATCAACAAGAGTGCAGCCCCTTCATCAAGAGGATGAAGCACGCTTTTTTCCTGCTTTTGTTGGGCATCGGTAGCGGCAAAGTTGGTTGGTAGTAACCAATTAAGATCCTCATCTTGCACTTGCAGCGAGCGAATTGGCACTTGTAAATTTTGGCTGAGTTGCGCAAAACGTTGCGCTGGCAGTTGCGCGATAATCACTTGGTCGTTGGCATCGCGTAGCAGACCATGTTCCGGCACATTGATCGCCGCGCCTTGTTGTGTACCAACGGTCAATATACGCAGTTGATAATCATGCTCGGCAAACCATTGTTGTACGCGATTGATTTGCTCGGTTTCAAGGTCGTCGCTAATCCAGATAATCTGTCCTTGGGTGACGTGCGCGCCTTCCAGAAGTTGTTTGGCTTGTTCAAAGCCGGCGAGCGGATTAGAGCCATATTGCGGCATGATTAATGGATTGAGTGTCGGTAATAAGCCAAGTAGGGTTTGATTGTCTTCGGAAATCGGCGTAATGGTATGCGCGCTGCCAGCGTAGGCAACCAGTCCCACCGGCATTTCCGGATGTTGGCTGAGTAGGTCGGTGAGTTTGTAGCGTACTTGGGTTAAACGATTGGGGCTAAGGTCATCTGCCAGCATGGATAAAGATAAATCCAAAACAATCACCGTGCCTTGTTGTGATTTTTGTGCCGGAATTTCCACGCTTTTTAGGCTCGGGCCAGCTAAAGCGAGAGTGATTAACAGCCAAATAAACGCCAGAACCATTAAGAATAGGCGCTGTCCAAGTACGGATTGGTTTTGCGGCGATGACAATAGCAGTTGACGAAATTGCGGTGCGATAATTTGATGCCATGCTCCTTGTTTGGCTTTGACTTGCCAAGCTTTCCACAGCAACCATGCTGCCGGTAGCAGCGCCAAAAACCACCATGGACGTAGAAATGTTACGTCAAATCCGAGCATTTTAACCTCCAAGCTTACGCAGTTGCAGCCAAGCCAAGAGCAAGCTTAGCAGTAAGGCAGCACCGAGCGGCCAAAAAAACAGTTCGCTGCGCAGACGGTAACTGAACACGTCGTGTTGCACCGCTTCGAGCTGGTTAATGTATTGGTAGATTTGCTGTAACTCAGCTGTGTCGTTGGCGCGGAAAAATTGTCCGCCGGTCATTTCGCCGATTTTGCTGAGAGTCGGCTCATCCATATCCGTTCTGCTTGGCATAATTGCCCCATTTGGACGACTTTGTCCAACCCCGATGGTGTAGATTTTTAAGTGCATTTTTTGTGCTTGTTTGGCCGCTTCAAGTGGGTCTATGCCGCTGGTGTTAGAACCGTCGGTTAGGAGAATCAAAACCGCGTGTTGCTGGCCTGTTTTACGCAGGTGTTTGAGGGTTAAGCCAATCGCATCGCCGATGGCGGTATTGCGTCCGGCCATGCCGATTTGACTCTCGTTAAGTAAGGTTTTAACCGTCTGCAAATCGTAAGTTAGAGGACTGAGCAGAAACGCCTGTGAGCCAAATACCACTAAACCCATGCGGTCGCCTTGACGCTGTTCAATGAATTGTGCCACCACGGTTTTTACGGCTTCTAAGCGGTCAACATTTTCGCCGCCAAGATACATATCCGCACGGCGCATGGAGCCAGATAAATCGACCGCTAGCATCATCTCTTTGCCGCTTTGTTGAAAGGGGGTGGATTCCAGAAACCAGACTGGACGTGCTGCTGCGATGATGAGGAGTAACCACAGTACTGCGAAACCAAATGGCACGCGATAACGTGGATATTGTGGTTCTACAAGGTGCTCACTGGGCAGTGAATGTCTGACCCGCGCCACGATATTGGGGGCAAAGAGTGTACTTTGGTTTTGCGCCGCTGGACGTAACAAAATGCGCAGTAACCACGGGAGTGGTAAGAACGCAAACAGCCATGGCCAGATGAATTCAAAGTTTGCTAAGTAGGCGGATAAGCTCATTGATGATGCCCTTTAATCCAGCGTTTGGCGTAATCGTGCCAAGCATTAATCAGCTCGTTGGTTTGTTGGCTTGGTGGGGCATAAATTCGATCACTGTGTTGTGGAATGCTTGGGGGTTGCGGAATGTAGTTAGCATTTTGTTGAAGAAATTGCAGCCATTGGGTTTGATGTAATGCCGCCACGCGACGGCGGCCGTATGCACTAATAGCAACCTGTTTAAGGAGCGCGTTAATTTGTAGGATTTTATTTGTGTCGGGGCTATCTTGGCGCATGATTTGTTGTAGCTGGCGTTGTGCTTGACGACGGTAGACATTGCGACGTCTTTGGTCAGTAAAATACCAGATGATGCCGATGATAATTGAGGTGACCGAGAGCAATAAAATCCACCATGCAAAAGCCAGAGGCCACCAGCCGATCGGATCGGGAAGTTGTATGTCGTGCAGTTGTTGTAAAACCTGTGGGTCCATAAGGGTGTCCTAGGGTCGGTAAAAATTTATTTTGCATCGCCAGCCGGGATGACGCATTAGCCGATTAAATGTTTTTGGATTAAGGCTTTTACCGGCTGTTCTTGATTACTGATGGCTAAGAGCGGGATGCGTAATCGATGGAAGCCTTGTTGAGTTTCTTGCCACTGCTGCTGATACAGATCGGCGTAGTTTTGGCGCGTTTTGCTGCGAAAACTATCTAAGCGCATCAGTTGATTTTGGAGTCCTTGGATGTTGAGCCAGCCCAATTCGGGAATGTGCTGTTCCAAAGGGTCAAATACATGAAGGGCGACAACTTCCGCATGGCTTTTTAGTTGTTTCAAGTTGGCCAATAAAGTGGCATCAAATTGCAGCATATCGCCAATTAAAAAGACTTTAGAACCGGGTTTTAAATTGCGTTGCAGCTGCTGTAATGCTTGTTGCCAGTACTGGCTTTGGGTGATGCCCGGTTTTTCGAGTTGCTGCTGAAGGTCAACGGTTTGCTGTAAAAAATTGAGTAGGTTCTGCTGTGTTTTTTTAGGCGGCAACGAAATCTGCTGGCGACCATTAAAGCAGATGCCGCCGACACGTTCTTGTTGTTGCAGAGCAACCCAGCCGATAATCGCGGCTAAATTGAGAACTTGCGCGGTTTTTAAGCGCACTTGTGAGCCAAAAAAGAGCGCTGGCGTTTGCTCCGCTAAAATTAAGGTTGGACGCTCATGTTCTTCAACAAACAGCTTGGTATGGACTTTTTGAGTACGTGCGGTGACGCGCCAGTCGATATGTCGAATGTCGTCGCCGGGCTGATACTGTCGCACTTCGCTGAATGTCATCCCCCGTCCTTTGCGGACTGCATGGTGATCCCCTTGGCTGCTGGCGAGCAGTTTTTGCTGGCTCAGCAGTTTTTTCTGCTTCACGTGAAACCGCCAAGCAATCAGCTCGTCAAGATGGCTATAAATCGTCTCGTTCATTAGGGTCAATACGTTAGGCTATCGGAACCAATTGCAGTATTTTATCGGTCACGTCGTCTTCGCTCAGGTTTTGCGCTTGTGCCTCAAAGTTTAACAATAGGCGGTGTCGGAAGACATCGTGAATAATGGCCTGAACATTGTCTGGGGTGACAAACTCTTGGCCGTTGAGCCACGCGTGGGCGCGTGCGCCAAGTGATAGGGCGATGGTCGCACGGGGACTGACGCCAACGGCAATCCAGTCAGCCAGTTCTTGACTGTATTTCTCGCCTTGGCGCGTGGCGATGACGAGTTGCACAATGTAGTCTTTAATGCTGTCAGCCATATAAAGATTGAGCACCGCTTGGCGTGCGGCAAACAATTGCGTTTGTGTCATCTGAACGCCGATGGTGGATTCGTTTTGACGTGCTTCGTTTTCAACTAAGTCTAAAATCTGGCGCTCTGCTTCAGCTTCTGGGTAATCCACTTCGAGATGCATCATAAAGCGATCCAACTGCGCTTCCGGCAATGGATAGGTGCCTTCTTGTTCCAGTGGGTTTTGCGTGGCCATCACCATAAATAGTGGTGCCATTGGTAGAGAGCGTTTGCCAACACTGACTTGTCCTTCGGCCATGGCTTCTAAAAGGGCGGCTTGAACTTTTGCAGGTGCACGGTTGATTTCATCGGCCAACAGTAGATTGTGAAAAATCGGTCCACTTTGAAATTCAAACAACCCGGTTTCCGGACGATAGATTTCCGTGCCGGTAATATCTGATGGCAAAAGATCTGGAGTGAACTGAATCCGATGGAAACTCCCTTCTATCAGTTCCGACAGGGTTTTGATGGCTTTGGTTTTTGCCAGTCCTGGCGGTCCTTCGACCAAAATATGCCCGTCTGCGAGTAAAGCGATAAGCATTCGTTCGGTCAGTTTTGGTTGGCCGATAATCTGTTGGTTGATTTGCTGTTGCAGTTGTTGAAAACCTGCAAGTAGGGTCGATTCGTTGGCTGACACGGCAATGCATTCCTTGCTAATTTTTTTGGCTATTATACGCAAAGCTTTCGGTGGCTAAAGCGTCAGACGGTGATTTCCCCAGTGTTGTCATTTTTTGTACAGGTTTTTACCTTGCTTGAATTGGGTGCTGCGCCAAGCGAATGGTTTATCTTTACTTTTTCATAAGTTTTGTTTATCCATAGTGAAAAATAAAATTGATAATAAGCCTTGGAAAAACCATCCATTTTGCTATGATTTTGCTGTCCTCAGCAACCCAGCTGTGGTGTTTACAAAACCGGTTTTTAAGGAGATAAGCATGCAAAAGAGATGGCTAGCGCCAATTTTAGGGGCTTTATTAATCAGCGGTGTTGGTTATGCGCCCGGCACCTATGCAGCAACAACACAAGAGGTAACGCAACAGCAGCAGGGACTGACTCTGAATGCGAATTTAATGTTGGCAGATGGTAAAGGGTTTGCGGATGAAATGGTGTTATTAACCCACGGAACCTTAACGCATAAAGAGCGCTCTACCTACGCCGCTTTGCAGAAAAATTTGGCAAATAACGGCATTAGCTCATTGGCCATTAACCTCTCCTTGGGATTGGATAATCGCCATGGCGAGTATGATTGTGCTGTGCCACATACTCACAAGCACACGGACGCGCTCAATGAAATTGGTTATTGGATGACTTGGTTGCAGCAACAGGGCGCCGAGAAAGTGACCTTGATGGGGCATTCGCGCGGTGGAAATCAAACGGCTTGGTATGCCGCAGAGCGCGATAGCGATCAGGTGGCGAAAGTCATTTTAATTGCGCCGGCAACGGGTGAACAGCAATCGGCGAAGGACTATGCTGATAAAGCCGGTAAGCCGTTAGCGCCGATTTTGCAGCAAGCGCAGCAGATGGTTGAAGCGGGCAAAGGAACCCAGATGTTAAAAGATACTTATTTTATCTACTGTAAAGATGCGCAAGTTAGTGCAGCCGCTTTTGCCGACTATTACACGGTTAAGGGGCAGTTTGATACACCGACGTTGCTGAAAGAGATTGCCAAACCGACCTTGGTGGTAATCGGCACGGCGGATGATGTGGTTGCAGATTTACCTGAGAAGATTGCTCCTTTGGCAGATGCAGGCAAGATTAACGTAATTTCTTTAGAAGATGCAGATCACTTTTTCCTCGATTTTGCGAATGAGGATTTAGCCGCCGCTGCCGCTGAGTTTATTCGCAGCGAGTAACATTGTTAACGAAACATCAAAATCAAAAACCCAGCGATTAATGCTGGGTTTTTTCATTTAAAGGAAAAGTAAAGACGTCATCAACCATTTCAGATGGTTATAGCTAAGCAATATTTTGATTTGGCAAAGCGTGCAAGAGTATCCTCAGTTTGCGTGTTCAATAATCGCTTTGCCGTTGTTTTATGAAGCCCCTTGGCAGTTTGCGCGGAGTTTGTGTTTCTCAAACGTCGATGTCGTAAATAGATTGTTTATCATCTACTTCGATAAGGTCGTTAAAAGCGTGCCATGAAGCATAGCCGAGCAAAGGCATAACAACCAGCATCGCTAGGCCGAGCGTGACAATCCCGATGCTCACTAAAACCCCGATAGTGAGCGCCCAAAGCAGCATAACCAATTTGTTTTGGCCTACCACTTTGACGCTTAAAATCATCGCGGAAATGACGCCGATATTGCGGTCGCGTAATAAGAGTGGAATGGTAACGACGCTGAGTGCAAAAACAATCGCAGCGAGAAACAGGGCGCCAATCAAGAAATACATCATAAAGGCTTGTCCGGCCTCGGACGTTAGAAAGCTCATGACACCTTGGTTCGGATTGACGATGAGGAGCGAGTTGGATTCGATAATGGCACCAATCAGTGGAGTGATACGGCTCCAAATAGCGATGATTACCCCAAGTAATAGGGCAAAAAATGCAAATTCTGCTTTATTTTGTCGCCAAGCAAAGAGGCTGCGCATAAGGTTTGGCTGTTGGTGCCGCGAGAGTTGGCAGGAGGTGGCGTAGAGTCCGGTTGCTAAAAAGGGGGTTAGCATGACAAATAAGGTTGCCATTTTAAACATCATAATGGGTTGTTGTTGAAAACTGGTGTAAACCAGCATGACGCAAAGCGCCATAATTGCGCCGTAAAACAGAGAGGCAATCGGTGCATGGCTTATATCCAAAGCACCTTTTTTCAGCCAAGTGCCAATGGCAGAGACTTTGCAGCCGCGTGAAACAATGTGTTCACCGCTTTCGGTGTAGTGATCTTGAATTAGGTTTGGTGAAATTTCAGTTGCCATATCAACCTCCAAGGTTTTAACAATAGCCATTCAATATTCAAGTAATTCGATCTAATTTAGAGAGACACAGAATAAGCCCTCATTGAGTTAGTATTTTTATTGAGTCCTTTTTATAGACTCTTTCTATTTATACTGAATCTCACCCAGTTAAGGAAAATTAAAAAAATCACTTTAGTCTTAGGTAAAACTTATATAAGTGCCTGTTAATTTTAAGAAAAGTCGCGAGCTGTCTACGTTTTGTCGGAAGACTCGGCTAATATAGCCGGCTTCATTTTGTTATTTATTGGGCACAGAATAATTTCCAATTAGGATTGATTCTGTGTCGCCTTAACTTTCGTTGAATTTATCTGTCGCTGAGAAACCATGCATGAAACAAGATTCTGCTAAACCAATAACTTCCCCATTGCAAGATCGCAATTTCGATAAATTAGTCGATAAATTCGAGAAAAAGGTCTACGACACGTTAAAGGGTGAGTGGCGGTTAACGCTGCTAAAAGAGGATTTAGAAGCCTTACGAACGAGTGCGCCTTTGCGGATTTGGGATGCTGGTTGTGGGTTTGCGCAAATCAGCCAATGGTTTGCTGAGGCCGGTCACCAGATGACACTTTGTGATTTATCGCATCAGATGTTATTACGCGCGCAAGCCAATTTTGCCGCCGCAGAATTGTCTGCCACTTTTATTGAAGGGCCGGCGCAACAGATTGCACAACAGTTGGAACCATTTGACGTGGTTATTTTTCATGCGGTATTGGAGTGGTTAGCCGAGCCGAAAGCGACCTTGCAAACCATTGCCGAGAAGGTACAGCCCGGTGGAACCTTGTCTTTGTTGTTTTATAACCGCAATGCGGTGGTGATAAGCAATGCCTTGAAAGGGGGTTGGCGTTTGCCATTTTTATTGAACGATGAGTATATCGGAAAAGGCAAAAAGCTCACACCGCCTAACCCACAAATACCGGAAGAGGTTTGTGATTGGCTGGCGCAGTGGGGGTTTGAAATTGAAGTACATACCGGTATTCGAGTTTTTCATGATTATATGGGGCAGGAGGCGATGCAGCATAGTGATAGCGAGCAGTTGCTGGCATTGGAATACCGTTACTGCCGTCAACCAACCTATCGAAATTTGGCGCGCTATATACATCTGCGCGCTAAACGGATCGCTTAATCGCAATATTTAGCGATGTGTTTGGCATGGTTAGCGCGTCTTAATTTCGTATAATGGGCGCTGATTTTCAGTCGAAATTAAGAGCTTATATGAAATTGTCCAGTTTGGCGAAACCGCTGTTTCGCATCTTAATACGTCATCCAAAATGGTGGGCATTTGCGTTGATTGCGGTGGCGCTTTGGTATGCCTATGAGCGCTTCTATGCACGTCCGCAAATGGCGTATATGGGGGTGCCGCAAATCGTTCAGCTACATTCTGGTTATGATTTTAGCCATATTTTGCGTTATGACGGTTTTATGTTGGCCTACTCTGAAGCGTTAAAAAATCCGCTTTGGGTGACTTACAAAGTGACGGCCAAAAAGTTTGAATCGGGTGCGCGTCCTAGTCGTTTTCAAAGTGAACCGTTTTCGTTAAGTCGAATCTCGCATGATGATTACACTGGTTCTGGTTATGATCGCGGCCACATGGCGCCAAATTATGTGATTGCAACCCGCTATGGTCGTCAAGCGCAGCTGGACACTTTTACCATGACCAATATCAGCCCACAAAAACCGAATTTGAATCAGAAATCATGGCAGCGCTTGGAGGAGATCGTCGCGAATGATTTTTCCAAACAATATGGTGATTTTTGGGTGGTGACGGGGCCGATTTTTGATACGGCGCCCAAATCGCTCAAAAATTCTTCGGTGGCCATTCCGGTGGCTTTTTATAAAATTTTGATTCGCCCGAGCAACGAAGAACAGCCAGCGAATGCGTTGGCGTTTATCTTCCCGCAAACCGCGCGACCTAATGAAAGTTTGAACAAGTTTGTCAGTACGATTGATGAAATAGAAGCCCGAACGGGTATTGATTTTTTTGCCGATTTGGAAGACGAATTTGAAGTGCTGTTAGAGTCGAGTAAAACACCGCAGGCATGGAATTTGAATGCCGTTGCCAATCGCCCATCGCGCTATTGAAATGGACCAAAAGTTAGTTGAGGAATGTTTATGAAACTCCCTACGCAAAAAGACACGCTCTATAACGTAGTACATGAAGCGGTCGGCGCTTTTCAGTTTGATGAATCGGTTGTGGCGGTTTTTCCGGACATGATTTCGCGCTCTGTCCCGGGTTATCAAACCATTTTGACCGGCATTGGTGAACTGACTAAGTTGCACGCTAAAGCGCATACGCGACTCTATGATTTGGGGTGTTCTCTTGGTGCGGCGACGTTAACCATGCGCCGTGCATTGGATGCCGAAGCGGGATGCTCAATCATCGCTTTGGATAATTCCAGTGCAATGGTAGAGCGCGCACATGAGTATCTTCAAGCATTTCATTCGGATGTGCCGGTTGAATTGCATTGCGCCGATATGTGCGATTTTGAAATTAGTAATGCATCGGTGGTCGTGATTAACTTTACCTTGCAGTTTATCAATCCAGAACAGCGTCAGCCGCTTATCCAGAAAATTTATGATGGTTTAGTTCCGGGCGGTGTACTGATTTTGTCGGAAAAAATTCATTTTGAGGATACGACTTTGCAGGCCAGTATTGAGCATATGCATTGGCAATTTAAGCGTGCCAACGGTTATTCTGAACTGGAGATTAGTCAAAAGCGCTCATCCTTAGAAAACGTCCTTATTTCGGATAGCGAGCAGACCCATCTTCAGCGTCTTAAAACGGTTGGTTTTAGCAGTGCCGGCATTTGGTTTCAGGCTTATAATTTTGCCTCTTTTATCGCGGTTAAATAAGGAGTTTTCACGTGAAACAACACTATGAGAGCTTTTGGACGCATCTTGAAGAAGAGCGTTTACAACCTTGGCGCGAGCAATTACCGGCTCTGATTGATGATGCTTTGCATCCCGAAGGCAATGGAAATTTGCCGCGCTGGTTGGAAGCGTTACAGCAGATTAGACTTTATCCGCAAGCCCATAATTTTAATCTCAATGCCGATACGGTGAGTGTTGCAGAGGGTTCGCCATTGAGTGCTGAGCAGAAAGCAGCGTTGCGGCAGACCTTGCGAGTATTTCATCCGTGGCGTAAAGGGCCATATTCGGTCCATGATATTTTTATTGATACTGAGTGGCGTTCGGATTGGAAATGGCAGCGGGTACGGCCACATTTGGCAGATTTGCGCGGACGTAAAGTGCTGGATATTGGTTGCGGCAGTGGCTATCACCTGTGGCGGATGGCGGGAGAAGGTCCGCAATTGGCGGTAGGGGTTGATCCAAGTTTGTTGTTTTTGAATCAGTTTTTGGTGATGAAACATTTTATTGGTCCGCAAGTACCAGCGTATTTTTTGCCGCTGACCTTAGAGCAGTTACCCGTGTCTACAAAGGGTGGCGCTTTTGATACGGTGTTTTCGATGGGCGTTTTATATCACCGTCGTTCACCGATTGATCATATTTATGAGCTTAAGGCACAGCTGAGGGCGGGCGGCGAATTGGTTCTGGAAACCCTAGTGGTACCGGAATCATTTGGTCAGCTGTTGGTACCTGAAGATCGCTATGCGCAAATGCGTAATGTTTGGTTTTTGCCGTCTGTGCCGGAACTGGAAATCTGGTTGCGCCGTTGTGGATTGGTGAATGTGCGTTGTGTTGATTTAGACCAGACCTCGATTGAAGAACAGCGTAGCACCGAATGGATGGAATGGAACTCGTTGCAAAGTTTTTTGGATCCGCAAGACCACAATAAAACCATTGAAGGCTATCCGGCACCTCTGCGCGCTGTGATGGTGTGCAATACCCCACAGTAGCGGAACAGCGGTTTTTTAGCGATTGAGCAGGTTGTTTCGGCAATGTAGGTAGAGTTTCTTGTTAAGATGAAATACCTACTATATTTAGCGTAAGTAAAGTTTTCATTCACTACTGGTTGTGGATAAGCTTGTGGATTCTTGCGCTAGATTTTTTGGCCAACGCTGATATAGCCTAGCTTTGCGGTAGGGTTTGCCAATCTGGATAACCTTGCGCCATACGGCTGGCTTGAAACGCTTGTTGGTTGAGTTGTTCAACCGCTTGATAAGACCACAAGCAGTATGGACCGCGACAATAAACAATCAATGGTTTATCTTTGGGCAGCATTGGCATTTTGTCGGCCAGTTGGTCGATTGGGATATTAATCGACCCTTTAATATGGCCGAATTGATATTCGTCTTCCGGACGAACATCCAATAGGGTGATCTCGTTAGCGTCTAAATGTTTTTTAAGTTCTTTCGGATTGAACGGCATTAAGGGCGCTTTGGGGTTTAATTGTTGATGCAAAATTTGTGAAACTTCGGCCATTTGCTGTTCTGCAACTTGGCGCATAGCATGAATTAGCGGCACAATCTCCGGTGTGCTAAGGCGATAAATGCGTTGCGAACCGTTTTTTTCGCAGATAACTAGTCCGGCTTGTTTCAAGCTTTGCAAATGTTTGGAGACATTGGCAATGCTCAATTGCAATTTGTTGCTTAGGGTTTCAACGTGTTGCGGCGCCTGCGCGAGGATATCTAAAATCATCAGGCGATTGGCGTGTCCGAGGGATTTGCCGATTTGGGCAAGCTGTTCAAATAGGCAGAGTTTTAAATTAGCGGTTTCCATTTCGTTTTACACGGTTCCATTTACATCAGTTTATTTTAACCTAGCAAGGCGCTAAACACCTCGCTGAAGCGATGTAAACTTATTCAGTGTCTTTTTAGTTTTACTTTATGGTGTGTGATAAAAAAGTTTAATTATTGATTTTAAAATAAGTTTTGACATTTTTAGGGCAATGCAAGTAATATTCAACCAAATGGTTGAATGCTGTAAATATAAAAGACTTTTTGGGAAAAATGCAACCGTGGCCATTTTCAATGCAATACGCCAATGTAATTGAAAGTGGCATCGATTCTAAGGAGAGATAGAACAAGTCAATGAAGACCTATTCTGTCTCTCCCTAATCTTGACCAGTTGATTTTGGTATTTCTGGAAGAACTGGTCGAGGGCGGATTGATTTAGTTTTTAGTGTGCCATTCGCTCTGATCTAGCTATTTTAAATTTTTGAAAACCATACTTGATGATGCTCTTTACCTCTTTGTTGAGGTTTTTTTGTTTTTAAGGCTTTGATTTTACCGGGTGTTGGAAAACGAGCGCTTTAATATCGGCATGAATGTCTCTTGACTTTGGAAAGCTTCATCGCCATTCTTTTTATCTTCTTTGTCAAGTCGCGGTGTTGTTTTACCTGCTCAAGGTAAAATTCAGTGCGTGCGATGATGACGTTTTGCGTAAGTTCAGGTCTGTGTTTATTTATGCTGGCTGTCAACGTCATGCAATGAAGATTCACTTACTGTTTATACGTCGATTTATCGTCTGAATTTAAAGGGTCTATACCATGCCAGCACAAGCAGAATTTGCAGCGCTAAAACGCCATCTACAATCCGTGATTGTTGGGCAGGAGCCGCTACTTGATAAGTTAATGGTGGCGTTACTGACGGGTGGGCATGTGTTGCTAGAAGGGCCTCCGGGTTTGGCCAAAACCACGGCGGTTAAAGCCTTGGCAGAAGGGATTCACTCCAGCTTTCAACGGATTCAGTTTACTCCGGATTTAATGCCCGGTGATGTGGTTGGTTCGGATGTATTGGAAAAAGACACTGGCGCTTTGTGCTTTGTACCTGGGCCGATTTTTCACGATATTGTACTGGCGGATGAAATTAACCGTGCGCCGCCAAAAGTGCAGTCGGCCTTACTTGAAGCGATGGCTGAAAAACAGGTAACCGCGAGTGGTAAAACCCGCCCTTTACCGGAGCTTTTCTTAGTTTTGGCGACGCAAAATCCACTTGAGCAAAACGGTACATATCCTTTGCCAGAAGCGCAACTTGACCGTTTTATGCTGCATATTCTGCTCGATTACCCAAGCCCAGAAGAAGAACTGGAAATTTTACGACGCGATCGGCAGCGTCATTTTGGTGAAGATCATGCCAGTTTACACAGTGCCTTAACCCCTGCGCAGGTGATGCAAGCGCGGCATCAAGTCGCTGAGCAGTATGTTAGCGAGCCTGTCGAAGCTTATATGGTGCATTTAGTTACTGCAACGCGCCGTTTAGCAGAACTGGATAGTGCTATGCAGGATGTATTGCAAGTTGGCGCGTCACCGCGAGCATCTTTGGCATTGTTGCATGCCAGTTGTGCTTGGGCGTGGTTACAGGGTCGCGATTTTGTGACACCCGATGATGTACAGGCGATGTTGCCGGATGTGTTACGCCACCGAATTATTCTGAGCTTTAGTGCGCACGCTCATGGTTGGCACGCTGATAAAATTATTCAGCGGATTATTGAATTGGTGCAGATTCCGGTCTTGGATCATGCAAACTGAGGCATTTTTGCCGCTGAACTCAGCGCAAAGCGGTGAAATGATGGCGCAGCTTGACCAATGGCAACTGCAGCCGTATTGGAGTAAGCATCTTTCGCAGCAGCCGTTGCAAGGTGCGCAAAACAGTCGTCGACATGGGAGCGGCACGGAGTTTGCGGAAAGTCGTCCGTACACACAGGGGGATGAAATACGGCATCTGGACTGGCGCTTAATGGCGCGCAGCGGTGAGGCATTTAGCCGTCGCTTCGAGGAAACTCGGCAAGCCCAATGGTGTCTGTTAGTTGATATGCGTGCCAGTATGTGGTTTGGTACTCGTCGTCAGTTTAAAGTCACTCAAGCGCTGAAGCTGGCCGCTTTAATTGCGTGGCAGGCGCAGCAAAACCAAGCCACCTTGAAACTATGGGTTTTAAGTGAGCAAGGTTGCGTGCGCTTGTCGCTGAGTAATTTACATGGCCATTCTCTGGTGTTATCCCTCCTGAAACAGCTTAATCGTCCACAAAATACCTGGCAATCGACTGATAACAAAGCCTCGATAAGCTTGGCGCATGGCTTGGGTGAATTGTTTGTGCAAGTGGACAGTGGTAGCCGTATTTTTGTGTTAAGCGATCTGCATGATTTAAATGCAGACGATCATTTTGCCAAGCAACTTCCTATTTGGCAGCGCCGCTTGGATTTGCAATTTCTTTGGCTGTTCGACCCCGCTGAAGTGGCCTTACCGTCCGCACCAGGTTTACAGCTCGTTGGGGCCCTTGGTAAAGCGTTGCGCTTGGATCGCTCAGCCGCGCGCCAAGCTTATCAAGTTTGGGCGCAAGCGCATTTTGCGCAGTTAGAACAGGTTTTGGCACAAAGTGGCGGTCATTATGCAGCAGTGAGTACGCAGGTGGCTTTAGAGGACTTAGCGAGTGCTTATCAGCAGTTATTTATTTATCCTTTAGGTGTGCTGGCTTGGATTGGCCGTAACTCGGAGGCAGAGCATGGCTGAATTAATTGATATTCTGCCACCTATATCGCCACAATCGGTGTTGCTCACTCCGGATTTCAGTGGATGGTTATTGGGCGGATTGTTGCTGTTGGCGTGTGCGCTAATCTGGTTTTTGCTCCGTACCTCGAAGGTATGGAAACTTTGGTGGCAGTTGCGTAGATGGCAAGTTCAGGATACGCCGGAATCTCTGTGGGGATTGGTTGGAATTTTGCAACAATGGCAGATGCGCCTTCCATATTTGCCATTGGTGCACCAGCGGTCGCTACAACTCACTTTGCAGCAAATCACTTTTCTTGCCAGTCAGCGGCAACGCCTTTCAATTGCACAGCAGCAAGCCTTGGCGACAAGTCTTCGGCAGTTAAGGACCGTTTATTGGCGGATCATCTTTAGCGGCTTCTTGTGCCGTTTGCAACGTCCTTTTTTAAAGGGATGGTCGCGTTTACAACCGCTGCGTTCGCGCTTAGTTGCTAAGCCTGAGGAGACAACGCATGAGCGCTGAGTTCTCACCGTTACTTGATTGGTGGCACAGTTGGCACTTTGCCGAGCCACAATTTTTAGGGTTGGTGATATTGCTGCCAGGCTTGTGGCTAATGGCTTTGTTAAAACCGCAAGGCTTACTGGATTGGCAAGATTGGCACTTTGCTAAAGTGCTTAGTGCACGGCATAGCTTGTTGGCGCAGATGCCGTCAGGTAGAGCGCCGGTCTCTGCCGTAACAACTCGGAATACGCCGATTAAATTTTGGCAAAGTGCCATTTTACAACTGCTGCGCAGCTTGCTGTTACTCAGTTTGATTGTGGCCTTGGCGCAACCGCAACAGCCACTGCCGCCAGAACCACAGGCGCAGCAGAAAACCGTGCGCGACCTTCTGTTTGTGGTCGAATCATCGGCCTCTTTTTTGTTAAATGATTATCAGCAAAACGGGCAACCACAAACTCGCATGGACGCGGTAAAACAGGTATTGGATCAATTTATGCGCGAACTGCCCGGCAATCGGTTTGCGATTACGGTCTACGCGGAAAGTGCTTTTAATTTGATGGCGCTCAGTGGCGATCAGCAAGCAGCACGCTTGTATTTGCAACGCCTACGCCCTTATTTGGCCGGACGCAGTGATGAGGCGATGGCAGAGGCTTTAGGCTTAGCTCTTAAGCAAACGCAGCAGGGCAGCTTGCTGGTTGCGAATCCAGAGCAGCGTAAGCGAGTGTTGATTCTAATCAGTGATGGCGATAATCAGCCAAGCCGTCTGCCGGTGCAGCAGGCGATTGATTATGCGCAATTATTGGGGGTGCCAATTTATACCATTGGGGTTGGTTCAACGTCAAAGGCGGCTGATACTCGGCAATTTCGAGGCCTGTTATATCAACCTTTGAAAGCGGAACTTTTGCAGCAAATTGCTGCGCAAACCAATGCTGCCTATTACCAAATCGGCAGTGGTCAAGAGCTGCAATCGGTACTGCAAAAAATCGATCAGGCGGAAGGTGTCCCATGGCAAGCACCACCGCAAGAAACCGGTTATCAAGCGATTTATTGGCAGTTTTTGCCCTTAACGTTAGGGCTGTTTGCAGCCTATCTGCTGTTACTGCTGATTTTTAAACCGCAGGAGGCGTTCTGAGTGAACGGATTAGAGTTCTTGGCTTGGCGTCAGCCTGAATGGTTGTGGGCACTGTTCTTACCCCTTTTATTGTTGGTTTGGCGTTGGTGGCGGCAAAGAGCCAGTCAGCAAGTTTATGCTGACCCGCATCTATGGCCCTTACTGAAATTGCAATTTTCAGGACGATTGACTGAGCGCGTGCGGTGGCGTTTTTCGCCTTTGCTTGGTCTATTGTTGGCGTGGGGTTGTTTGGTGATTGCTCTGGCTGGGCCGAAAATCTATCAACACGCTGAGCAGAGTAGCCGTTTGCAGGGTGTGGATATTATGCTGGTGATGGATTTATCCCGTTCGATGCTGATTACTGAGCAGCCGCAAGTCACCCGTTTTGAACAAGCCAAACTGTTGGCTGAAAGTTTTAGCAAGCAGTTGCAGCCGCAAGATCGTATCGGTTTATTAGCGTTTGCTGGCAGTGCGCATCTGGTTAGTCCACTGGTTTTTGATAAGTCGTTAATCGTGCAAGATTTGCAGCAATTGGCGCCAGGGATGTTACCGTTGGATGGCTCTTGGCTGGAGCCGGCGATTTTGCAAGCTTTGCAACATCTGCGACTCAATCAATTTGTGCAAGACCAGCGGCAACAGATAAGCAAGCGTGCCAAGGCGGTAGTGGTTTTCAGTGATGGCGCAGCGCCCTTTTTACAGCCAATTGCTTTGCCGCAACATTTAAATGGGCTGCCTTTACAAGAGTGGCTTGAGGATGACAGTACGCAGTTGTGGATGCTTGGTATCGGGTCTTTGGATGCAAAGCCAGTGCCGGATACTCGGCAGCCTTCTGGATGGATGCATTTTCAGGGTTTGCCAGTCACCTCGCCTTTGCAAGAGCAGAGTTTGCAGCAATGGGCGGCGCGCGCTAAAAATGGCGTTTATTGGCGATCGGATGGCAATTTGAGTTTTTTACAGCAGCAGTTACAGACGTTGCGTGCTACATCGCAAGCACAAACCCTGCAAACCCAGCAGGCGGTGTGGTGGGATATCGCCCCTTGGTTTATCGCGTTGGCGTTGTTGTTTTTGTTGGCGGCTATTGCTCCTTATGCGTTGTGGTTATTGTTGTTGTGTGCTTTGTTTTTGGGGGTTCAGAAGGCGTTCGCCGCCGAGGTTGGGTTGAGTGATGAACAGCAGGCGTTTGAGTTGTATCAAGCGCAGGAATTTGTTGCGGCACAGCAAGAATATGTGGCGTTGAGCGCTCATTTGGGAGCGGTGCCCTCAGCATATCCGGCTTGGTTTGGGGCAGGTTCTGCGGCTTATAAAGCGCAAGATTATGTTGGCGCGGTGCGTTATTTGCAGCAGGCGGCATGGTTGGCCGAAACCGATAGTGCCCGCGCGGATGCCTTGTTTAATCTTGGTAACGCCTATTTAAAAGGCAATTTGCCAGAGTTTGCAGTTGAGTCTTATCAGCAAGCGTTAATGTATAAAAATCCATTTCCTCAAGCGGAACATAATCTTAAAATTGCTCTGCAGCGCCATGCTCAACAGGTGGCGAATCGAGAATCAGGAGACCCTTCTGGTGATGATGCTCAGGGTGAAAATCGCGGTAAAGGTCGTCAGCAAGACGGGGCATTTTATGGCGGCCAAAAACCGAATAATTCGCAGTCCGATGAAGCTGGTGTTGGCGCTGATGGGGATGCCTTAGGTGGAGATCGTAGTGGCGAGACGCCCCCTTTACCGCAGCAGACCGATTATCGAAATTATCAATTAACGCAGGATACGTTAAGTCTTCAAACGCAGAGAGGTGTTGACTCCATAGCTGGGGAGATTATGCATCAGCAGTTGCAGTTGAAAAATGCCGAGCAGTTTGCTGGTGAATTGGCGACTTTGCAAAATCAGCAGCAGCGTTTATTGAAGCGTCTTTTTGAGGCCGAAGCGGGCTTTCATGCCGAACAGCAAACATCGCATACGATTCCGGGGATTCAACCATGGTAAGTCGATTCCGCTGGGTTTACTTATGGCTGTTTTGTATGGGCGTGATTTTCAGTTGGCAGCCGGCAAAGGCTGCGGTGGTAAGCGTCAGCGATAGACAAATTCAACTGGGTGAGGCTTTGCATTTGCAAGTGCGCGCTTCGTCTGGTGAATCACTGCAAAAGGTGTTAGCGGATTTGCCTTGGCAGCAATGGCAAGAAGATTTTATAGTGCAGCAACATTCGTACAGCAGCGATCGTGCAACCTATTACCTTTATCCCTATCAAGTTGGTCCGTTTGAGCTGGTTCCGAGTGTGCATTTTACAGGGAAAAAAGGGGTGGTTTTGCCTAACTCAATGGTGAATATTGAGTGGCAAAAAGGGGTGGAGTCGTCAGTATTTCAGCGTCAATCTTGGCCATGGCGTGCGCAGATTCGTCTTGCAGATAGTGGCTTGCGGGTTTCATTGGAGGCATTCATCGGTGGTGATTGGCAAAAAAATCCTCTCGGATTAGGTGTTTCGTTTGGGCAGCAAAGTTTATTGAGCGGTGAAATTGTCGGTGAGTTGGCAAGTTGGTATCAATGGCAACCTTTGTTAGCCGAAGAGCTCAACTTACAGGCGCAACCGCAACGATTCTATTCTCCTGTTGTGGTGGTGCAGCAGCCTAATTCAAATCGACCTTGGAAGTTTTTTGATCGTCCACTGGATTTAATGATTAAGCCTTTACCAAGTTTTTTGCCGCCGCAGGTTTTGTTGGGGCATTTGTCTTTGCAACCGCAAGCCGTTCCATTTTGGGGCATGCAAGGAGACCTGTTGTATTGGCAATGGCAGGTGTCGGGTGCCCAAATGAGCCAAGCCGAGTTTATTGTTGCGATGCAACAGTTGTTAGCGGAACAACCGAAAAACTCGGAGTTTGAATGGTTTGCACCAACGATTGAGTTTTCCCAAACTTCGCAGAGTCAAGCGCAGGTGAGGATTCCAATGCGGTTGCAGGGTACGGGTAAGATTCTTTTGCCGCGCTGGCAATGGCGTTATTTTGATTTGCAAAGCGGAAAATTGGCCGTGCAGCAAGCGCCGCAACAGCAGATTTGGGTGTTGGCAGCTTGGCAGCAGTATAGTGTGTTTGCAGCGGCAGTTGGCTTGGTTGTAAGTGGTGTGCTGTTATTTTTTATGGTGTTGCGTTTTTATTGGTTGCGTTGGCAGTTATTGAATTGGCTAAAGCATCAAGAGAATCCAGCGCTACTGGCGCCTGAACTTTGGCGGGCGAGTGCACGTTTGTTGGCGCAGCCGGTGATGCAGAGTTGGCGAGCTTGGCAACAACAGGTGAAGGCAACCGATGCGTTACGCGAAAGGCTTGAAAAATCGGCTTATAGTCGTGCGTCGGATGGGGCATGGCGTGAAGAATTATTTGCCCAATTTAAGCACCGCCAATTTAGTCTGGCAACGTTTAAAAACTATATCAAGTGGTTGATTAAGGTTTTGCAAAGAGCTTAAACAAGGATCAAAATCCAAT
Organism: Thiosulfatimonas sediminis; assembly: GCF_011398355.1. Classification (GTDB taxonomy): domain Bacteria; phylum Pseudomonadota; class Gammaproteobacteria; order Thiomicrospirales; family Thiomicrospiraceae; genus Thiomicrorhabdus; species Thiomicrorhabdus sediminis_A. Next base: position 133,117 of record NZ_AP021889.1, read on the forward strand.
TGGTTTTAGTTTAGGGAGACACTGAATAAGTCCAAATGACTTCAGGCATAGAAGCGTTTAGCTGAGCAAGGCAGATGTTTTTAGCCATGTTTAGACCTGACAAAAACAGGTAACACAGCGCATTTCAAAGCCCCTACGTGAGCGGCTTACAGGTAACTTCGTCGTTGCGCTTTCCGTCCATCACTTTGGCTATGTATTTCGAAGCAAACCTAGAATTTACTCCTTGTAAGAGCTTGCTGAGGTCAACGAGGGCTTATTCTGCGTCTCCTTAGGTGAAAAATTGACGTCTCGTAGAATTTTTCAAGCCAGGTACTGTCTTTGTTCTTAAAAATCTTTCATCACTTTGCGGTATTTTTGCCAAGCAATAAACAGTGCATAGCTGCTGAAAGCGAGCATGATTGACCAGCCGGCATAAGCCAATCCATTTGAAAAACTGTTTTCACGCACTAAGCTGGGGATAATCAATAAAATCCCCAAAAAAATCCCGATTGAAGCGGTTTTCCAGGCAATTTTTAGAATGCTGTTGCGCAGCAGTTTTTTGTGTTCGGCTGAGCCAAGTTCCATGGTTTTTCCTAAATATGTTGGTTAACCCATTGGGTGAAATTACTAAGATCCATTGCGCCAGAAATTCGAGTGATTTCTTTTCCACCTTGAAAAATCGCTAGGGTTGGAATAGAGCGAATACCATACTGCATGGCTAATTGTTGTTCTGTTTCGGTATTAATTTTAATCAAGCGTGCTTTCGGTTCGAGCTGAACTGCAGCCTGTGCGAAGACCGGCGCAAAGCCTTGGCAAGGCCCACACCAAGGTGCCCAAAAATCAACGATTAAAGGTTGATCGGTTTTTTGCATAGCACGATTAAACTGCTCTTGGTTCATTTCTAATGGTTTGCCGGTAAACAATGGTTGTTTGCATTTTGCACATTTTGGCGCTTGCTGGATTTTCTCGTCAGCCACTCGATTTAGGCCGCCACAGTGAGGACACATGGTAATCATCATAAACTCCTTAATAACCTATGTTTGCTATATGGCGACATTTTGTTATTTTTCAAGTTAGCCAGTCCGGCTTCGGGCTTGGATTTTTACTGGCAGTAAATCCTTGTTCCACAAAACCGTGCAGGGTTAAATCGTGGCAATGTATCAGTTCGATTAACTTAGGGTCATCACTGGTCAGTATCGCTTCGATGCCGTTATCAAGCATTCGATATTCCATTTGCATCTGATCTTTATATTCAAATAAAGCGGCAAACAGCGGATCCCAAGAACGAATCGCGCGGCCTTTTGCAAAGCGCTTTTCCATGCCGACAACGTGTTGCTGAAGGATCTCAACCAATTCTGGTGTGGCGGCAGTGGTTTGTGCCTTAATACCGTTGGGTAGTCGAAAGGTTTGTCTTTGTAGTAAGGTGTGCTGTTCTAGTAACTGTTTGAATAGCGCTTGATCGTGCCGATGTTCGGCGTCTGAGCCGCGTCCAAAGCGATAAGTATGTTCTGAATCTTGCATTGGTGAATCCTGTAAACAAGTGAGAAGCAAATCGTGCATAAACTCAGGCGGTTAGGCTGAGAGAGCAGAGAATCGCGCCTGTTTGAGACCTGGAAAATTTTTTGGATGAATTTTGTATTGCTTATTCTAAATAAAAAAAGCGCAGTAATTGGCCTTACTGCGCTTAATTCAACTGAGGAGCATTCAAGTTTGCAATTAGGGGATGCAAACTTGAAAAAAGACTATAGAGACTTAGCCAACTAAATTAAAAAAAATAATCTATCTAATAAAGTTGTGATTAGTTTACGGGTTATTTTGCAAACAAAGAATGAATGAAAATTGAAAGACAATTGAGGAATGTTTAATTGCTTATAGGGGTATTATTTTTTTTAATCACTGAAGCTTGCACGTAGCGGCTTTGAAAAATTTAACTGCGCGGTATTATTGCCTGTTTTTGCAAGATTTCGAGATGACAAGAAACCAACTTTTGTTCAGCTAGGTTCTTCACTCTCTGAGTGATTAACCACTTAAATTTGCGTCTTATTTAATACAACGTACATTCGCTTAGGTTCTAAACCGCTTATAAAAATTAGCTGTTACGCTCACCACGTTCTTCGCTTACCGGACTGGTTTCATTCATCAAATAGTTAGCTTGATTTTGTAGGCTACTCGCATACGTCATGCCGCTGCTGGTTTGATTGCCGTTGATTGAAGTTTGGCTTGTAGTATCACGGCTTTGCACGGTTTGTTGTGGATTTAGAGCCAAATAATCAGTAACCGGAGCGGCTGTTCCTGAACTAAGAGTAACCGTTGTTGAGCTTGCCGCCGAATTGACGGAACCACTTTGCGATGAGCTATCTGCTGCAGCTGGTTTACGCATTGATAAGTCTTGCGTAGCCTGCATACTCATTAGAGCGGAAGATGTTGTAGGGTTAATTGTGTTCATAGTTAACCTCTTTCAGAGTTGTCTAAATACTTCTAATAGATTAACAAATATCCACAAAAAAAGCACTGCTATGAAAATGCGCATTATGTAAAAGATATTTTGCAATTTAATGATTCGATTTTTTATTGGATCTTTTAGAAAAAAAGAAATAAGCATCTCGTTATATTTATGGGCTTAAACTACCTATAAGAAATTTCTAAAATTAAGCTAAGTAATTGAATAATAAATAAAATATTGGATTTTCCCTAGAGTAAAAGAATGTTTCAGTAAAAAATGTTTACAACCTGTACCGATGGACAGTAGAGGTGCTTTACCTAAGACGGTAAGATAAGCACCAATCTCGAAAGAGAAAGGCTTAAAGCCTTCAAAATACGCCTGATAGATAAAACAAAATGACGGCTTTTCGAGCGTTTAAAATAATAATTACTCGGAGTAAATACTCATGGCAACTGAACTACTACTTAACAACGTACTGGGTGACAAATTGTTTGGTGATATCAATACTTTTGATTCAACGGATGATTCAACTCGCATGGATACCGCTATGTTGGGCCTAATTGGCATTTTAAATACGAAAGCTGGTTTCGGTTACAAAGGCGCTACGGCTGGCGATGGAACAACCAACGTTAACGATTTTGTTAAGTTAATGACCAAAACGCTGCCTTTTGGCGATGCGATTTTTTATTTTAACAACCAGTTTTCACCAAGCAACGAATTGCTAAACCAAGGTGTTGCGATAATTAAATCTTTGCCATTTGCACAAGATGTAATTCTGCCGATGCTTTCTCCGGCCGCAACGCAAGATGAATTTGGTGGTGACGCTTTGGGCGCTGGTGTTGGCCATCTGAAATCTTTCCCAACGCTTGAGCCAATTGTTTCTGAAGTGATTGTTAATCTACACAATGATCCGCTTTTGGGCGACCAAGTCTCAATTGCGACTGCGTTTTTGCATGACTTCTCTTTCCTAGGTAACTTGATTGGCGGAACCATTCCTGCAGGTAATGCGTTAAGTTCAAATGATGGTACTGGCCACGATACGCTAGACGTAATGGTTGCATTCGCTAAGAAAATTCCGGTTGCTGGTGATGTCGTTGATACGATTATTCCGGATGTTTTCCCGAACGCACTAGGTGGCGACGTCCAAGCATTTGCAGGGTTGTTACATGATGTAATTCCTGGTTACACCACTGCGGATGCGTTAATCGGTAATGATGGTTTCTTTACCAATTTAATGGCCGGTGATTTGAACGCAGACAAGCTTTTCGAGGTTGTCGATATTATCGTTGATGCTGCGCCTGATGAACTAGGTGGCCTACTAGGCGGTTCTGGCGTTCTTTCTGTTGCTTCTTTGGGTGGTTCAGGTTCAGGTTCGGCAGACGCTGGAATCCTGGGTATCATTAACCTTGGCTCCAACTCAGCTCTTAGCTTAGATTCATTGACTCTTTTAGGTTAATTCTTCTTGTCAATTCTCTCGGTGTTAGCCGAGAGGATTTTGCTCGCAACCTTTGCCCAAGGGTTGCTAGCAAAGTACAAAAAAACAATATAAGAATTAATTTTATAAAAAAACAATAAAAAATTTTGGAGAGAAGAGATGGCTATTCAAGTTGGAACGGTTAAGTCGATTACCGGCGTTGTTAAGGCGATTGACCCAGAAACTGGCGTTGAGCGAATTCTGACTGCAGGCAGTCCAGTTTTTCAAGGTGAGCGCATTGAGACAATGAACGCTTCTAGTTTATTAATCGACATGAAAAATGGCGAATTAGTGACTTTAGGCAGCACAACGATTTTGATATTAAATGATGATGTGGTTCCTGCAAATGCCGCTAGTGATGAGGCAGCAGTTCCAAAAGGCACCTTAGATGCAATGTTGGCAGCAGGTCAACTTAACATCGATAACTTGGATTTAAATGAATTAGAAGCGACTGCAGCCGGTGAGGAAGGTAGCGCCAATGAAGGTGGTGTTACTATTGCTCGTTTGGGCTTGGAAGGAAGTGTGACATCCGGTTTTGACACTAACGGTCTGGGTGGTGGTGTTGCGCAAGTTGCGGAAGATGCGATCTTACTTGGCGGTGGTTCCTTTACCCCTCCAGATTCTAATAACACGCCGCCAAATGCGATTATTACTGATAACGGAAGCCGTTTAATTGGTTTAGTTGGTGCTGATCAAGCACAAGGCAATACAGGGACTGGAAGCCTAAGCCAAGCAGGTATTTTGGATTTAGGTGGTTTGCTCTCAATCTCTGGTAGTCTGAATACCGAGAGTTCGGCTTCATCACCATTATTTGGCGGTCAAGGTAACACCTTACTTGAGCTAGGTGCGTTAGATGTTGTCAACTATCAGCCTAAAAAAGAGTTTATCGCTGAAGACAAAGAAGACGAAATTCAACAAACTGAGATGAGCATTGATAATGGTGTTGGTCAAGACCTGCTGGGCTTGAGCAAAGTCATCGGTAACAATGAATTTGATGCGCCAGAGAATGACTCTACCCATAACTACGATGTTAGCGATGATGGTCAAACTGTAACAGTATCTCGTAAAGATGGTCGTCCGATGACTGAAGACGAAGCCAACGCAGCCATGTCGAATGTTGAAATTAAAGACACGAGCGTACTTGGATCACTGCTTTCTTCCGGGGTCATTATTGGCGGAACCTATGGTTTATCTGTTACAGATGCTGGCGGCTTAAATGCGAGCACACTACAGCGCCAGTTTTTGGATGTGAATCTCCTTCAAAATGGCACCAATGATGGGCTTGGTGGCTTGGTTGATGTGCCTCTATTGAATGTTTTAGATCCGGTCACAGGAATGCTTGACGATGCCCTTGGTAATACCGACGAGCAGCTTCTTAACACAGTTGGTGATGTCTTAGATACGGTTGATAGTGTTACCGATGTTCTTGATCCTGTCTTAACGCCGGTCGGGGATATACTTAATGAAGTAGGTAATTTGGTTACAGGTCTAACCGATAGCTTAGGTAAGCAAACCCCATTAGGCGATCCGATGTTGGGTGAAACGCTGGCAGACGGATTAAATCAAGGCTTGCAGCCATTAGTCGATGCAGGTTCTATTACAGAAGGTTTACTGGATGGATTGAACGTCGATCCGGGACTTGGGTTGACGGATAACCTGCTAGGCGGAGAGCCTGATGAGGAGATCACGGCCGGCTTAGTGGACGACATTGTTGACCAAGTCACTGACGTAGTGGATGATTTGACGGCAGGATTGGGTCTACCGACAGACACTGAAAACTTAGACGATGGTTTGAATGCGGTGACCACCGATGTGGACGACTTGCTGAACGGTGATCAGGATCTGCAACAAGTGCTTGGTAGCTTGTTGGGCGGCGAGCCGGACGAAGCGATTAAGCAAGGTTCAGCAGACCAAGTGGTTGATGGCGTCACCGATGTTGTTGACGACCTCACGGCAGGATTGGGTCTACCGACAGACACTGAAAACTTAGACGATGGTTTGAATGCGGTGACCACCGATGTGGACGACTTGCTGAACGGTGATCAGGATCTGCAACAAGTGCTTGGTAGCTTGTTGGGCGGCGAGCCGGACGAAGCGATTAAGCAAGGTTCAGCAGACCAAGTGGTTGATGGCGTCACCGATGTTGTTGACGACCTCACGGCAGGATTGGGTCTACCGACAGACACTGAAAACTTAGACGATGGTTTGAATGCGGTGACCACCGATGTGGACGACTTACTGAACGGTGATCAGGATCTGCAACAAGTGCTTGGTAGCTTGTTGGGCGGCGAGCCGGACGAAGCGATTAAGCAAGGTTCAGCAGACCAAGTGGTTGATGGCGTCACCGATGTTGTTGACGACCTCACGGCAGGATTGGGTCTACCGACGGATACGGAAAATCTGGACGACGGTTTGAATGCGGTGACCACCGATGTTGACGACCTGTTGCAAGGCGAGCAAGAGTTGCAACAAGTGTTGGGTAGCTTACTTGGCGGAGAGCCAGGTGCAGAGATTACACAAGGTTCTGCTGACCAAGTTGTGGATGGCGTCACCGATGTTGTTGACGACCTCACGGCAGGATTGGGTCTACCGACGGATACGGAAAATCTGGACGACGGTTTGAATGCGGTGACCACCGATGTTGACGACCTGTTGCAAGGCGAGCAAGAGTTGCTACAAGTGGTGGGTAGCTTACTTGGCGGAGAGCCAGGTGCAGAGATTACACAAGGTTCTGCTGACCAAGTTGTGGATGGTGCAACTGACGTAGTGGATGATTTGACGGCAGGATTGGGTCTTCCGACGGACAGTGAAAATCTGGACGACGGTTTGAATGCGGTGACCACCGATGTTGACGACCTGTTGCAAGGCGAGCAAGAGTTGCTACAAGTGGTGGGTAGCTTACTTGGCGGAGAGCCAGGTGCAGAGATTACACAAGGTTCTGCTGACCAAGTTGTGGATGGTGCAACTGACGTAGTGGATGATTTGACGGCAGGATTGGGTCTACCGACAGACACTGAAAACTTAGACGATGGTTTGAATGCAGTGACAACCGATGTTGACGACCTGCTGCAAGGCGAGCAATCGCTTGATGAAGCCATTGGTAGTCTTCTAGGTGGCAATTCAGATCAAGGTACAGCAGGTTCGGTTGACCAATTGGTTGATGGCGTTACTGACTTAATCGGAGATGATGGCCTAGGCTTAGTTGACGATAATTCGTTGGATGATTTGTTCAATGACACGACAACTATTGTTAGCGATTTGTTGGGTGGAACGGCTCCACAAGTTGAAAATGAAAGCAGCAATGGTGACAATAATACATCGGTGAGCAACGATTTATTAAGCTTGAATTTGGTGACAGATTTGGGTGATAACATTAATAATCTGCTTGGCGGTTTTTAATATAGGCTGATTGTTTTATTGCATAAAAAACCCGCTAATGCGGGTTTTTTTTATTTGTGTTTAATTTGCACGAGTTGAGCCAGTTTTAAGAGCCAAAAACTTAATTTTGGAGTTTGTGAGTGCTGCACGCTGATGACTTCGTTCAAATGATTTTCAGTTAAAGGTTTGCCTAAAACAGTACAGGCGGTTTTCATTAGATAAACCATTTCGTGAATGCTGTAATGTTCATCCACTTTTAGATAACTCAGTTTAGCGATGATTGCGGCTTGCAGTGCTAATGGCCACTCTTCCGCGTGAACGCGATATTTTTCCAATAAAAATTTATCCGGCTCGTGCGATTGCCACAAAGTTAACATACGGTCTAAGGAAACCGTGGTAAACAGGTGCATGACTAAGTCTCTGGAATTACCTGGTAGCGCATCGCGTAGGCTAAATTCGTAATTGCCATCATCATGTAACATCATTGCGACCTCGTTTGTTTCTTTTAATCCGTCTAAAATGGTTAAAATGCCTGCTATTAGCTTAGCGGTTTTCTGCAATAAAAGAAAATCTTCTGAAAGCGGATATTTTTAAATTGTCACTTTATTCTTAATACAGAGAGTTCTATGTCACAACATCCATTAGCCCAATATTTAGCGCAAGTACCCGATTTTCCAAAGCCAGGCATTTTGTTTAGCGATATTTCGCCACTCTTAAAAACCCGTTTCAACGAGACAATCGATGCGATGAGCGAGCTTTTCAGTCAGGAGGAGTGGGCGAACATAGATTGTTTAGCGGGCATTGAATCGCGTGGTTTCATTTTTGCAGCCGCTTTGGCCTATAAACACAATAAAGGCTTTATTAAAGTGCGTAAGCCCGGTAAGTTGCCAAATGTACACGCCTCAATCGAATATGGATTGGAATATGGCAGTGATAAATTAGAAATGCAAAAAGGCGATGGCAGTCGGATTGTTTTGCTGGATGATTTAATCGCCACGGGCGGCTCGATGGGCGCGGCGGCACAGCTTTGTGAACAGGTGGGGTATGAGGTTATTGGGATGGCGTGCCTGATTGATTTAAAAGCATTGAATAGTTTTGTTTATAAAGACATGGCAGTGCGTTCCGTTATTCAATTTCACGATTGATGCGCTTAATTTTTAACAGGCTTTAAATTAAAAACCCGCTCTAAACAGCGGGTTTTTGTTAAGCATATTATTGCGCTGCTAAATAGTCTTTAGCCCGCTCTACAGCGGCGCGGACTTGATTTGGCGCCGTGCCGCCGAAATGATTACGCGCAGCGACCGAACCTTCTAAGGTCAGCACTTCATAGACGTCTTCGGTGATTTGGTCGCAGAAACCTTGCAAAGTTTCTAGTGACATTTCCGAAAGGTCTTGCCCTGTTTTAATCCCATGCGCTACGGCTAGACCGACTACTTCGTGTGAATCTCGGAAAGCCAAACCTTTGCCGACTAGGTAATCGGCTAAATCGGTAGCGGTAGAAAAGCCGCGTTTGGCTGCTTCGTAGGTAATGTCTTTTTTGACCAATATCGCAGGAACCATATCGGCAAAAGCACGCAAGCTCCCTCTCACCGTATCCACCGTGTCGAATAGGGGCTCTTTGTCCTCTTGATTATCTTTGTTGTACGCTAAAGGTTGCGATTTCATCAAGGTCAAAAGGCTCATTAAATGCCCGTAAACTCGACCGGTTTTTCCGCGCACTAATTCTGGAACATCTGGGTTTTTCTTCTGGGGCATGATTGAGGAGCCGGTACAGAAGCGATCCGGTAGGTCGATAAACTGGAACTGTGCCGATGACCAAAGCACCAATTCTTCTGAAAAGCGTGATAAGTGCATCATTAACGTTGCGGCAAAATGGGTAAACTCAATCGCGAAATCTCGGTCAGAAACGCCATCTAAAGAGTTTTCGCTGACGCGTTCAAAATGAAGCAATTCGGCAGTATAGTGGCGATCAATCGGATAGGTTGTGCCGGCCAATGCTGCTGAGCCAAGTGGTAAGGTGTTGACGCGTTTACGGCAGTCGTGCAAGCGCTCGACATCGCGTTTAATCATTTCAAACCAAGCCAGCATATGGTGTCCGAAAGTGACTGGTTGTGCGGTTTGTAAATGGGTGAAACCTGGCATGATGGTATCGGCTTCGCGTTCTGCCAACATCACTAAACCTTCCTGTAGGCGCTTTAGTTCCGGCAAAATTTGATCGATTTCATCACGGATATACAGACGAATATCGGTGGCAACTTGGTCGTTACGCGAGCGACCGGTGTGCAGTTTTTTGCCGGTAATGCCTATAAGCGCGGTTAAGCGCGCTTCGATGTTCATGTGAATGTCTTCTTGTTTAATCGACCAGTTAAAATCACCCGCTTCAATTTCTGCCTGCACTTGGCTTAGGCCGCGTTGAATATCTTGCAACTCTTGTTGATTAAGAATGCCGACTTTATTGAGCATGGTTGCGTGCGCAATCGAGCCTTGAATGTCTTGTTTATACATTCGTTTGTCAAACATGATTGAGGCGGTAAAGGCTTCGACAAAGGCATCTGTTGATTCGCTAAAGCGAGCGCTGGAAAGTTTTTCTTGGTTGTGTTGGTTGCTCATATCTCTCTCAAACAAAGCGTAAATTCTAAATTTCTAAGACGCCTATTGCGGCGGCATTTGCTGCTGAATTTCTAACAACTCAGGGGTGGCCGGAATACGTTTTTGCAAGCCCATATTTTGGTAGGCTTGGTTTAATCGGTTATGCACGACACCGGCAAACATGGTGACTTCGGAAATGCCGACAATACGCTCAGCGACTTCTTTGCCGTGACCATCAAAAAAAACGATTGTTGGGGTTAAATCCGCATTAATTTGATAGGCCCAGTCGCGTTTTTTAAGTGGCTTGCCCTGCCAATCCGGAATCGGATCATCTTCGTCAATTGCCACATTGCGTAAATACATTACTTTGCCTTCATACAATCCGTTGATGGACATCGGATTAAGTACTTGTTCTTTGAGCAGAACGCAGTAATCACACCATTGCGCACTGAACATCAGCATAATCGGCAGCTCATTGGCCTTGGCTTGAGCGCCTAAGCTTTGTAAGTCTTGCAACTCCGGCAAGGAGTGCTGTTTGCCGGCCAGTGCGGTGCTATCGCAACCGGCTTGAAAGGCCAGCAAGCCGATAAGTGATATGCGTGTTACAACGTTCGACAGCATTTTGTATTCTCCTACAAAGTAACCTCTTCAGCCCGTGCGTTTTAAATACGTTATGAATTGGTGTAGTATGATGCGGCTATTTTATCGAAATCCCATTAAGGATTTCAGTAAAATGCCCATGAGTTTAAGACAAATGAACAGGCTAATTGGAAACAAGCATGAGAGAAACATTACGAATCGCAACCCGTAAGAGCCCTTTGGCACTGTGGCAGGCAGAATTTGTGAAGGCGGAGCTAGAAAAAGCGCATCCTCACTTAACCGTTGAATTACTGCCGATGTCGACCAAGGGTGACAAGATTCTGGATGTGCCTTTGGCCAAAATTGGCGGGAAAGGCTTGTTTACCAAAGAGTTAGAAGACCGAATGATGGCAGGTGAAGCGGATATTGCAGTGCATTCGATGAAAGATGTGCCGATGGAGTTGCCAGAAGGCTTTGCTTTGGGTGCCATTTTGCAACGTCACACGCCGACGGATGCGTTTGTCTCAAACAAATACCGCTCCTTTGCCGAGTTACCGCAGGGTGCGATTTTAGGAACCTCAAGCTTACGACGTAAAGCGCAATTAATGGCGATTCGTCCAGATTTGGATGTGCGTGATTTACGTGGTAACGTCGGCACCCGCTTGGGCAAACTGGATGCCGGTGAGTATGATGCGATTGTTTTAGCCACTTCCGGTTTGCAGCGTTTGGGATTAGATGCACGTATCCGCCATGAAATTACCCCGGAAGATTGCTTGCCGGCGGTAACGCAAGGAACCTTAGGGATTGAGTATTTTGCGGCAGACGAGGAAATCAAAACAATTATTTCGGTGCTTAACCATCGGCCAACTGAGATTCGTACCCTCGCCGAGCGTGCGATGAATCATCGTCTGGAAGGTGGCTGTCAGGTGCCGATTGGTGTTTTTGCTGAGCTTTTAGGAAATCAGCAAATTAAAATTCGTGGTTTAGTCGCTAGTTTAGACGGCAGTCAAATTATTCGCAATCAAGTGATTGGCCCGCAATCGCAAGCCTATGCTTTAGGTCGTGTGCTTGGTGACGCTTTGTTGGAACAGGGCGCGAAAGCGATTCTGGACGAGGTTTATGCCGGCGACCACAACAAAGGTTAATCTCTTCTTAATGGATAATGTCCCTTGCGAGATGTATTTAAGTGGCGCAAGGGCGTAGCCCTTTCTAAAAGGTTGAGTTGATGTTGCAACTTGCAGACCTCACATTTCTGAACACGCGTCCCGCGCAGCAAGCCCAGCCTTTAACACAGCTTCTTCAGCAAAACACGGTGCAGGTTTTGGAATGCCCAACTTTACGCATCGCTTTGTTGGATGAGGTTGCCTTGGCTTCGCCAGTGCAGACCTACGATATGTTGTTGTTTACCAGTGTGAATGCATTGCGCGGTTGGCAGCAAAACCATCTTGATGTTCAATTTGCTCACCATCAAACCTTAATCGCCATCGGTAAAGCGACCGCCGATTATGGCTTGCAGTTAGGTTGGCCGATTGCGGTCTTGGCGCAACAGCATTTTGATAGCGAAAGTTTATTGGCTCATCCACAAATGCAAGATTTGTCCGGTCAGAAAATTCTCTTAGTTAAAGGGCAAGGCGGGCGGGATAAGTTACCTACGACTCTTCGTGCGCGTGGCGCGGTTGTTACTGCGTTAGACGTCTATAAACGTCAACCGGCATCCTATTGTGCAAGCTCTTGGCCAGCCTTTCGGGTTAGTCAGCATCCGGTGCTATTGATTAGCAGCTATGACAGTTTTTGTGGTCTAAATGCAATACTTGATGTGGCTGAAAAGCAGGTTTTATCGGCGTCTTGCGCGCACTGGGATTTTATTGAATTGGCGATTGTTTTTAGCCAACGTATCGCCGATAAAATGCGCGCTGCTGGTTGGCAAAGACCAATTAGCGTCATCCCAACGCAGAGCAATCAAGGCGTTTTAGACGCTTTGCGCGCATATCTTGCGCAACGCCATGCGGAATAGCGGAAGCGGCATAGATAAATTTACGCAAACGCTTGTCAGTCCTCTACAATAAACAAAAACAGCCGTTTATACGCCACTTAAGGTCATTTGGGCGGCCTGTCATTTTGGAGTTAACCTATGCCGGATAAAAATCATTCAACCTTAGCGTCGCATCATGATGTGTTGGAAGCCGAGGTCCTTTCCGAAGCGCCAGACGAACCATCACAGCGTGACAAGAAGCCAACTCAAAGCCCTACTGAATCGCGAATTAAATCACAAGTAAAGCAGTGGTTAACGCATTTAAAAGAGCGAATCGTCAGCAGTGCTTTAGTGTTACTGTTGATCATAGCTTTGGTGTATCTGTTTGCCCAGCAACAGTGGATGCAAAATCGTTTTGTTAATCTCGATCAGGATATACAGACTCTGGATAAGAACATTCAGAAAGCATCACAGCAGGCACAAAACGTGCAGTCTGAGGTACAGGGCATCACTAGCCATGATTATGAGCAACAGTTAGAACAACAAAATGCAGCATTGCAAACTTTGCAGACACAACTGAAAGCCATGGCTGAACAGCCTATGGTGAACGCGCAACAGCTGCAAGCATTGGAACAAAAACTGAGTCAGCAAATTCAACAGGCGACCAGTGGGCAGGCGGCATCCAGTGATGGGGAGGCATTAAGTCAGCTTAAAAATACTCTGCAACAGCAGATTAATGCCATACAACAAGCGCAGCAACAGCTTACTGCACAGTTCAAGCAGGGGCAGGCAAAACAGGGGCCAGCAAATACACTTTCGCTTGAGGAGTTGCAGTACTGGGCGCTAAAAATAAATACCCAGTGGTTGTTACAAGCGCCGATTGAGCAGACTTTGCAACAATTGTTGGCGTTTAAGCAAGCGGTTGGTCTTTTACCCAAAACACTCAATTACTCAATCACTTTATTAGTCGACCAGGACATTGCGCAGTTAAAGCAGCGTGCCGCCCAGTCTGCACAACGTCCTGTTGTTGATTTATCTCAGTTACGTCAACGCGTGAAAACCTTGCCACAGCAGACGATCGACAAGGCAGAATCAACGCCAGAAGTTGAGCCTGTCGGCGGGCTCTGGCAAGGTTTGTTGGACAAGTTATCGAGTCTTGTCAAAATCCAAAAACGGGAAGCGGAGAGCGTCACAGAAGTGGAAGCTTTAATGCTGCGTGAAGTTATCCAACAGCGCCTGTTAATGGAAATCGACCGCTTGGAGTATGCGTTACAAGTGGAGTCCCCCGCTTTAGTAAGAGCGGCGACAGAGCGCTTAAATCAGTTGGCTAAAGCACAAGCGCCGGCGATTGCGTCAGCCTTTAGCAGTGATTTATTACCCTTTGCACAGTGGCAAGCGCTGCAGCGCAAACCGCTACTGGTAAGCAAAATCGCCGATGCGGCGCAGTCTTAGGAGGCCGCAATGAAATTAGTTGTCACTTGGACTCTCGCTTTACTGATTACCACTGCTTTAGCGACCTTAATGCTCTATGACAATGGCATTGTTTCGATGGCTTGGGGCGGATGGATTGTCGAAACCAGTTTAAGCTTTTTCGTGGGCGGATTCTTGGTGCTATTTATTGCCGCCTATTTTGCGGTGAATTTTATAATCAAAATATGGCGCTTTCCAAGATATTGGCGCAACCGCAGCCAAATGCGTCGCTACTCTAAAGCGCAAGGTGCGATGACCGAGGGAATGATTGCACTTGAATATGGTGAATGGTATAAGGCAGAAAAAGCCTTGATTCGTGGTGCCAAACAGAGTGAAGCCGGTCTGATTAACTACCTTAGCGCGGCCAAAATGGCACAAAATCAAAATGCCTTTGATCGCCGTGACAAATATTTACAACAAGCGCGTGATGCTTATCCGCAAGAATATATGTTGATTGGTTTAGTCGAAGCGCGGTTGTTGCTCGAACAAGCGCCTTGGGAGGGACTGGCATTGCTGCAAGCGCTGCATGAACAAGAACCGAAACATGAAACCGTTTTAGCCGAATTTTGTAAGGTGTTGGTGCAGTTACAGCAGTGGGATGAATTAGAGAGGCTAATGCCGTTGATTCGTGCAAGTAAGGCTTTGGTTCGTGATGAGTTATGGTCGTTACAGCGAGAACTCTGGGCCGGCAAGCTGAGCCAAACCAAAGATGTCGATGCGCTCGACCATCTTTGGCATCAATTGAGCAGTAAAGAACAGCAAGAGCCGGTTATTTTGGCGGAATATGTAGAGCAGCGTATCGGTTTTGGTGAAGAAGTCGGTGTGGCCGAGTTAATTGAAAAAGCCTTGAAGCGTCAGTGGGATAATCGACTTTGCCATCAGTTTGGACGTTTAACGCTTGGGCCTGCGTTTGAGCTGCTAAAAAAAGCGGAAAAGTGGAGTAAGTCCCAGTCAGAAAATCCGATTTTACTGCTGACATTAGGGCGTTTAGCGTGCCGTAGTCAGATGTGGGCAATGGGCAAAAGTTACTTGAAGCAAAGTTTACGAATCGAGCCGCAACTGGAAACATTTCATGCGTTAGCGCGCTGTTTTGAAGCTGAAGGACAAGAGTCTGAAGCGGCGTTGGTCTACAAGCAGGCGATTGAACAGTTACAGCAGAAAAACTAAGATGCGAACTCTGCACAGTGGTTTCAGGTAGGCTGAAACCGTTTAATCGCTAAAGTGCGCGCTGTTTACGCGGTGTGTACCTGATGAGCACTGAGGTGTTGCATGAAGTGTGAGGTACCGCTTTTGAATTTGTTTACCAACTGTTCTAGCCAGTGACGGAAGACATCAAAGTTGGATAGTAGTTGTCCACCAATCAAGAAGCAACCTTGGTTTTGTATCAGATTTTTGATTTTTAATTCAATCTGGATGAAGCGATTTTTGCTCTGTACTCCGGTATCAATTTCAATAGATATTATTTTGTTGATGTCCAAACCAGGCAGGGTGCTTTCTAGACGTAGCCCTTCAGTGCTGATATTGAGCAGTTTTCCTTTTACTATGATGCCATCATAGCTAATCCGACAAGATTGCATAAACTCTAAGCGTTCTGATTTACGACGATTGATTTGCATTTTTAGTTACCGAATTAAGTGTGTTGATTTCTATTTTTAGCAAAATAGTAAAGTAAATAAAGTTTACCATGTAATTTTTATGTAATTTTAAAATTAATATGATAATCAATCATTTATTAAGAAGGTATGCCACAAATGTCTAAATCAGGGGGGGGGTGGTATAAAAGGATGGGGTTTAAATTCGGTCAACTAAGACAATGCCGATCGCGAATTTCTGGCCATAATGTTGCATATCAATCAGGCTGTCACCATATCCATTAAAGTATTGGACGTAGCCTTTGAAACGGCGATTTATCCGGCGAGTGTATTCAAGTTGTATTGAGCCGTAAGTGTTTATTTGGTAGCGGTTGCGCACGGTTAGGGCAAATGTTCGGTCTTTCCATTTATAGGCAGCTTCAAGTTCGTAGTCGCCCAGATATTTTTGATAGTCAAAACTGTTATCGAATTCATCCTGCTCATCAAAGCGTTGCCAAGTCTTAACACTTAAATAGCTATTTTTGTGTTGCAGTAAGCCTTGCACGAAGAGGCGGTTCCAGCCACGTGATAGCGTCCCTGTTTGGCCATTCGACTGATGGTTTACACCGAACATCATTTTGTGCAAGTTAAAGTCCAAAATATCGACATTGGCATCCCATTCGACCCAAACTTCCGGCTCATGATTGGTTTCGCGGAAAGGGATTGAGTCTTGGTCATCAAAAAATTGCCAAAAAGAACGGTTCGTGTAAGCAGCGTAAAAATCGAATGATTTATCAAGCAGCAGTAAGTCTTTGTAGAGCGGAAATTTAAAGCTCAGTTGAAATTGCAATTCCTGATTTTCAAAAGCCAGATCTTTTCCCGACTGGCTTTCGAAAGGGGCTTGATTGATTGGGGTTTTGTAATAGGCAAAGGCCGCATAATTAATCCGATGCGGGGTGATGACAAATGGGTTTTTTTCGGTCACTTCTTCGTTAATGCGTCTTTGCGTCAAGGGCTTCAGCGCATTTTGAGCGGCACGACATTGGGCGCGCACTTCACCAAGAGTTGTGCTGTCCGCTTGGCTTAACAAAGCTTTTTGTAGGCAAGCGTTATAGTGCATTTCAGGATTGTTTTCGATCAGTAGACTGTCGGTTTGCGCCATCGCATTTTGGCTAAGGCAGGCAAGCAGCGGCACCATGGCAGACATCCAAATTTTCCGTAATACTGGTACTTGATTACTCTGCTGCATGGTTTGCCCTTTGGCGTAAAGCCGTCATTAACTCACAAAGTGTTCGGCTTTTAAACCGGCTTTTGTAAAGGCTTCTTTGGCGGTTTGTACCATTGGCCAAGGACCGCATAAGTAAACTTGGAATTTTTCCAGACTTGGATGGTCTTGTAACACTTGTTGGTGAACCAGGCCGGTTTTGCCATTCCAATTATCGCCATCATCAGAAATCACCGGAATATACTCGATGTTCGGATGCTTCTGGCTCAAGTCAATCATCTGTTGGTGCATATACAAGTCGGACTGACAACGAGCACCCCAGTAGAAATGAATTGGCATGGCCGCTTGTTTGCGAATCAAGGCTTCTAATAGTGCCTTCATTGGCGCAAAGCCGGTGCCACCGGCAACGAAGATCGCCGGCAGGTGGTTGTCGGCAAGCTGCATTTGTTCTTTTGGGCCTTCGATAATTAATTGATCGCCGGCTTCTAAGGCAAACAATCTCTGCATCCATTCGCTTTGGTCATGATCACGAATATGGCATTCGATCAAACCGTCTTCACGAGGAGCGGCGGCAATCGAAAATGGCTTTAGCTCGTCTTCTTTAAAGCCGAGCATAATGTACTGCCCGGCATGATATTGCATCGGCTGTTGTGGTTTTAGAATCAGATTAATAATCGTTGGATTATAAAACTCTTTATGCACCAAAGTCACTGTGTGTACAGACATGGAAATTCTCTTGTTTTTATCGGATTACAGATCGAACTCTGTCCAGATCGGCGCATGGTCGGATGGTTTTTCCATACCGCGCACCGCATAGCCAATTTTGCTACTGATTGCCTTGGCATTGAGTGTTGCGGTGGCTAAAACGGTGTCGATCCGCAGGCCGCGTTTGGGCTCGCGGTCAAAGCCTTTTGAGCGGTAATCAAACCAGCTAAATCGATCATTCACTTCGGGATGGAGGCTGCGGAATGTATCAATCAGTCCCCAATTGCATAATTCAGCCCACATTGTGCGTTCTTCTGGCAAGAAACTGGTTTTACCATCACGCAGCCAGCGTTTTCGATTGTCTTCACCAATGCCAATATCCAAATCGGTTGGAGAGATGTTGAAATCACCGATGACCGCGATGTTCTGCTCCGGTGAGCAGTCGTCGTTTAGATAAGTCATCAGGTCAGCATAAAATTTTTGTTTGGCCGGGAATTTAACCGGATGGTCGCGATTTTCACCTTGTGGAAAATACCCGTTGATGACACGTACCTCATTGCCATTCGGTAAGATAAAATCACCGATAATCATGCGCTTTTGAGACGCATCGTTGTCGGTTTTCCAGCCTTTTTGCAATGCTTTAAGTTGAATATCATTGCGATACAGCAACGCTACACCATAGTGGGTTTTTTGTCCCATAAATTCGACTTTAAAGCCCATGGCTTCGATTTCCTCAATCGGAAACTCGTGATCCTGAACCTTCGTCTCTTGCAAGCCGATAATGTCCGGTGCAATTTGTTCATTCAATGCTGCCAATTGGTGAAGTCGCAAGCGCACGCTATTGGTATTAAAAGAGACAATTTTCATAATTTTTCCAATGACTTAGATTCAAAATGTTCGCTTAAATTATTGCGCCAAGATTATAACGGAAATTGCTTTAATCAGGGAAAAACTCCTTCCTGCTTGGTTTGGTTATGTTGTTTGGTCGTGATAATCCGGCAAGCATCCCCCTGCTCAGTCAGATTCTTCCGTGCTTGAAGCCATTTGGACTTGTTCTGTATCTTCATAAGTAAAATACCGACTAATTCATTGAAGCGGCGCTGAAATACCGCGTTAAATTGAGTATCATTAGCATAATCATTCAATCATAAAACAGGAGTGGAAGATGAGTAAGGGATTAATGGATTATGTTCAAGCGGCGATGGCCGAGATTAACAAAGTCGATGTTGAGGGCGCAAAAGGCTTGGTTGCCGAGGGTTATAAAGTACTGGATGTGCGTGAACCAGGAGAATATTTAATGGATGCGATTCCGGGTGCCTTAAACGTGCCGCGTGGTGTATTAGAGCCAGCCGCAGACTTAAACTATCCAGGTGCAAATCCAGCATTACGTGATGGGCGTGAAGACAACTGGTTAGTCGTTTGTAAATCTGGAGGCCGAGCGGCCTTAGCCACTCAAACCCTTCAAGAGATGGGGTTTGCGAATGTGGTCAATATGGTTGGTGGCATGGATGCATGGATTCAAGCTGGTGGTGCCACAGAGGTGCCATCGGATGAAAACTCGACCGTCGTGCTAAAAGAGCCTTGTCTATAAGGCCGTACTATTGCAAAGACAGACCCCGTAGTCGTTTGGTTTCGGGGTTTTTTTATGCGTGCTGAGTGGTAGAAAATTGCTTTAACAGCGCGCTTAAACAGCAGGTTTGCGCGGCAAGTCTACAAGTTTTTGATAAGATAAAGCGTTTTTAAATTTTAGCGAAGAGAAGAGTTGTATGAGCCACGTGTATCGTTTGGTGATTTCTTGTCCCGATCAGGTTGGGATTGTTGCCTCAGTTGCCCAATATATCGCCGATCTTGGCGGCACGATTGTTGAGGCCAACCATCATACTGATGCGGCCAATAACTGGTTTTTTATGCGCCATGAAATTTTGGCAGGTTCTTTACGCGGCGGGCTGGATGCGTTTGCTCAAGGCTTTAAAAAACTTGCCGATGCTTTTGAGATGCAATGGCATATTTCTGATTCCGCCAAACCTAAGAAAATCGCGCTATTTGCATCTAAAGAATCGCATTGTTTAGCCGATTTACTGCACCGCTGGCACGAAAAAGAACTGCCAGGCGAAGTGGTCTGCGTCATCGCTAACCATGACGATCTGCGCTCAATGGCCGAATGGTATCAAGTGCCGTTCCACCATATTCCAGTGACACCGGAAACCAAACCGCAGGCCTTTTCTGAAACGGAACAACTGGTTGAACAATACGGTGCGGAAGTCATTGTATTGGCGCGTTATATGCAAATTCTGCCACCGCAGATGTGTAAGGACTACACAGGGCAAGTGATTAATATCCATCACTCGTTTCTACCGTCATTTGTCGGTGCGCGCCCATACCATCAAGCGAGCGAACGCGGGGTAAAACTGATTGGTGCAACCTGTCACTATGTGACCGAAGTGCTCGATGCCGGCCCGATTATCGAACAAGACGTTATCCGTATCAGCCATGCACACAGTATTGACGATATGAAACGCCTAGGGCGCGATGTCGAGAAAACCGTATTGGCGCGTGGTCTTCGCTTCCACCTAGAAGACCGTGTCCTGATTCACGGCAATAAAACCGTCGTGTTTGATGTTTAAAAACGAGACACGTCTAAAAACACAAAAGCCCCAGATTTGGGGCTTTTTTTATTGGTGATAGCGTAGTTGTGCTTAATTGGAGTCAGAATAAAGTTATTTAATTTTACTCTGACCCTGGTTATTCAATGGGTATTCAATCACTTTCATCTATTTAATTCACTCAAACTCAGCATTGCGAAGGGTTTGATTTAACCGAAAACACGGTCTAAAAACAGTGGTTTCAAATCGTCGATTTTTAAAACATAATCGAGTCTGACGCTATTTCTTTACTTAAAAAACAGCTCTGCTTTAAATATGCCTTTTTCTCGCCAACTGCGTAAAAAACCTGATCGTAAATTGCCCGAAACACTAGATTCAGCTGTAAATTTTTCTGCTTTCCAATGCTTAGTGTCTTGTGAGCCATTTGTGTAATAAAGTGTTATATAACAATGTTTGTTATGGATTAATTCTTTTTTGAACTGCTCTTCACTTAAACCTGAATAGTCAATCTCAAGATTAACGGCTTCCTTTATTTTCTTGATATTTTTAATTGGTTTGAAACCGTTTTCTTCATAGCTATTTAAAATTTTTTCTATTACATTTGCAGGTGTGTCAAAGCCTTCAGCATGGCATTTTAATCGGTCATATAAGTTGTCAGAAATTCGGATTACTTGACTCATGGTTAACTCTTTTTTAATTAATAGCTAGGATTTATTGTAACCATGTTACCAAATATGTCAATTTTGGTTTCAGCGCATAACGCCGCCATAAATGGTTAGTAATAGTTTGCTAAGAAGCAATGGTGTTAGATTCCATTGCTTGCGAAATTCTTATTTTTTGCGAATAAAAATATAGAATACATTTATTGCTGTATTTAATGAATTTAAGCGTTTATTTGAAGGCGTTTTAAAGCGTCTTGAAAGCCTTGTTCCGCTTGTTTTTTGCCTATCAGTTTATGCGTTTCGACTAGCTCTGCCCAGCTGAGTTGTTTTAGCAGTTTGTCGGTTAGTAGCGATGCTTGCTTGCTTTCTAAGTTGCTAAGTAATGCTGGGTTTTGCAGTAAAAATTGCTTTAAAAAGTAACTTGAGGTGGTGAAAGGACGTTTTCCGTTTAGGTAGTCTTGAATGATTTCTGCGGTGTTGATTTCGGTTTCGCTGTTTGCAAAGTTGCTGGTAATTAATGTCAGTAAACGGCTATCAAGTTGTTTGAGTTCGTCGTTCAGCAGCATCGGCAGTTGTTGTTGGAACTGTTGTTGAATCTGTTTTAGTGATTCAGCTTGTTCGCTAAGGGCTTGATAGACCACGAGGTTATAGGTGCCGCTGGCTTTATCGCGTTTACAACCGAGGTGTAGTGGTTGCATTCCCTGTTGTATCCAAAAGCGAGTTAAGTCGTTTTCTGCACCGAAACTGCTGCTAATAAAGTCGATCTGTTCTGTTTGTGCCTGTTTTTGCCATTTCTCCACTAGCATTGAACCAATCCCTAAACTCTGCCATTCGGGTTCGATGGCAATGCGCATTAAACGCCAAGATTGCATGCTTAAAGCATCGCTAAAAGCATATTGACGATCTAAAAGTTGCGGCACAAGATGTCCGTGAATTTTACTTTCATTGCCTGTTAAACCGCCTTCCTCTTGGCTGAGTAAAACGCCAATCGTTTGCTTTTGATAGCGTGTTACCCAAATACGGTTTGGCGAGTTGAGTAACTGTTGCAAATCATTCGGGCTGGTTTGGTAGTGTGCCTTAACTAAAAGCCCGAAAATCGCATCCAAATCGGCAAGCCGTTGCGTTTTGCTCAGTTCGTTTATCTCTAACTGCATCAATGCGGCTTGCGGGCAGTCCGGCAATGTTGGCGCGTCATTATCCGCTTGTAAAAGCAGGGCTTGGTTAATCGCGGCTTCTAAAGGGTCTTGATTATTCCAGCGTAGCGGCTGCTTAATGTGCAGGCGTTTCCAGTCTGGTGTTAGTTGGTTAAGGGTTTTGGTAAAACGCAATTCAAAACCGCGACCGGAACCTTCATAGCCATGTAGCGTGGTGGCAAAGACCATGCGGTGATAGCTTTGCAAGAGCGAGGTCAGTAATGGCGTCGGAATCTGCGCCGCTTCATCAATCAACAATAGATCGCATTCAACGCGGTTTAAATTCAGATAGTCGGGTGCGTAAAATTTAAGCTGTTTTGTTTCGCCTTGGTATTCAAAACTTAAGCAATCGCCGTGTGTTGAAATAGTGCTGATTTGTTCTGAAATGTTCTGTTCTAGCCATCTCTGAGCATGAAAAAAGGCATTGTGCGCTTGTTCAGGTAGGCTGGCGCTGATGGCGATATGGGCCTTGCCTTGCAGCAAGGCTTGCACCGCTGCCAATCCTAAAGCGGCACTTTTACCGCGCCCGCGGTCGGCGCTGAGTACCAACGGGCGTTTACGATGCCCAAAAGCGACTTTGAGAATCTGCGTAATCGCTTGGTTTTGCTCACGGGTCGCCGCGCCACTATCGAATTCAGTTAAGGCATTTTCGCTTTGTACTGAAGTGGTTTGGCAAATAAGTTGCGTTTGCTCGCCATGCTGTTTTAACCAAGTGCTCTGTTTTTGCCACGAGCTAGCTAGATGACGATAAAACCACGGTTCGAGTTGTTGTGGTTGCAGAGGGGTATTGAGAAAACGGCTGTCTTGCGGATTGGCGATTTCCGGCCAAGTGGGCGGCATAATTAAAAACAGCCCACTGCCGGCTTGTAAAAGCCCGGCAACAATACCGAGCGTATTGGCGCTAAGGCCGTCGTTTAAATCAATTGCCGCGCCAGCGAACTCTTTACCAAGCTGGTGTTTCAGGTTTTGCGGATTGGCAGAAGTCCTTGCTGAATCGCTTGGTGCATTGCCAATAATCAGAGAATTTGTGGGCAGATGCGGAGTAATGATTTGCCACGCCCAATCCGTTGAGCCTTGCAGTATTACAAGGTCACGATGACGGTTGCGGGCGAGGGTAGCAAGGTGTGCCTTAAGAAAAGCGTCTGGATCGGCGAGGGTATGCATTATTCCGGAATAAAGTCCAGTGATGCGGAGTTGATGCAGTAACGCAGTCCGGTCGGTTGCGGGCCATCTGGGAAAACATGGCCTAGATGGCTATCGCATTTGGCGCAGCGTACCTCGGTACGAATCATTCCGTGCGAATCATCGCGCAATTCGCGTATCACGCTTCTACTGATCGGTTGCCAGTAGCTCGGCCAGCCGGAGCCGGAATCGTATTTGGTTGCGGAACTAAAGAGCGGCGTTCCGCAACAGGCGCAGGTATAGGTACCTGCGGCTTTGTTATCCCAATATTTTCCGGTAAAGGCGCGTTCGGTGCCGCCACAGCGACAGATTTGATACTGTTCTGGATTGAGTTTTTCACGCCAGGTTTGATCGTTCGTATTGTTAATTGGTTTATCCATGTTACACCTCCCGTGATGCGGTTTCAGCCATTATAATAGCGAGAATTTTTTTAAGAAAATATTGAGCATGAAAAAAATGGCTTTAGAGCCGGCGCAAATTCACTGGCAAGCGCAAGTGCCTTTCGCGACCGAATTTGGCGACAGTTATTTCTCGCAGCAAGATGGCCTGAGCGAAACACGGTATAACTTTTTGCAGCACAATCAGCTGGGGCAGCGCTTTGCTGAACTGAAATCGAATGACAAGCTTGTATTTCGTATTGCGGAGAGTGGCTTTGGTTCGGGGCTGAATTTTTTGGCCACACTGCAGCTATGGCAGCAGAATTGGGCAGGGCAAGCACCGAGTGCTGAATTGCACTTTATCTCTTTTGAAAAGTTTCCGTTGCGCTTTTCAGACTTACAGAAAGTACATCACGTTTTTCCTGACGTCGCAGAACAGGCTGCTTTTTTGCAGGCGCATTATCCACCGCTTTTACCAGGCTGGCATGATCTGTATTTACCGCAAGCGAATGTGCGCTTAAGTGTGTGGTTTGGCGATATTCAGGACGGCTTTAAAGAGTGTGACCCGAGTGCCAAAGTCGATGCATGGTTTTTAGATGGCTTTGCGCCGTCTAAAAATCCTGAGATGTGGCAACCGGCACTGTTCCAGAATATAGCGCGTTTGAGCCATGCACAAACCACCTTTGCCACCTTTACCTCGGCAGGAATCGTGCGCCGTGGTTTGCAAGATGTCGGTTTTGCGGTGCACAAAGGTAAAGGGTTTGGTCGCAAGCGTGAAATGTGTTTTGGGCAGATGGCGCAGTTACGTCAATACAGTGATAAGGCCCCTTGGTTTAGCCGCCCATCGTCAGTGCCTAGAGTGCAAACGGCGCTGGTGGTTGGCGCGGGTATGGCCGGCGCGGCAGTGGCGCATACCTTGGCGCAGCAAGGTATTAAGGTAACGGTCTTAGACCAAGCGGATGACATTGCTAGTCAAGCATCAGGCAATTTGGCTGGTACTCTGCACCCGTTGATAACCGTTGATTGGAACCTGCGTTCTCGTTGGTATTGGGCGGGTTATCAAGCGACCTTGCGTCGCTTGCAGCCGTGGTTGGCGACCGGCCAAGTCAAAGGCGACTTGTCGGGCTTGATTCAACTTGCGCAAGCGGATGGTAAATTACAGCATCATTGGCAACAAACATTGCAGCGTTTGGCGGTTCCTGTGTCGGTTGCGCAGTGGTTAGCGTCAAGCGAAGTGCAAGAAAAATTAGCCATGCCGGAGTGTCCAGCTGGACTGTTTTATCCGCAAAGCGGTTGGATTTATCCGCGTAGTTTGGTTGAAACTTGTCTTGCGCATGCCAATATCGAGGTGCTTTGTCAGCAGCGTGTTGCGTCTTGGCGGTACCTTGACGAAGCGTGGCAGGTTGATACCCAGCGTGGGCGTTTTCGAGCAGACGCGTTAATTTTTGCCAGCGCCAGTTTGGATAATGACATCAACCAAACGCTGCAAACACCGATGCGTCCGGTAAAAGGACAGGTAACCCATTTGTCTGCTGAACAAGTGCAAACGCCTTTGCCGCTGGCGGTAACCCATGCGGGTTATGCCTCGCCAACCGCAACCGGCGGTTATGTTGCGGGGGCGACTTTTGAAGCACCGGATATGGGCACTGAGCTCTCGCACGCAGGGCATGAACATAATCTGCATCAGGCGCAGCAGAACTTAGCGCACTGGCTAAAAGCAGATGCGATTACCGAGCAGCCGCTGCAAGCAGGGCGTATCGCTTTTCGGCCGACAACGCCTGATCATCTGCCGGTGGTCGGTGCTGTGCCGGATTGGGGTTTTGTTCAGCATAGTTATCTACAGCAATCACATACCAAGGCGATTTTTCACTATCCTGCACAGCACTATCAGCCGCACCTGTATGTTTCAAATGGACATGGAGCACGCGGTTTGCTTTCGGTGTTTTTGGCGGCGGATATCATTGCGGCACAATTGTTTAATCACGCTTTGCCGTTGGCACAATCACTGTATCACGCCAGTCACCCAGCGCGATTTGCGATTCGTTCTTGGCGCGCCGGAAAAGGGTGACTAATTGATTTTTCAGTTCTGGTATCATAAACGGCAATTAAAGAACGGATTTAGAGGCGCGGCAGTATGATGAGACTTTTTGGCTTATTCAGTTTAATCATTTGGTTGGTTATTTTTATCGGCTTGGCGATTATGTTTGATTGGTTTAATAGTCGTGAAGTGGCGCGTTATACGTTGGCCGGTGCTGTTGAGTTAGTCGACTATTTGGAGCAGACAGGTGATGGCGCGCAAGAAGTCATGGGGTCGATGTCTGACGGCGCGAAAGACGTTAAGCAGGGCGTTGAAAAAGCGGTTGAATAATTGATTAAGTTAGCGGCGTTAGAAAGTGATGTAAGCCACCATTTCGGTGGCTTTTTGTTTTAAGCGGCAAATAATGCGGTTGCCCTGCGGAACTGTGTAGTAAAGCCTGTTGCAAATAGTCTTTTGCTTGGCTGACGGCTTCGTGCAGCGTCTCCCCTTGAGCCAGTTTACAGGCAATCGCCGAGGACAGAGTACAGCCGGTGCCGTGATTGTGTTGGCTGGTAATTCGAGGTTGAGCAAAACTGTGTATTTGTGGATGTTTGTGGAAGTCGCTAAAGAGATAATCGACCGCCATATCTTCTGTGCTATGACCCCCTTTAAGCAAAATATTAGCACAGTGTAAGTGCGCTAGGGCGTCACGGATGGTGCTGAATTGCTGTTTGGTCAATAGGTGGTTTAGGTCAACGTGCACACCGCAATGTTCGAGTAACAGTTGAGCTTCCGGTAGATTGGGGGTGAGTAAGGTCACCTTCGGTATCAGGTGGTGCAGGAGGTGTTGGATAGCGTCTTGTGCCAGTAAAATTTTGCCGCTGGAGCTGACCAATACCGGATCGAGTACACAGGCGGTTTTGAGTGGCAGCTTCGTGAGAATGTCAGCGCTTTGCAAGACCTTGTCGGCGTCGGCTAGCATACCGATTTTTAGCGCATCAATGTGGTAGTCAGCTAAGAGAGCGTTTACTTGGGCGGCAAAAATGAGTGGTTCAACCGCAAATACAGCTTGTACGCCTTGTGCGTTTTGCGCGGTTAACGCAGTGGCCACGCCAAGCGCGTAACCGCCGAGGGCATGGATGGTCTTACTGTCTGCTTGTATGCCTGCGCCGCCGCTCGGATCTGAGCCGGCCAAAGTCAAAACGGTTGCCAATGCCATTACGCTAATTATTCCCTGTGATAGATGTCTTATAATGGCTGTTTATTATGACACAGCCGCCTTTTTCATAATGGAGACATTGTATGCCTGAGATTGGGCTAATTATTATTGGTGATGAAGTCTTATCGGCAAAACGTCAAGATCGCCATTTGGCGAATGCGAATGCGTTATTGCAGCCGCGTGGTTTGGCACTGAGCTGGGTGCAGATTTTGGGTGACGAGGCGCAGCGCTTGGAGGCAACTTTACGGCGTAGTTTTGCCAGCGGCGATATCGTTTTCTGCTTTGGCGGCATTGGCGCGACACCGGATGATCGAACGCGGCAATGTGCGGCGGCGGCGTTGGATGTTCCGCTGCAGCGTCACCCACAAGCGGTTGCCGAGATTGAAGCGCAGTTTGGCGAGGCGGCTTATCCACAAAGGGTCAAAATGGCGGAATACCCAAAAGGCGCAGAGATTATCCCGAATGGCTTTAATCGGGTGCCGGGTTTTTCGATTCAGCAACATCATTTTATGCCGGGTTTCCCAATGATGGCGCAGCCGATGATGGAGTGGGTGTTAGACACCTATTATGCGCCGCTGTTCAGAGAGCAGCAGTTGGAGCACGCGGTGTTGATTGTGGATGGGCAAGAGTCCGAATGGATAGTGTTTATGGAACAATTTGAAAAAAAATTTCCGGATTTACGTTTGTTTAGTCTGCCGAAAATTGACGACCAAGGGCGACGTTTCATCGAACTTGGCGTGCAAGGTTTTGCCGCACGAGCGCAGTTGGGTATGCTAGAAATTCAGGAAGAAATTTTGCGCCGAAATATGCAGTGGGAGCCGTTGTACTGATGAATCTAACACAAAAATGGGACGTGATCATTATCGGGGCGGGAGCCGCTGGTTTGATGTGTGCTGCAACGGTCGGTTATCAAGGATTGGCGGTTTTGGTGATTGACCACGCACCGAAAGCGGCGGCTAAAATCCGGATTTCTGGGGGAGGGAAGTGCAATTTCACCAATCTGGATGTCACGGCGAAAAATTTTATTTGTCAAAATCCGCATTTTGTTAAAAGTGCCTTGTCGCGTTATCCCAGCAGTGCATTTATCGAAATGGTCGAGCGGCACGGTTTGCACTATGAGCAGCGCGAATTAGGCAAGCTGTTTTGTAAGCAAGGGGCTTCGGATCTGATTCAAATTTTGCGTGCGGAGTGTACTTGGGCGCAAGTGACGTTTTCATTGAAGACCGAGGTGAATAAAGTGCAAGCGGTGGCTGGAGGTTTTCAAGTTGATACTTCAGTCGGCGCTTTAAGCTGCAGTAAATTAGTCATTGCTACCGGTGCACTCTCTTTCCCGAAACTGAAAGCGTCCGGTTTTGGGTATGCCATTGCTGAACAGTTTGGGTTAAAGGTTTTACCAACTCGTCCCGGTTTGGTGCCTTTAAATTTTGAAGGTAAGTGGCATGAACGGATTGCTGAGTTATCCGGTTTGTCACTGGATGTGGCGGTGAGTGTTGGAGGTAAATGTTTTCACGAGGCGATGTTATTTACCCATCAAGGATTGAGTGGGCCGAGCATTTTACAGGCCTCGAATTACTGGCGCGAGGGCGAGCCAATCCAGATTAATTTATTACCGAATTCGAATGTACTGGACGATTTAAAACAGTTACGTAAGCAAGCGAGCAGTTTAAACCGATGGCTTGGGCAGTTTTGGCCGAAACGTTTTATGCAGTTTTGGTTGACGCTCTACCCCGCCCCGGAAGATATTGCAAATGCCAGCGATGAAACGCTTGAAGCCTATGCGCGCCAGTTAACTGAATGGTCGCTCTATCCAAGTGAAACCGCCGGCTATGATAAGGCCGAAGTGACCCTTGGTGGCGTGGATACGGATGAGGTTTCTTCCAAAACGTTGGAAGCCAAAAAACAGCATGGATTGTATTTTATTGGCGAAGTGCTCGATGTCACCGGTCAATTAGGTGGTTACAACTTTCAATGGGCTTGGGCCAGTGGCGTGGCCTGCGGCACGGCGATTGCGTCCAGCGGTTAATGAATTTACATCCCCAATTTTTAAAAAGAGATTGCAGAATGAATTTAATGAATTTTGATGAAAAGAATCGCGATTCTTTTTCCAACATTGTTAAAACCTTGGTGAATCGCCATCAGACTGACCCAAAAGAGATGTTTATGCACGTTTTAGAAAGTGAAGCGGAGCCGGAAATGAACTATTGGATGACGAGGGTCTTGGTGCAGGAATATTTTGTTTCTGCGCATTTGGTTGTGGCGAAAGATGCTGCTGGCGAGCCAGTCAAAGCCTTGCAGGCGGCTTGTTTATTGCAAAATGTTGGCATGGTTGCGGCGTTATTGGAGCTGGGCAGTTTTAAAGGCGCGGTGACTGAGCAAGAGTACCAGTTGGCGGCACGTATCGCATCAAAGCATGAAGACCAAGCGGTATTAGGATTATTAATGAAGTATGCTCAGGAAAAATCCTTGTTGGAACCGTTTATGCGTAAATTACAAGGCGAGACTTTGCAGTAATTTCCGTATTTTTGCTTTTATGGCTCATGATTGGCGTTTCAAACCTTATTGGCGTTTGATGAGAAAGGGGAGAAGATGCTCTTGTTTTAAAGCCTTCGAGACAGACAGGGTAGAGCGATTGGATAGTCTTTTAAAAGAGAGATTATTAATTTTTATGGTTAGTTAAAAACTATTAATTTCTTAAAGATATTCAATTTTACTAATATTAAACTTATTTATAGAATGTGCGTTAACAAAGCGAAGCAGGTGATCCCTTTATTTCGTTTTATTCGTCATCAAAATTATCGCTTAACTGGAGAACCCTAGAATGGCTTTACCAAACAGAGAAGGACAACGCGTCCCTAACGTCACTTTCCCAACGCGTCAAAATAATGAGTGGGTTAATGTTACTACCGATGAAATTTTTAACGGTAAAACCGTGGTGGTTTTTTCGCTGCCGGGCGCTTTCACGCCAACCTGTTCATCAACTCACTTACCGCGTTTTAATGAATTGGCGCCGGTTTTCCGTAAGAATGGTGTTGATGAAATCGTCTGTGTTTCAGTAAACGATACATTTGTTATGAATGAATGGGCCGCTGATCAAGAGTGTGACCATGTACGTGTGATTCCGGACGGTAATGGAGAATTTACCGATGGCATGGGGATGTTGGTCAATAAAGAAGACTTGGGTTTCGGTATGCGTTCTTGGCGCTATTCAATGTTGGTTAAAGACGGCTTGATTGTCAAAATGTTTATCGAGCCGGAAGTTCCAGGAGACCCGTTTGAAGTTTCGGATGCGGACACCATGTTGAAGTTTATCAATCCAATGGCAACGGCGCCTCGTGTTGCAACGGTTTTCTCCAAGCCAACCTGTCCATTTTGTTTGCGTGCGAAGTCAATGTTGGAAGACGCTGGTATCCCTTATGAGGAAATTACCGTTGGTAATTCTGGTATTACCTCACGTACATTACGTGCGGTAGCGAATGCTGGCACTGTGCCACAAGTTTTTATTGATGGCGATTTGATTGGTGGGTCAGAAGCGTTGCAAGCTTATCTTCAAAGTGAGAACAGCAACGCAGCTTAATGCCATACGTTAAGACGACACGGAACAATTCGGCAGGGTAAGTTTAGATTAACGCCTTGCGAGACTTCGATGAAGTGAATTTGGATTTATTCTCTGTCTTCTTAAATCAGTTTACAAAAAGGCGCGGCGACCGGATGCCGGATACCGCGCCTTTTTTTGTTATGAAAATTACTTTTTGGCGCGATATGTGACAAAAACAAGTGTTAAAAAAGGATTTACAGTGATGGCTTATGATTACGATTTAATTGCGATTGGTGCCGGCAGCGGTGGTTTATCGGTGGTTGAGCGTGCTGCTGAGTACGGTAAAAAATGTGCGGTGGTTGAGGCAAAAAAACTGGGCGGAACTTGCGTTAATATTGGTTGCGTTCCTAAAAAAGTGATGTGGTTTGGCGCGCATATTGCCGAAGCATTACGTGATGCACCGGATTTTGGGTTTCACGTGAAACACGATGGTTTTGATTGGGGTAAATTGGTTCGCCAACGCGAGCAGTATATTCGCAATATTACTACCTGGTATGACGGTTACATGGCCGAGAAAGGGGTTGATGTGCTCCAAGGCTGGGGCTCGTTTATTGATGCGCATACGGTTGAGGTAGACGGCAAAACCTACACGGCAGAGACGATTGTCATTGCACCGGGCGGTAAACCTTTGATTCCAAACGAGACGGAAAATGCGGATTTAGGGATTACTTCTGATGGTTTCTTTGCCTTAACCGAACAGCCGAAAAAAGTGGCGGTAATCGGCAGTGGTTATATTGCGGTTGAGTTAGCCGGTGTATTGCAGGCATTGGGTACGCAAACAACGTTGGTGAGTCGCAAAGATTTGGTATTGCGCGGTTTTGACGACATGATCCGTGAAACACTAACCGATGCGATGATTACCAGCGGTATTCATAAAGAGTATCACTTTAAAGTGAAAAAGCTGGAAAAAATGGATGATGGCACCATCACCATTCACAGTGAAGATGACCAGCACATTGGCGGTTACGACCAAGTGATTTGGGCGGTTGGCCGTGAGACGCTCATCGAACCTTTGAAATTGGAAAATGCCGGTTTGAGTGCCAACGGACGAGGCTTTATCGAAGTAGATGAGCGTCACAAAACGTCAGTGGATAATATCTATGCCATCGGTGACGTGACCGGACAGCCACAGTTAACCCCTGTAGCGATTCGTGCTGGGCGCTATTTGGCTGAGCGTTTGTATAATAACAAACCGAATTTATTGCTTGATTTGCACGCTGTGCCAACCGTCATTTTTTCGCATCCGCCAGTTGGCACCGTTGGTTTGGCGGAGCACGATGCGCGCCGTCAGTATGGGCATGACAATGTTAAAATTTACAGCTCGGTATTTACGCCGATGCGTTATGCCTTTACTGAACACCAAATCAAAACTGCGTTGAAGTTGGTTGTGGTTGGTGAAGAGGAGCGCGTTGTTGGGATTCATATCGTCGGTGATGGAGCGGATGAAATGCTGCAAGGGTTTGCTGTTGCAGTGCAAATGAATGCCACGAAAGCGGATTTAGACGCAACGATTGCAATCCATCCATCCAGCTCGGAAGAATTGGTGACCATGCGTTAATTGGACTGCCGATTGAGAAAACAAACAAAAGCCGTTTACCTTTAAGGAAACGGCTTTTTTTATTTAGCGGACACTATTTTTGCGTTTAAGCGAGGATATAGCCTAAACGCTCACTGAGCGAAGCGGACGGTTTTGGTTGCGCATAATGTTGTAGTGTAGACATGATGTCGCCAAAGTAGTTTTTTAACTGTGTGCCGATAGAAAAATTTTCTTCGTCTTCCATCCGGCAGTGTTTTACTTCTAATTTAAGATGAATTGGGCGAGCGCTCGGATTATTTTGTGGTTTGATAATCAACTCAATTTCATCATCCATATTCAACGGAATTGATGTCCGCAGACGAATACCGCCTTCAGAATAATCCATAATTGTGGTGTAACTCATCGATTTTTTATCAATTAATACCGAGGGAATACGCACGTCTTGGCGAGGCGATTGGCGTCGGTTAATCATTTCTTGTTCGGTTAGTGTATTTGGCGAGTTCATGGTCGGCCTCCTAAATAAGGAGAAAAAAATTAAATGGATGATTATTATGTAAATGATACGGCTTTTTGCGAGTTGAATAAGAGTCTAAATAATTTAATTTTATGGAGTATTGATAAATTCTTGTGTTTACCGATCTGTGTTTTTCGTGTCTTCTTGGTTTGTGTGAAATCAGGTGGCCTACTGGTAAGTAATTTACAATTTGCTTCATTAAATGCAGGATTTAAAAATACATTACAATCTTAGAGAGTATGCAGAATAAGCTCCGCAATGCTTTATAAGCATAGAAGATTTGCGTCGAGTAAAATCGGTTTGCCGTCCTGTCGAGACCTGACAAAACCGGCAATTCCGTGCGGCAGTTCACTGCTGCTCTGTGTTTCTTTAGGTTGTTTTATCGAAAAGTAAAAGGGGTGGTGGATATGTCGATTCGTAATTATAAAGGGGTTTGTCCGCAATTAGCTGAGTCGGCTTGGGTGGACGAATCCGCGGTTGTGATTGGCAAATGTGTTTTGGCGGAAGATGTCAGTATATGGCCGAATGCCACTTTGCGTGGTGATGTGAATGACATCAAAATTGGCGCGCGTTCCAATATTCAGGATGGTGCGGTGGTCCATACCACACATGAAAGCGAGATTTCAAAAGGCTCGAAATGCATTGTTGGTGCGGATGTTACTGTTGGTCATAACGCAGTATTGCATGGCTGCATCATTGAAGATGAGTGTCTGATCGGTATGGGCGCGGTGGTTTTAGATAATGCGGTCGTGCAGAAACATGTTTTGGTCGCAGCGAATGCATTGGTTCCGCCGGGAAAAATCTTAGAAAGCGGCTATTTGTATGTTGGGTCACCCGTCAAGCAAGCACGCCCACTTAGCGAAAAAGAGATGGCGTTTTTTAAATATTCCGCGGCGCATTACGTTAAGTTGAAAAATGACTTTGCCGCCGAAATGCAAGACGTAGAAAAATGAATTTTGCTGAGAGTCTATGGGGTGATTTTATTGTCACCTTGATGTTTGGGTTTTTAACTGGTTTGGAGTTAAAGGCTTATCTGCAAAAATACCATCAAAGCACCGATGAGGTCTTTTTTGGGACTGTGCGAACCTTTGCTTTTACCGCAATCGCTGGGTTCAGCTTTTTCTTACTCGACTTTTGGTTATTTCTGGTGGGCTTTATCGGCTTGAGCGCACTCTATATGCTGTTTTACAGCAAGGCGTTAACGCGCGACCATGGCAGTGTCTTGTTGTATTGGGTTTGGGCACTGGTGTATGTGTATGGCGCTTTGGCACAAACACAGCCATTTTGGGTTTTGGCGGCGATTTTCGTTACCATTGTCATTGTTTTAAATGCCAAACAAACCATCAACAGTTTGGCGGAGAAAATCTCCGGTGACGAGCTGACTACGCTGGCGAAATTGATATTGCTCAGTGGCATTATTCTGCCGTTATTGCCCAACGAAATCTTGCATCCTTGGCTGCCGGTCTCGCCATTCAAGATCTGGCTGGCCGTGGTGGTGGTCTCTTCGGTTTCTTATCTAGGTTATGTTGCGCAGAAGTATCTGTTCAAGAATCAGGGCATCTTAGTCACCGGTATCTTTGGTGGCCTCTATTCTTCTACGGCAACAACGGTGGTGTTAAGCCGAAAATCGAAAGATGTGCCGCGTATGAGTTACAAAATGACCGCGGCGATTATGCTGGCCACGGCGATGATGTATTTGCGTTTATGGGCAATTGCTGCGGTCTTTCAATGGAAAGTTGCACAGGCGTTGGCGCCGTATTTAGGTATTTTTGCGCTACTGAGTTTATTGATTGTGTTTGCCTTTATTCAAATTGAACGTCGTAATGTGCAGTCGCAACCGGTCATGTCACAGGCAGGCAATCCTTTAGAGTTAAAAGTGGCGTTTATTTTTGCTGGCCTGTTTGTGTTGATGGCAGTGATTACCCAATTTGTTACCCAATTTTACGGTGGTGATGGTTTACGTTATCTGTCCTTAATTGTAGGGTTTACCGATATAGACCCATTTGTCTTGTCACTATTGAATGGCAGTTATTCGGCTGACACACAATTGATTGCCAGTGGTATTTTGATTGCTGCGGGTTCTAATAATTTATTAAAAGCCCTATACGCTTGGATTTTAGGTGAGCCGATTGCGGGCAAATATTCCGCGATTGGTCTAGGTTCCTTAGGGATTTTAACCATTGCGACAGGGTGGTTGATGATTTAGGTGTCCTAGCTGTTGTAGCTGTTGGTAGAAAGACGATACAGAGCAAGTCCAAATGGTTTCAGGCACAGAAAAATTTAACTGAGCAATGCGGCTCTTTGTTGTTCTGTCTAAGACCAGCCAAAAATAGGGAGTCTCATGCTGAAGTCAATGAGAGCTTGTTCTATGTCGCCCTCTCGCGGAAGCAATGCATGGCGTTTAGAGCATAACAATCAAATAGTTTGGTCCGAATAAGTCGCTGGTTTGCAGTTGATAAAAACGCGCTAATTGCGGAATACTGTTGCCAAGAGCATTTTGCAAGGTCAGGGGGATTTTGAGCTGTTGATTGACTAAATTGGGCAGCTCATCGAGCCAATCCTCAATCGGATTGAACGTACAATCAATTTCTAAAATTTTGTTAAAAGATTCGCCAACAAATGCGTTGAGTTGAGGTGGGAGGTTTGTCAGTAGAGGCTCGCTCAGTTGCACAATTTTTCCATGGTTGTCGATAATCAGTGATGTGCTGTTCTGTAATAGTGCGGTGGCGAAAACATCTCCATTATGTGCTTCGTTGTAAAGATCGTGGTAGCTTGTGGTGGCCAGATTAATTAAAGCGTGATAGGCACGTTTTTTATGGTCGCTGCTAATCTGTGCGCTGCGATTAATGAACGATTCATAGCGTTTTTTAGGAGCTTCTGATAAAGCCAATAGCGTGGTGGTGATGTTCAATAAGGTGGCGTCGCAGCGCTTGCCTAGAGTTGTGCGGTAAATCTCCCCATAGGTGAAGAAACCACTTAAGGGAGCGACGCCATCCAGAGGCACCAGTTCGTTTTGTAACTCTTCGCCAAAAAAAGATTTACGCACCGAACAGGAAAACACAAAGACCCCTTCAGCGCCAAAGTTTTGCAACTCGCGCTGCATTTTTTGACTGCCTTCCAGCAGACTAAATTTATCGGCTACGCCAAAACGGACGCGACTGCCTTGTGGTAGATTTCCGGCAAACACAATCGAACCGTTTTCATTTACCTGAATCATGGAGCGCGCAATTGGCACGCCTTTATCTTGAATAATCAGCGGAAATTCAATTGCACTTTCCGGCATATGATTAACGATTTCGTTCCCTAAGTAGTGGCGATAAAATTCGATAATAGGTCGGTTGTTGATTTCGTAGACGGTCGCGCCTGTTGATTTGGTGACGAGCATCTCCGGTCCAAGACATCGCCAGCTAAGGTTAAACGTATTGCAGGCGCGTAATGTATTGCTGTTAAAGCTGACGGCAACAGCCGCATTACTTCTAAGATTTTGGTTAAAGAATACCCAAGTTTCTTGAAACTTCAAATTGTCAGCAGCCATGCCGCCAGAAATAATTGGCTTTTCTTGGGCGATTTCAGCGGCACGTTGATTAAAATCTTGTGCAACGTCTTCGCCGTTAATGGTAAGGCCATCCATTAACAAAATGCAGGCTTTACTGTTTTTTTGTATCACTTTCTCCGCAAGGGTTTTACCTAAATGTCCTTTTAGAAAGGACTCATCTTGCCGATTTTCTAAAAGCGTTGCCTGCAATTTGGTGTTTTGAAAACCACAGACATTGAGCACCATTTGCTCTTCAAGCATTACGCCGCCATAAATTTCACCCGCAGTCGTTGCGCCAATCAGGATTAATTCTTGTGCACAATGTTGTTGGCAAATTGGGTTGAGGGTTTGATAAATCTTGTCGAGCGTGCGTTTGATGCGCTTTGGGTCTATTACACCGCTGTAAAGTTGAATCAGTACGCTTTGGTAGCGTTCTTGTTCAATGTTCTGTGCAATTTCATTAAGAACAGGTAAGGCTTCGTCTGGCTGAAATATGTGGTTAATACAGTACACGGTTTTTGACTCCTCGCCTTTTTGGGTCAAGCATAGACAGGCGGCGTTCCCTTAAGCCATGCGTTGGATTTGGTTTTCTTGACGCAGAAGTTGCGTTATAGGGTGGTATCAAATCACTTGGTTTCGCTAAATTGCGACACAGTCGAACAGTAAATTTATGCTTTTTGCCAAAAAATCGCAACAGGGTGGTGTTTTGCGTATTAAGGTGGTATTAATTTTATAATGATAGCTTTTTTATGGTGATTTAAAAGTATTTAATAGCTTTTTTTAATAAAAAAAACCTATGGTATCGTTAGGAATAATTGTCTGGAGCTTTGCGTGAAAATTTATACACTAGGAAGGCATTGCGTTATCAGCGCTTTAACAAAAACAAAAAATTAAATGATTTGAGGAGTTAACGATGTCCCAAGGTAAATGTCCAGTAATGCACGGCGCCAATACAGAAACCAGTTCATCAGTCATGAGCTGGTGGCCAAATGCTTTGAACTTAGACATTCTTCACCAGCACGATTCAAAAACCAACCCGATGGGTGCGGATTTTAATTATGCAGAAGAGTTCAAAAAACTTGACCTAGAAGCAGTTAAGCAAGACTTAAAAGATTTGATGAAAGACTCGCAAGAGTGGTGGCCGGCAGATTGGGGGCATTACGGTGGCTTGATGATTCGTATGGCTTGGCACTCGGCCGGTTCATATCGTGTTGCGGATGGACGCGGCGGCGCCGGTACCGGTAATCAACGCTTCGCTCCACTAAACTCTTGGCCGGACAACGTTAACTTGGATAAGGCGCGTCGCCTACTTTGGCCGATTAAAAAGAAATACGGTAACAAACTTTCTTGGGCGGATTTGATGATTCTAGCCGGTAACATGGCATATGAAGACATGGGTTTAAAAACGTTCGGTTTTGCTGGTGGTCGTGAGGATATCTGGCATCCTGAGAAAGATATTTATTGGGGGTCTGAGAAAAACTGGCTGCAGCCTTCCGGTGGTGCCGGAAGCCGTTATTCCGGTGAGCGTGATTTGGAAAACCCACTTGCCGCGGTAATGATGGGGCTGATCTATGTTAACCCTGAAGGGGTCGACGGAAATCCTGATCCGCTAAAAACTGCGCAGGACGTTCGTGTGACTTTCGAGCGTATGGCGATGAACGATGAAGAGACGGTTGCCTTGACTGCCGGTGGTCACACCGTTGGTAAATGTCACGGTAACGGCAATGCGGCAAACCTCGGTGCAGACCCTGAAAGTGCGGATATCGAAGAGCAAGGGTTGGGCTGGAATAACCATAAGACCCGCGGTATCGGCCGTGACACGGTTTCTTCTGGTATCGAAGGGGCTTGGACAACCAATCCGACACAGTGGGATAACGGTTACTTCTATTTGCTATTCAACTATGACTGGGAACTGAAAAAATCTCCGGCAGGTGCGTGGCAGTGGGAGCCAATTAATATTAAAGAAGAAGACAAGCCAGTTGATGTTGAAGATCCGTCGATTCGTTATAACCCGATTATGACCGATGCCGATATGGCGATGGTGAAAGATCCGATTTACCGTGAAATTTCGAAGAAATTCTATGAAAATCCAGATTACTTCTCAGAAGTGTTTGCGCGCGCTTGGTTCAAACTAACGCACCGTGATTTAGGACCGAAAGCACGTTATCTAGGCGCGGACGTGCCGCAAGAAGATCTAATCTGGCAAGATGTGGTTCCTGCAGTAGATTACACTTTAGATGATGCCGAAGTGGCTGATATTAAAGCGAAAATCTTGGCTTCAGGTGTCAGCTCAGCAGACTTGATTGCGACCGCTTGGGATAGCGCTCGTACTTTCCGTGGGTCGGATATGCGTGGTGGTGCTAACGGTGCTCGCATCCGTCTTGCTCCGCAGAAAGATTGGGAAGGCAATGAGCCTGCGCGTCTACAATCGGTATTGAGCGCACTAGAAAGTGTTCAAGCAGGTCTATCGAAGCCGGTCAGCATGGCAGACCTGATTGTTCTTGGCGGTTCAGCTGCGGTTGAGAAAGCTGCGCAAGATGCCGGTGTAAATGTCACGGTTCCATTCGCAGCCGGTCGTGGTGATGCGACCCAAGAGATGACCGACGTGGATTCATTCTCATATCTTGAGCCGGTTCACGACGGTTTCCGTAACTGGTTGAAAGACGATTATGTAGTTCAGCCGGAAGAAATGTTGCTAGACCGCGCGCAATTGCTCGGTCTGACTGCGCCGGAAATGACCGCGTTGATTGGTGGTATGCGTGTGCTAGGTACTAACCACGGTGGTTCTAAGCATGGTGTCTTTACTGATCGTGAAGGCGTGCTAAGCAATGACTTCTTCGTCAACTTAACGTCGATGGATTACACTTGGAAGCCAACCGGTAAGAACTCTTACGATATTAACGATCGTAAAACGGGGGCGACTAAATTTACCGCAACGCGTGTTGACTTGGTATTTGGTTCAAACTCGATCCTACGTTCTTACGCGGAAGTCTACGCACAAGACGACAACCAAGAGAAGTTTGTGAATGACTTCGTTAATGCTTGGGTGAAAGTGATGAATAACGATCGTTTTGATTTGAAATAATCGCTTTCAATAATGCGGCTTACTTTATGTAAGCTCTAAATCAAAAACGGCAGTTCTGAATGTTCAGGACTGCCGTTTTTTATTGCTGAAAAAAATGAAATTAACTTTCTTGACTCATCAGCTTACGCACTTCAGCAATGACCGGAGCGGTTTTGGGTTTCACGCCGCGCCATAAATAGAACGCTTCGGCTGCTTGTCCAACAAGCATTCCTAATCCATCCATTACCGTGCAATTCGGTTGATGTTGCTTAGCCCAATTCATAAAAATAGTCGGTTCAGCGCCATACATCATGTCGTATACCAAACTGTTAGCTTTGATTACGGCTTCAGAAACTGGCGGTAACTTGTTATCTAAACTGGCAGAAGTACCGTTAATAATAATGTCATAGCCTTCTGTCACTGGAATATCGTCCCAACCACTACCCGTTACCGGAATATCAGTTTCAAAGCGTTGTCCTAAAACTTCTGCGCGTTTAGCTGTTCTGTTGGCAATATGCACAGAGGCCGGCTGTTTTTCTAGAAGCGGCTCCATAATACCTTGCACAGCACCACCGGCACCGAGAATCAAAATGCGTTGATCCTTAAATGAACGTCGGCCATTGATTTCAATATCATTCACTAAACCGATGCCGTCGGTATTGTCGCCGGTGGTTGAACCGTCCTCATTGAATACAAAAGTGTTAATGGCATGCGCGCTCTCTGCGCGACTGGATTTGCTGTCTGCATACTCAAACGCATCTAGCTTAAAAGGCACTGTGATATTAATGCCCTTGTAACCACGCTGTTTTAAATCTGCCATGCTCCAGCGAAAAGTGGTCTCTTCATTATCAATCAAAATCGCTTCATAACACATATCTTGTCCCGTCTGTTCAGCAAACAAACGATGAATTAAAGGAGATTTGGAATGGCCTATCGGATAGCCAACCACTGCATATTTATCTGTCATGATGCTCTCGTTTTAGATGAATTTTTAAACAAGTCATTCTAAAGGGCGCATACAAATAACGCGAGCCTTGTCATCAATCAGTCAAAGAGATTTACGCAAACAGAGAACAAGCTTGATTCGTTAAGCGATGAGCATTTGGCCTTTTGAAAAGGAGCGGAAAGTGAACTTCGTTTTTCATTGACTGAATTTGCGGAATAGATATGCGAAGTATTTTGGGTTCCTGGAGGAATTTGCTTCTGAGCTCACCTGTGTTTTCTTAGCGTAAACTTGAAGAAAAACTAAAAACGGTAGTTCATTCCAAAGTTGAAAATTGGTAATACATCGTATTTACCGGCTTTTTTGTCAAAGCTGTCGATTTGTTCGCTGCGTTCTTCATTGACGACGTCGATTTGATTAATGTCGGTGCCGTCGACTTCGCCATCGGTAACGAGAATCAGTGTTGGGTCGCCAAAGAATAGGGCGCCAATTTCAAACCGGATTAAAAAATGGCGGTCAACATCGAAGAGCCAGCCGGTGGAGAGTCGGGGGCCGTGTTCCCGCCAGCGAATTTTGGCGTCAAGGGTGATGTCATCAGTTGCGGTGGCGGTAGCGGAAATCAATGGAATGCCGAGTACATTTAGTGAGCCTAGACTTTGCCGCGAGCCTTGAGGGATTTCCGAGTCGCCTTTGATTTTGAAGCGGTTGAGCACATAGCCGGTGGATAGGAAGAAGCCGTTGTCGAAAGGGTGGAAATCGGCAGTAAGCGAGGTCATGCTGCCGTCAGTGTAGTAGTGATAATCGTAGCTGAGATACCGTTCGTATTTTTCATACTCCAGCCCTTGTGCGTGTTGCAGTCGAAGATTGACGTTGCGATGCAACCGCATACTGCCTTCAAAGATCAGTCCTTCTACACCACCAAATCCGACACCGATGCTAAAAGGGTTTTTGCTGGGATCGGTTATGTCGCTTGTGGCGTGACTGTTGGGTAGCCAGGTCACAAGCAGGCATAGGGTAAAAAAGAGAAGAGGCTTCATTTTATAATCAGATGCTTAAATAGGTAAATTTTATTTACAGTGATAAAAAACTTATTATCGTGGATTTATCTTGTGACGCAACGGTTATTTGTATGAAGATTTGATCTGTTTGATGATGGGTATCGCGCGCCTGTGTGTTTCTAAGATTGTCAGCAGGCGCGCAAAAGTGAGGTTACTTATTTATTGAGCGGTTTTTAGCCACGTTGCTGCTAGCTTGGCGTAATAGGTTAAAATTCCGTCCGCCCCTGCGCGTTTGCAGCTTAACAGCGTTTCCAATACGACCGCCTTTTCGTCAATCCAGCCTTTTTCTGCTGCCGCTTTGAGCATCGCATACTCGCCGCTGACGTGATACACATATGTCGGTGCTTTGAATTCATTTTTTATGTCGCGCACGATATCCAAATACGGAATGCCAGGTTTGACCATGACCATATCCGCGCCTTCATTTAAATCCAGAGCGACTTCGTGAAGGGCTTCGTTGCGATTGCCTGGATCCATTTGGTAGGTGTGTTTGTTGCCTTTGCCTAAATTACCCGCCGAGCCAACGGCATCACGGAATGGGCCATAGAAGCTGGATGCGTATTTTGCCGAGTAGGCCATGATGCGTGTGTTGATATGTCCGTGGTCTTCCAGCAATTCACGGATTTCGACAATGCGCCCGTCCATCATATCGGAGGGCCCAATCACATCCGCACCGGCTTCGGCGTGTGAAAGGGCTTGTTGCATCAG
Organism: Thiosulfatimonas sediminis; assembly: GCF_011398355.1. Taxonomy (GTDB): domain Bacteria; phylum Pseudomonadota; class Gammaproteobacteria; order Thiomicrospirales; family Thiomicrospiraceae; genus Thiomicrorhabdus; species Thiomicrorhabdus sediminis_A. Next base: position 174,709 of record NZ_AP021889.1, read on the forward strand.
TACGTCAATAGTGTCGTCATTCAGTACATAGCCGTTTTCATCGATAATACCGTCTTGACCATGCGTAGTGAATGGATCCAGTGCCACATCGGTCATAATGCCTAATTCTGGTACGGCGGCTTTGACTGCACGGATGGCTCTTTGTGCTAAGCCATCAGGATTGTAGGCTTCTTCTGCTTCCAGCGATTTGGCTTCTGGCGGAGTAACCGGGAAAATGGCAATCATGGGAATGCCGAGTTGGTAAATTTCTTTGGCTTCCGCCACTAATAAATCAATTGATAAGCGTTCCACGCCTGGCATCGAAAGCACTGGCTCGCGCAGGTTGTGGCCTTCAATCACGAACATTGGCAGGATTAAGTCGTCGGCGCTGAGTGTGGTTTCGCGCATTAAACGGCGTGAAAAATCATCTTTGCGCATACGGCGCATACGGGTAATTGGGAATTGGCGGTTGAGCATCAGAACCTCATAGGATAAAGGGGTTTAGGTGCTAAGCATAATACTCGCGGGCTTGCTAAATTTCAAAAGCCAATGTGCGTCAATATACATATAATTGCCAGGTGGATATAAGGAGACGCTTTTATGGAACAGGCTCAATTTACTTTTTTTAGTGAGTCACTGGCGCAGCGCTACTGGCAATTTTGTAATGATTTAGGGTTGTTGGTGGCGTTGACGGTAGAAGATTCGCCGTCTGGCGGCGATGCGGTTTTTAATGTTAATTTGCAAGAAGAAGCAACTGAAGAACAGACTGCGCAGTTGGAGGCTTACTACGATGAACTGTTTTTTGGTGAGCAGGCGGCGGAAATTGACGGCAATGACCCCGATGGCGCTTTGGCTGACGCTTGTGGTGTGCAGGTCAAATTGCAATCTGGTGAATATACGACTATCGCCATCCACCCACAAATTATGAATAAGATTCTTTCGGTATTGAGTATTGATGAGTTACAGCAATTTTTAGCGCAAGTGGCTGAAGATATCGAAAATCCAAAATCGGGGCCAATCTGTTCGCGAGATAATCTACCTACTATATGATGTGTTTTTTTCTAATAAAATTAAGCAGATAGATTAAGGGGGTCAACGTCATAAAAAATTTATATAAGAGAGTCCTAATTTTTCGTCACCTAAGACTTGCAGTCATTGTGGATAAATTTTAATATAATCGCCCAGCAATAACTGTAATTGCCGAAATGGTCGCTCGTTTAGGCTAAAAATAATTATTTAACTCTTGAATTTGGGGTTGTGCTGTTCGCAAGCAGTTACACCTTCAAGGAGCAATAAATGACAGATAAAATCGTAGAAAAGGTTGCAGTTCAGACTGAAGAATCTCGCAACCAAGGTCGTCGCGCCTTTCTTAAAGGCACGGCGGCTGTAGCTGGTGGTGTGATGTTCACTAATGCAGCTAGCGCAGCAGAGGGTGCTGTATATGACCCTAAGAAAGCGGTTGCACCTTACGCCGGTAAAGAAGAACTGACTGAAGTACTACAAGACGGCGCTGCGCGTAAGTCTTTAGGTTTCGGTGTTCGTAAGTATCCTTATGGTATGCCTTCTCCTTTTGAAAAAGAAGTGCAACGTCGTACCCTTGAGTGGCTAACGCCTGACTCAATGGCGTCAATTACCATGACACCGATTCAAAGCCTACACGGTATCATCACTCCAAACGGTCTTCACTTCGAGCGTTTCCACGGTGGTGTTCCAACAATCAACCCTGAAGAGCACCGTTTGGTCATTCACGGTTTGGTTGAGCGTCCTTTGATTTTCACGATGGACGACCTAAAACGCTTCCCTTCAATTTCTCGTATCCACTTCGTGGAATGTCCTGCAAACGGCGCGATGGAATGGAAAGGGGTTCAGTTGAACTCAGTTCAGTGGACTCACGGTATGATGTCTTGTGTTGAATACACAGGTGTACGTCTATCTGACCTATTGAAAGAAGCGGGTATCAAGCCAGAAGGTAAATGGATTATTCCTGAAGGTGCGGATGCTGCGGGTCTAACTCGTTCTATCCCATTAGATATCGCGATGGATGACTGTTTTGTTGCTTACGCGCAAAATGGTGAAGCTCTACGTCGTGAACAAGGTTACCCAATCCGTCTAGTTGTTCCTGGTTGTGAAGCGAACATGTGGATTAAATATCTACGTCGTATTCAAGTACACGATGTACCTGCACAGCACCGTGAAGAGACGTCTAAGTACACCGAGCTTATGCCTGATGGTACTGCACAGCGTTTCTCATGGTACATGGAGCCAAACTCAGTAATTACTTACCCTTCTCCAGACTTTAAAATGGAAGGCCCAGGTAAATACTATATTCGTGGTCTAGCATGGTCTGGTCGCGGTAAAGTTTCTCACGTTGATATCTCTTTCGACGGTGGTAAAAACTGGAAAGAAGCACACTTCACTTCTCCTGTTTTAGACAAAGCTTGGACGCGTTTCGAGATTGAATGGGAATGGGATGGTTCTGAAGCATTCCTAATGAGCCGTGTTACTGATGAAACCGGTTACGTACAGCCTCCAATGCCGCAAATGCGTCAGTTGGAAGGTACGAACAACGTTTATCACCGTACAGCTATGGTTACATGGCGCGTACACGCATGGGAAAACGGTAAGAGCGGAGGCATGATTGAAAATGTTCAGTACTAAGAAAACTTTAGTTGCAGCATCTGTTGCGACTCTTTTTGCCGGTTCTGCCATGGCTATGTCTGGTGGTTCAGACGCACCTGCGGCTTCTGGTGCAAAAATCGATGGTAAATACGCTGCAAACTATGCACAAATCATTCGTGATGCAGACGGTAAATACCTAGACTCAGCAGTCATCGAAGCGATTCTTGGTAAAGATGCCGCTCACGGACGTGAAGGTCTTGCTGGTAAGCTTGATCCAGCGAACCCTTACTCTTTTGAAGTGGATGACAGCATTGATGGCGGTAACCACGGTAACGCACAGTGTAAGATTCCTGCGGCTTTCGTAGAAGTACATGATGCTGTTGCGGCGAACTACACCAACGATGCAAACTTCGTTGCGCGTGGTTTCGGTACGCCTATCGCAGAAACAGCGCTAGCGAAATGGAACATCGTTGTTGACGGTGACGGTAAAGGTCTTCCAGATCCTTCTGTCGGTATGACCGTTGATGAAGGTGCAAAAGTTTACGTTCAGTTCTGTGGTATGTGTCACGGTGAGTTTGGTGAAGGTGCGAAAGGTTACCTAGCTCTAGCGGTAGAAGAGTCTCTAATCACTTCTTCATTCGACGATCCAGCACCGATGAAAACAGTTGGTAACTACTGGCCGTATGCAGTAACTTTCTTCGACTACATTCGTCGTACTATGCCTTTCTGGACACCAAACGCTCCGTTTATCGGGGATGCTGGTTACCTAGGCATTACAGGTTACATCATGCAATCTAACTACATTCCGATTGATGCGGAAGGTACTGAGTTAGATGGCGATACCTTCTATAATTCTGAACTGATGATGAAAAGCAATAAGTTCATGAAAAACCAAGGTAACTTCTTCTGTGACCACCGTCCAGTCATTCACAACGCTCGTTGTATGGAAAACTGTGCGGATGAGCAAGTAGGTGATGGTAAAGGTAATATCAACAACTACAAACAAGCTCGTTTGCTACCAGACGGTACGCCTCAGTATAACGTTCCACAACGTATGCATGAAGATCCGCCAGGTGTAGGTCACTCAGGCATGTAATTTTTGACAACTTAAGAGGTCGCTATTTTTTGTGATCTCTTTGTTGGGAAACAATTACCTAGTTAATTTAGGCTCATGTTTCCCGCCTTGATTTCAAAAATTTCGCTCTTAAGAGAGTCAAAAAGACGACTAGAAAAGCCCGATACTGTTTTCAGTGTCGGGCTTTTTGCTTTTTAGAATGCGAGTCAAAATAGCTTAGTCACAGCAAATTCCATTCTTTTGTCATATTTCCCCATATGTAGCCTGGATCCCTGATGTTTTCTGGACCCTCTTTAATCCTTCCTAATACATTGATTAATAATATAAATTAGAAAAAACTTATGTCTTGTTGATTTTGTTTAAAAGTTCTTTACAATGCGTTATACCCACGAGGCGATAATGCTTTATCAACGTAAACCGGGCTAACTAGAGCAAATAATTATGCGTAATGAGTTGATTGACCCATTTAACCGAAAAATTGAATATGTGCGTGTTTCCGTCACCGACTTATGTAACTACCGTTGTGGTTACTGTATGCCGGAGCAAGGCGTGCATCCTGATGGTCATCATAAAGAGTACTTGTCTTATGAAGAATTAGCGCGAATCATTAAAGTCTTTACTAAGTTAGGCGTGAGCAAAATTCGTTTAACGGGTGGAGAGCCCTTGGTTCGTAAGCGTTTGCATGAACTCGTGGAAATGATTAAGCCATACGAGGGGTTGGAAGACATCGCCTTATCCACCAATGCGCATTATCTTGACCGCGAAGCGGAAGCTTTAGTTAAGGCAGGCGTCAACCGCTGTAATATCTCGATTGACTCACTTCGTCCGCAGCGCTTTAAAAACATCACGCGCGGTGGTGATTTGGAAAAGGTGCTTGCTGGCGTTGATAAAGCATTGGAAGTCGGCATGAAGCCGGTGAAATTCAATATGGTGGTGATGAAAGGCACTAACGACGACGAAATCGAAGCGATGGTCGATTACGGTATTGAGAAAGGCGTTGAAGTGCGTTTTATTGAAACTATGCCTATTGGTCCTGCCGGCGTATCGATGATGGATCAGCATTATGCTGCCGAGAAGATTTTGAAACGCATCAAAGCCCATGTCGGTGCCGATTTGCTTCCATCAACAGACCGTTCCGATGCCGGTCCGGCAAGAAATTTTCATATTGCTGGAACCAATGCCCGTATTGGTGTCATCTCTGCCGTCTCTAACCACTTTTGCGATACCTGTAATCGTGTGCGTCTAACCGCTCGCGGGGTCTTGGCTTTGTGTCTTGGGCAAGAAGATTCGGTCGATTTGCGTAGTCCATTACGCGACGGCGTCAGCGATGAGGAATTAGAACAAATCATCATCGCGGCCATCGCCAAAAAACCAGAACGTCATTTCTTTAGAGAAAACGTTCACAATATCGAATTCAGACAAATGGTTCAGCTTGGCGGTTAAGCCAGCAAATTAACGAGGATAAGAAGATGTTAAATATTCTGTATTTTGCCAGTTTCCGTGAAGTATTAGGCCAAGCGCAAGAGCAAATGCCAGCTGATTACAACACCGTTGAATGTCTACTAAAAGCATTGGCTGAACGTGGTGAAGCGTGGCAGCAAGCTTTATTGCATAATCAGAACCTGCAAATCGCGGTTAATCACGATGTCGCTAATCGCAGCACGGCGATTAAAGCCGGTGATGAGGTGGCTTTCTTCCCTCCAGTAACAGGAGGCTAATTGGTGACGAATCCAGAACCGATGTTTCCCCACATTCGAATTTGTGAAGAGGATTTTGACTTAACCACCGAAGCGGCAAATTTGCGTGCCGGCCATAAAGATATCGGTGCGGTGGTGACCTTTGTCGGCACGGTACGCGATATTAACGAAGGCGACGAAGTGTCCATTCTGGAATTGGAACACTATCCTGGGATGACTGAAAAAGCGCTGGAAAAAATCCGTTTGGAAGCGCATCAGCGTTGGCATCTCGAAGCCAGTCATATCATCCACCGTATCGGTAAAATGTATCCGTGTGATCAGATTGTGATGGTGGCCGTTGCCAGTCGTCACCGTGAAAATGCGTTCCATGCGGCGCACTTTATTATGGACTACCTAAAAACCAACGCCCCTTTCTGGAAAAAAGAAACCCTGCCGGATGGCTCTGAGCGTTGGGTGGATGCGAGAGTGTCGGATAAAGAGGCGGAGTCGCGCTGGGCTAAATAATGGCCTTTTTACGTGACTTTTTTGTTGGATAGCGGGCTCCGCTACTCATGTATTCGCAGATAGACTCCGTTGCTCGCCAGCCAATTCAAGTTCGAGCAAAATACTCATTTTTGATAATCAAATTAAACCAAGTCAATCGAGTTAAACCATGAAAACTTTTGATGAAACACTTTATGCCTTGCTGAATGACGTGCAGGTGACGACCAAAACTGAAACCATCAATGTTGCCGATGGTCTGTACCGCATTTTGGCAGAAGATATCGTTTCTAGCGTGAATGTGCCGCCGCATGATAACAGTCAGATGGATGGTTACGCCTTACACAGTTTTGATTTGGAGCATGCCGATACTTTTCCTGTCAGCCAGCGTATCGCCGCCGGCGCAGTGGGAACGGAGTTAGAAAACGGTACCGTTGCTCGTATCTTTACCGGCGCGCCGATTCCGCCGGGAGCCAATCAGGTGGTGATGCAGGAAGACACCGAAGAGGTGGATGGTCAAATTCGCATAAAAGTCAAAGCCAATCCGAACGAGAATATCCGTAAGAAAGGCGAAGACATTCAAGTCGGACAAACCATTCTCAAAGCCGGTACGCGTCTGCGTCCGCAGGAATTAGGTTTAGTCAGCTCGATCGGCATTGGTGCAATTAAGGTTTATCAGCCGCTGAAAATCGCCACTTTTACCACGGGCGATGAGTTGTTGGAGCCGGGCGAAGCACCGCAAGAAGGTAAGATTTATAACGCCAATCGCTATACCCTCAGCGGCTTGATTCCGCAGCTTGGTTTTGAACTGATTGACCTAGGTCGGGTGGAAGATACGTTGGAAGCCACCGTTGATGCGATTGCCAAAGCGGCTGAGCAAGCGGATGTAGTGATGACCACCGGTGGTGTTTCGGTGGGTGAAGAAGATCATATCAAACCGGCGATTGAGCAGTTGGGTAGCCTTTACACTTGGAAGGTGAAGATGAAACCGGGTAAACCGCTGGCGTACGGCAAGATTAAAGCGCAAAAAGGCACGATTCCTTTCTTCGGCTTGCCGGGCAATCCGGTGTCGGCGTTTGCCACCTTCAAATTGTTTGCGCGTCCGTATTTAATGAAAATGCAAGGGGCTAGCCAAATCAAAACCAATCCGATTTGGTTGGCCGCCGATTTTGATTGGCCGAAAGCCAATTTTCGTCGCGATTTTTTGCGTGCACGCATTACCAACAAGCGACAAGAGTCGGTCATCGAAATTTATCCGCAGCAAGGCTCTGGTGTGTTGATGTCCGCTTCTTGGGCGGAAGGCTTTGTGGTGATCCCGGAAGATACCACGATAGCTAAAGGTGATAAGGTCGCTTTCTATCCGTTCAGTACGTTTGTATAAGAATTGAGCTAAGCCTTAACGAACAAAGCCGCAGTAATGGCGTTTACTGCGGCTTTGCTGTGTTTATTTCTTTTGGGTTTATTAGTTAGCGTAGGGTATCGGCTCTCTCGTCATGGTTTGCGTTTGAGTACGGGTCTGAGTCTGAGCCATGGTTTTATCGCCATTACCTTCTTTTGAGCCTTTATATTGATGTTTTTTCTGTTCGCCGCTCCCGCTGTGGTCGGCTGACTGGCTGTTAGAGCCTTTATATTGGTGTTGTTGTCCTGAGCCATTGCCGGCAAAAGCCGTGCTGGCGAACAGTGCGGTGATAGCGGTTGTGATCGCAATTTTTTTTATTGTTTGCATGGTTTTTCTCCTTTGTGCGGTAGGCATTATCGGCAAACAAAATGAATTTAAACTGAAAAATCTGCATTTAATGCGTATAAGTGCATTGAATTACGTTAAGGAGAATTTTAAATGGCGAATGAACTAACTCACTTGGATGAAAAAGGGCAGGCGCGTATGGTTGATGTCAGCGCAAAAGATCATACCGAGCGTGAAGCGCGGGCGATGGCAGTGATTAATATGTTGCCGCAAACCTTAGCGATGATTGCCCAAGGAAAGCATAAAAAAGGTGATGTACTGGCAACGGCGCGTATTGCCGGCATTATGGCGGCGAAACGTACGCCAGATATTATCCCGATGTGCCATCCGTTATTATTGACCTCGGTAAAAGTGGAACTGACGCCAAATTTCGAGAATAACTCGGTGGAAATTATCGCTATCTGTAAATTGGTCGGCCAGACCGGTGTTGAGATGGAAGCCTTAACCGCCGCAACGGCTGCCGCACTAACACTCTATGATATGTGCAAAGCGGTTGATAAAGGCATGGTGATTGACCAGGTGCAGTTGTTGGAAAAGAAAGGCGGTAAGTCAGGGCATTGGTTGCGAACGGGTGACCAAGTTTAGTTCAACAACAGCAAGTTGGCAGGTATATTTACTGCGTTGCGCCGATAATACCTTGTATTGTGGGGTGACCAATAATTTGTCGCGTCGACTGAGGCAACATAATGGTGAGCTCAAAGGGGGCGCGCGCTATACCCAAATGCGTCGTCCGTGCCGATTGGTCTATCAAGAAGCGTGTTCTAATCGGCAAACCGCTTGTCAGCGCGAATATGCGATCAAGCAACTTCCCAGACGCCTGAAAGAGAGCTTGCTGGCTGATTACACTGGTTTTGAGTCATAGATTGCTGGATGCTTAGCTTGGGGTTTATCCAAATAATAGCCTTGCCCCATGTCGATGCCCAAATCATAGCAAGCCCGCAGCGTAGCAGGGGTTTCGATAAATTCAGCGATGGTACGCTTGCCTAAGCCTTTCGCGACCATCACCATACTCTCCACAAATAGACGGTTTTCACGGGAGCTATCCAAGTTCCGAATAAAAGTGCCGTCGATTTTTAACACATCTACTTTTAGATGTTTCAGGTAGGCAAAAGAGGCGAAGCCGGTGCCAAAATCATCCAAGCAAAGTACGCAGCCGATGTCATGCAGGGCATTGATAAAGGTGATGGCGTCTTGAATATCCGCAACGGTTTCGGTTTCGGTTAGCTCAAACTGGATGCGTTGCGGTGCGACTTGATAATGCGCCACTGTGGCTTTGATAAAATCAGGCAAGGAAGCGTCCGCAAATGAGCGACCAGATAAGTTGATGGCAATATCTGGCATATCAGGATGTCCTGCCAACATTGCGATGCTATGTGTAATCACGTAACGGTCGATGAGAATAATCTGTCCGTTCTTCTCGGCAATTGGGATAAATTCGTTCGGATAAATTAACTTGTTAGTGTGCTTGTCTTGCAAGCGAATCAGTACTTCTAAATGATGAATCTGTTGTGTGGCGCAGTCGTAAATCCCCTGAAAATGAAGCTCAAAGCGTTCATTTTCCAACGCGCTTTCAATCGCTTCTGTCCAAGTTAAACGCGCTATTTCTTGATCCAAGCGAGTGTCGTTTGGATTATAGATGGCAAACGTATTTTTGCCCTTGGCTTTGGCGTGATACATGGCGATATCCGCGTGTGACGGTAACATTCTCGGATCGCTACTTAAGTGCGGATAGAAAGAGATGCCGATGCTGGTGGTTAGGCGAATCTGTTGTGTGCCAAAGTCGTGGTGACTGTTTGCTAAGGCGTTGATGATGCGCTGCGCCAGTTGTTCCGCTTCGTTTTGATCGTTCACAATTGATAGCAGCGCAAATTCATCGCCGCCCAGACGGAACAGCCATTCATCTTGGCGCTTTAAGGAGCGCATGGTATTGGCGACAGCAATCAGTGCTAGGTCTCCGCGAGCGTGTCCAAAATTATCGTTAATTAATTTAAATTCATCGAGATCGAAAAACAGCAGTGCCAGCAATTGATTGCGGCGTTTGGCATGCGCTGCCATGCTTAGGAGTTGAGGTTCAAAACCGTGTCGATTATTTAGGCCGGTCAGCGGGTCATAATTGGCCATCTGAATTAGGTCATTTTCCATTTTTTTCTGTTGAGTAATGTCTTCAAACACCCACAGATGACCGTTGCCGGAATGGTTTTGTTTCACGAGCATATGCGACTGTAAGATGGTTCGTCCATCTGACAGGGTGCATTCAGAACGCTGTTCGCCAGAACGATTCACGTTAAGTTCTTGATGCGCGACCACGTGCACGGGGGCGTGTTCAATAATGCTTTCGCGCGATTTCTGATAAATTGGCGTTTCTGGGTTTAGGCACCAGATTTCAAAAAACTGCTGATTATGGTATTCAATCATTTTGTCGGCGTTTTCAAATAAGATACCGACATTCATGGTGTCGAGCAGAGAATGCAGGCGGTTTTGTTCCAGTTCGACAAGGAGGCTGCGTTGTTCAATCGATTGGCGTAAGGCCTCAAAACTTTGGCCGAGGATGCCGATCTCGTTTTCACCCAATTTGGGCACCGGGGTTTGATAGTCGCCGCGAAGCATCTTTTGGCTTGCTGCTTTAAGTTGATGCAGTTCTTTGGTGAGTAAATTCATCAATAAACTGGTTAGCAGGATGGTGAGTATAATCGCTAGGGTGGTGAGCACGATCATTTCTTCGCGCAGCTCTTTTTTGAGGACGGCGTATTGTTTAAAACTGAGTTGGTAGTCAATTGTACCAACCGTTTCGCCGGCGATAATGAGAGATACCTTGTCGTTAAAGCTTTTGCTGTCGGCCTGTTTTTCCGTTATCTGGTGTTGAGCTGCGACGAGATTGAGCGCCGCGTCACGCACCTCAATCGAGCTTAATTCCGGATGATTGGCCGCGATTTGGGCGAGCTGCGAATTAAGGTTAGCGTAGTCTTGTGTGAAAACTAGGGGAGCCAGTGAGATGTTGAGAAACTCAGAAAATTGTTGATGAATATTGTGCTTTTCTTTTTCAGAAAAATGGCTGATGGAGTCGTTAATATTCATGATTAACAGTAAGAGCAGCAGCAATAAGCTGCCGCTAATCGCCATATTGATTCGGTTGGATAATCCGGAAAACCTTCTCATTCCACTTGTTCCTTGCGGTGCTCTGGATTAAGCATTCCTAATTCATTCAAAAAGGCATCCAGTTGCGGCATGTCCTGTGGTGTTTGTGGGCGTCCGCCTTGTAAACCTTGCGCGCTAAAATAACCTTTCCCAGCAGCGGTCGTATCAAAGGTGAGGAAGGCGTGTCGTAACAGAGTGATTTTTTCTTTGCCAAGGCGTTTATGCGCCATGAGGGCAAAGCCCGGAATGTATTCTGATTGGAACAGCTTGATTAAAGTGTCCTTGCCGGCAAGTTTGCCGTTTTCCCAAATGGGTTTGCCAAAGCCGGCCAACGGGTAAATTCCATTAATGACCGCCAGCATGGCGCTTTGATGTGAATTGGTTTCGATAATGTCAATGTCAATGCCGGGGCGCAATCCCGCTCGAATTAAGGCTTGGCGGCTTAAGTAGTTTACGATGGCCGTACGTGGCGGCAGAATAATTTGTTGTCCGGTAAAGTCTTGCAGGCGTTTTGCCGGGTGTGCTTGATTGGTGACAATGACCGCATAAGATTGGTTGCGAGTAAAGCCAAGCCATTCGTATTGTCCGCTCAATTCCGCTAGCCTGCCCATGTGCGGTGCCGCAAGTATAATATCGTAGGTTTCGGCACGAATGCCGGCACTGAAGCGGGCAAAATTAGGGGCGCTAATAAAATGTATCGGAGTTTGCAGAACATCTGAAAAATGCGTTTTCAGTGGTTGATGAGCCTGAATTAGATGGGGGGGCGTGGCATATGGAAACAGCGCCATATTCAGACTGGGTGGTGTCTGTTGGGCGTGTGCTAAGCCGTTGAATAACAGTATGAATAACAACGTCATGTGTAGCGAATGCCGAAGCTTAAGCATTTTCATGATAAAGGCTCACTAAAATTGAGGGCAGAAGCGTATTTCATTTGGTTGCGAGCTAACCATTTAGCGATCGCCTATCCTAGGATTTAAATTGCGTTTGATGGGTTGCGTATTCAAGCAATGCCATGTCTATAGAGGGGTTATTCTACCCTAGTTTGTATACGGGTAAAGCCTTGTCTGGCTTGTTATGCAGGGATGGGAGGTTCTTCTGGCGGGGTGTTTTTTGTGGGACAAAAAAAAGCAGCCGAGTCGAAACTGCGGCTGCTTTCATTTTTACGTGTTTTGTTCGCTTAGCGAGATATTAATCGCGAGGCTTTCTGCGCGCACGTGGTGCAGCAGGATTTGGTTTAGCGTCTTTATTACTGTGACGGCTTAAACGCACGCGTTCAGTCCCTTGTGATTTTACTTCGGAAATTTTTAGTTGTTGTCCACATACCCACGCTTTTTTCAAATCAGCAAGGGCATCTTTCGACATCTTTTCCGGAAGGTCAACCATTGAATAACTGTCTTCGATGGTTAGCTGACGGATAAATTCGCTGTCGATATTCGCTTCGTTAGCAATACAACCCACGATATTACCTGGACGAACGCCGTGTGAGCGGCCGACTTCGATACGGTAACGGCTCATGCCTTCATCCGGCGCGCTGCTTTGACGGCGTGGTTTACGTTCCGCACCACCGTCACGGTTATCGCGACGTTCACCACGGTCGCCACGGTTGTTGCGATCGCCACGACGGTCGTCACGCTCAAATCCACGGTCGCCACCGCTTCGCTCACGAGTCGAAACTTCACGCACAGGCTTGTCTTCGATAAAGAAAGGCACGTCGCCTTGCATCATACGTGCAAGCGCGGCAGCAATTTCAGCGGCCGGAACGTTTTGCTCGTTTTCAACTTGTTCGATTAGGTTTTGGTAGAAGCTTAAATCATCTTGACCAAGCGCTTCAACAATACGCGTTTTGAAACGATCTACGCGAGTGTCGTTAATGGTTTGCGCTGACGGTAAGTGCATTTCGTCAACTAATTGTTTGGTAGTGCGTTCAATCGATTTCAGTAAACGGCGCTCGCGCGGTGTAACAAACAGTATCGCAGTACCGGAGCGACCAGCACGACCAGTACGACCGATACGGTGCACGTAGGATTCGTTATCTTGCGGGATATCAAAGTTAACAACATGGCTGATACGTGGAACATCAAGACCACGAGCAACGACGTCGGTTGCGACTAAAATATCCAGTTTGCCGGTTTTCAATTGGTCAACAATGCGTTCACGTTGATTCTGAGCAATATCGCCATTCAGTGCGGCGGCTGAGTAACCGCGCGCTTCCAGTTTTTCGGCCAAGTCAATGGTGGCATTTTTGGTGCGCACGAAGATAATCATGCCGTCAATTTCGGAAGACTCTGCTTCTAAGATACGAGTTAGCGCATCAAGTTTGTGCCCTCCGCTGACCAGTAAGAATTTTTGTGCAATCGTGATGGCCGTCGCTGTTTTTTGCTTGATGATGACTTCAATCGGATCGTTCAGGTAGTTGCTGGCAATACGGTGGATTTCGTTTGGCATCGTGGCTGAGAAAAGCGCAATTTGACGTGTATCTGGCGTGTGTTCAAGCACCCACTCAACGTCATCGATGAAGCCCATACGGAGCATTTCATCGGCTTCATCCAAAACCAACAGTTTTAGATCGTCCAGTTTTAGCGTGCCTTTACGCATATGATCCATAACACGACCTGGCGTACCAACAACCACTTGCACACCGCGTTTTAGTGCGCGGATTTGTGAGCCGTAATCCGAACCACCGTAGATGGGTAGAACGTGGAAGCCTTTCATGTGGTGCGCGAATGTTTGGAAAGCTTCAGATACCTGAATCGCCAATTCGCGCGTTGGGGCAAGCACTAATACTTGTGGGTTTTTCTGGCTGGTATCTGCGTTGCTCAGTGCTGGTAGGGCAAAAGCCGCAGTTTTTCCAGTACCAGTTTGTGCCATACCTAAGATGTCTTTACCAGAAAGTAGGGCAGGAATGGCCTGCGCTTGAATCGGGCTTGGCGTTTCGTAGCCGATTTCGGCAATTGCGGTAAGAATTTCTGGTTTTAGGCCAAGGTCTTTAAAAGTGACGTCACTCATCGGGTGTCCTTATCGAATTAAATCGTAGACTTGCCCGGAATAGGAAAAGAAAAACTAAGGCAAAGACAGAGACGCTTTGCACTGCTGCATCGCTTCGGCAGTCGATTATGTGAGCCGAGCATGAGCTTGCTATTCTGGGGCAAATTTGTGTTCATAAAACGAGCACCTTTGCAGCAAAACAGCATCGCATAAGCGAATTGGAGAGATAGCAAATGGCTCTATACTTGGAGGCGTACCGACAAATCAAGAGAAAGCGCGGTAACGCCTCGGTATTAATGTGATTACGTACTTAGCGTAGCGTGTTTTTTCAGCGGGCTTAGAAAGTTTCTTATAAAGAAAATCTAACGCCCCATTAATACAGGGCGCAGATTGTACTAAGTGATTGAGGTAAAAGCAAATTTACTTTATCTGAAAATGCCTTTTTAAACGAAATAGTTCAATTTTACGCTAAATTTTTCTCGTTCAGTCACCATAAATTACGCTGGGCAACCAAGTGACCAGTTCCGGCCAGATAGCAAGAATGACCAAGACTGAGAGTTGGATGGCAATAAAGGGGGCTGTCCCTTTGTATAAATCGGCGGTTTTTAAATCTGGTGGCGCAACACCGCGTAGGTAGAAGAGCGCAAAGCCAAATGGCGGCGTTAAAAAAGCAGTTTGTAGGTTGATTGCAATCATGATGCCCAGCCAAATCGGATCAACCCCCATCATCAGTAGAATCGGCGCGACTACTGGCACGACCACATAGGTGATTTCGATAAAGTCTAGGAAGAAGCCCAGAATGAACATCAATGCCATGACAATTAACATTGCAGTAAAGATGCCGCCCGGTAAATCGGAGAGCAGGTCATGCATTAAATCGTCACCGCCTAGACCACGGAACACCAGCGAGAAGAAGGCTGCGCCGATGAAAATCAAAAAAATCATACTGGTGACTTTAAGTGTGTTTTGCAGCACCGCTTGCAGGGTAGCCAGGTTTAATTGTTGATTAAATAGTGCTAGGAATAACGCGCCCAGTGCGCCTAAGGAGGCGGCTTCGGTTGGGGTGGCAAAGCCGCCTAAAATCGATCCAAGGACGAGTAAAATCAACAATAGTGGTGGAACGAGGCTTTTAATCACCCGTTTCCCTAAGCCCGGAGCGACCGGGGTACCAAGATGGTTCGGAACTTTTTCTGGATGACGCATCGCTTGGAAGAATAGATACCCCATATAAAGTACCACTAGAAGCATTCCGGGCAGAAGCGCGCCAATAAACAGGTCACCAACTGAAAGCGGCTCGGGGGAGAATATTCCTTGGTTCAGCTGCGCCTGTTGGTAGGACGAGGATAAGACGTCGCCCAATAGAATCAACACGATTGAGGGCGGAATAATTTGTCCAAGGGTGCCGGCTGCACAGATGGTGCCACTCGCCAGTTTTGGGCAGTAGCCTTGTTTAAGCATGGTGGGTAGCGCCAATAATCCCATGGTGACCACGGTTGCGCCGACAATCCCGGTGCTGGCGGCGAGCAGCATCCCGACAATGATGACCGCAATCCCCAAACCGCCTTTAATACCGCGCATCACCTCGTCCATGGTGGTCAGTAGGTCTTCCGCCAATTTGGATTTTTCTAGCATAATGCCCATAAACACAAACAGCGGTACTGCTATCAATGTTTGGTTGTTCATAATGTCAAAAATACGGTTTGGGATGCTTTGTAGGAAGGCCATGTCGAAAGCGCCGAAAAAATTTGCGGTAAGAGCAAATAATAACGACACGCCGGCAAGCGTCAAAGCCACCGGAAAACCGGCCAATAAAAATAGAAAAATAAATGCAAATAGCAGCAGTGATAACCATTCCATTACAGCTTACCTCCTTGTATTTTCGGCGTTTCATCGTCATTTTGATGGGTGCGAATTGCCAAGCTGTTTTTAGCGATAATCGCTAGTGCTTGCAACAGGAGAAGACTCGCCATCAGAGGTATTAGGGTTTTGAGTAGATAGACATAGCCGATGCCTGCTGATTCCGAAGAGCTTTCTTGAATCGCCCAACTGTTACTAACATATTCCGCGCTACTCCATAAAATAAATAGGGTGACAGGTAGGGTAAACAGCAATGAACCGAGTAGATTGATCCAGTGTTTACGTGCCGGGCTATAGCGACTGTAAAAAACATCAACGCGCACGTGTTCATCGTGTAAATAGGTATAGCTGATGCCAAGCATAAAGAGAATGGCATGATTGTAAGTAATCGCCTGTTGCAAGGCGATCGAGCCTGTGTCAAAGCCGTAACGCAACACGACGACCAGGGCGGTAATGAGCACCAAACTGAGTACGCTCCATGCGACAAAGCGCCCAATTTTATCTTGTATCAATTGATGGAACTTGAGATAGGTTTGTAGAAAATTATCCATAAAAATCATCTTATTAAGTCTTTGTTGCCGGCTATTTTAGCGATTTTTACGATGGATGGGCGAATTGTAGGATAAGGGGGGTGGAAAAACCCACTGTCAGCCGTGGCAGTGGGTGCTTGTTGGATTGGGTTAAAAATCGAATAGGATATCGTACACCACCCGAGTTTTACGGTGAATTAGCACGATGTCGCCGCCTATGCGTACTCGAATTAAGTCGTCCGGTATTCTTGGAAGACGAGCTTCAATATCACGTGGTAAACGCTGGTAACGTAACTTATCAGGCAGTGGTTGGTGCAAATAATAGGGGCGTTTATAGTGACCGGGCGGTGTGCGCTGGTAGCCTTTCTTTTTGTATTTATCTTTGCTTTTATAGTGCGGATGGTAATAGTCGTACAGGCGGTAATTGTCATCCTGGCTAAAACGATAATTGTAATAGCGTTCTTGATGTGGCGCCGGGGCTTGGACGACAGTGTGGTGCTGAACGACACAGCCATTTAACCAAAAGGTGCTGCCTAAAAGAGTGGCAAGCAAGCCATTGCGTAAAGTGAATATTTTCATAACGCCTCCAGATGTCTATCGATAAGAGCGGGCAAATGGCGCCTGTGCAGCATCTTGCTGTTTAGGGCGCTTAGTTTCATGTTTGAAAGCTGGGTTTGGTCGTTGCAAAGTCGGTTTTGGCGTGGACACTTTGCGTTCTTGTTGTGAATTTAGCTTAGCATTTAGCGGATCCATGCGGCGTTTCTTTTTGTCATCTGGGGTATCAATTTTAACGGTCGGTTTTTTATGCAGCACGGGTTTGGGCGCAACCTGGATAGAGCGGCTAGGTGGCGTAAAAGTGCTTTTATCGGGTTTTACTTGATGGTTTGTGCGTTGTTTGTCGTGCTGTTTTTCGCGTGATTTTGGGTGGTGAGGATTTTCACGTTGGTGTTCGTAGTGCACATTTTTTGGCGGCAAGGGCGTTGGATAATAGCGGTAGTATTGCGATGGCTCGATTTGGTAGACTCGATAACTCTGGTGTTGCGGATGATGGACTACGCAGCCGTTCAGAACCATTACACTGCCAAATAACATCAATAAGCGATAAAACAAGGTCTGTTTCAAAATGTTCATCGGTCTACTCCTGCGCTTAAATTAGGGTGATGCTTGTAGTAGACCACAAACTGACGTCGACAAATTTGCAACAAATTCGCAACAAGTCTGCACAAACTCTGAAGCCACAACGATTCCTACGAGTGGACAATTTCGCCGACAATTTTGTTTACAATAAGCGCATTCATTTTCTTCAATATCAGGCAATCACTTGACCACAACGAACTTAACAAATTCCAGCGCGCCTTGCGAAAACCGTGTTTTAAAGGTCGCGGTTGCCGGCCCCTTTTTGACGCCATTGGATTATCTGGATAACGTCGGTTTGGTTGATCGAGTGCTGGCAGAACAGCTGATTGGTCGTCGAGTACGTATTCCTTTTCGTAGTAAGTCGCAGGTGGCCTTAGTGGTCGCGGTGGCTGCTGCGGAATACGCACTTGATAAAATCAAGCCGATTGAAGCATGGCTCGATGACGCGCCAATTGTTGCCGCTCAGGATTTCGCTTTTTTACAGTGGGTTGCAGACTACTATCATGCGCCGCTCGGTGAGGTAATTATTACCGCTTTGCCAAAGCGTCTTCGTGCTGGCGAACCGGCGCAAATGCAGGGAGCGGATACTTGGCACCTTAGTCCATTAGGGCGAACGGCACTGACCGAGATTCCAGCACGCGCTAAAGCACAATTTGCTCTGGCTACCGCGTTTTTAGAGGCTGCACAGCCTTTGAACGCAGCAGACTGTAAAGCGATTACGGGCAGTTGGCGTAAGATGGTGAATCAATGGCTAGAGCAGCAATTCTTACAGGTATTGCCCGGCACTTGTTGGCAAGAGCCACTGGCAGAGCGCGCGCATCATCATCCACTCAACGCTCAGCAAGTCGCTGCCGTGCAAGCCGTTACAGATAAGCTTGATTGCGGTGGCTTTGCCAGTTATTTGTTGCAAGGCATTACCGGCAGCGGTAAGACCGAAGTCTATTTAGCGATGACAGAATTTGCGCTTAAGCAAGGTAAGCAGGTGCTGATTTTAGTGCCGGAAATCGGCCTAACCCCGCAAATGATTGGGCGTTTCTCTGGCTATTTACAAACACCGATTGCGCTGTTGCATTCCGGAATGAACGACTCACAACGGCATTGTGCGTGGCATTCAGTACGTACCGGCGAGGTTTCCGTTCTTTTAGGAACGCGTTCGGCGGTGTTTGCCCCTTTTAAGAACTTAGGGTTGTGCATTATCGACGAAGAGCACGATGCCTCTTATAAGCAGCAGGATGGTGTGCGTTATTCGGCACGTGATATTTTGGTGCGGCGTGCGCATCAGCAACAAGTGCCGGTAGTGCTTGGCTCTGCGACACCTTCGTTGGAAAGTTTGTTTAATGTTAAGCAACAACGCTATCATTTGTTGACGTTAACCGAGCGTGCCGGTGTTGCCAAGCCGCCGCAAATTAAGCTAATAGATATACGCGGAGAAAAAATTCAAGAAGGGGTTGGAATCCAGCTTAAAGCGGCGATGCAACGCCATTTAGAGAATGGCAAACAGGTGTTGTTGTTTTTGAATCGGCGTGGTTTTGCACCCGTATTAATGTGTCACGATTGCGGCTGGCAAGCGCATTGCCCAAGTTGCGATGCGAATATGACCTTACATCAGGGGACGCATCATCAATATCTACAATGCCATCACTGCGGCGAGCAGATGGTCAAACCAGTGCAATGTCCAAGTTGTCAGGGTAAAGAACTGCATACGATGGGGCAAGGTACTGAGCGTTTAGAAGAGTCGATTAGAGAGTGGTTTGCTGATAAAACTGTTTTGCGGATTGATCGCGACAGCACACGTTTAAAAGGCAAAATGGCGGAACTGACGGCGCAAGCGCATAGTGGCGAAGCGGATATTTTGATTGGGACCCAGATGTTGGCCAAAGGGCATCATTTTCCGAAAGTGACGTTGGTCGGTATGCTGGATATCGACCAAGGACTGTTTAGCTGTGATTATCGCGCTACCGAACGCATGGCGCAGTTGGTGTTGCAGGTCGCAGGGCGCTCTGGACGCGCCGAAGATGCCGGTGAAGTGCTGGTGCAAACCCATCATCCGCAGCATCCATTGCTGTTGAAATTAATTCAAGACGGCTATGCCGAATTTGTCCGTGCGGCTCTCCAAGAACGCGATGAAGCGGCTCTACCGCCCTATCGTTTTCAGTGTTTGGTGCGTGCCGAAGCACATCAGGCGCAAGATGCGTTGGATTTTCTACACTCCCTTAAAGCCGGACTTGAGCTGCAATGGCAGAGTTTGACCGAGCAATCGGTGATGCGCGGTTTGGAATTTTGGGGGCCGGTTAGTGCACCGATGTTACGCCGTCAAGGACGTTATCGCTATCAACTGATGCTGAGCAGCGTCTCGCGCCAAAAATTGCACCAACTGCTGAGCATCATGCAACCCTATATCTACAAAAGTCCGCTGGCGCGTAAAGTTCGCTGGAGTCTCGACATTGACCCGCAGGATGTTTTTTAAGATTGTTTGGCCGGTGGGTTGTTGGCGGTTAGCGTGATGCGCCTGCGTTCAATTCCAAGCTTGGCGTGATAATGTGATTACTTTTTATCGCGAAAAGAGGCTCCAAAAGCGGATTGTTTGGTCTGTTTTGCAAACTCATCAAGGCTGATTTCAACTACGCCCTTGCGGTCGCGGTCAGGGCCTTTGAAGATTTCTTGAGCGGCCCAAGCATGGCCGTGTACCACCTCGTAGCTGGCGTGGATTTTGCCATTTTGGCGAAGACTTTCATAGGCGTTCAGCATGGTTTGAAATTTGTTTTTTCCCATCAGTCCAGGATTGCGATGCAAGCTGGCATTGGTTGCGCCAATGGCTTTTAAATCTTTTAAGACGCTGATTGGCTTCTCATAAGTCAGTGTGAACATTTCAACATCCATGACTGGTTGTCCGAAGCCGGCGCGAATCAGTGCATCGCCAATGTCATGCATATCAATAAAGTGATTGACGTGTTCGCTCTGTTGATCAGCCATTCGCCATGCTTGACGTAGCTCTTTTAACGTATCAGGGCCAAAGGTTGTAAACATCAGCAAGCCTTCCGGGCGTAATACGCGCCGAAATTCCTTAAACACGGCATCTAAGTCATCGCACCACTGCAGCATTAAATTGCTGGTAATCATATCGAGACTGTTATCCGCAAAGGGGAGCGCAAATGCATCGGCATTGATAAGCGTTACCCCAAGCTTTTGATTGAAACCGGAAAGTAATTTATTCAGCGGTTTGAGAGCTGAAATTCGCTCAATTTGTAAACGCGGTTTGGCACGTTGCAACATGGCTTCGGATAGGTCAACCGCAAACAGCGTGGCCTGTGGGTAGCGCTGCAAGAGCTTTGCGGTTAGAAGGCCGGTGCCCGCGCCGATGTCGGCGATACGCAGCGCCTTGACAGTGGTTAATTCAAGGCGTTCATCCATTCGTTCGGCGACGGTTTTTTGGAGTATGGCAGCCTCGTCATAACTCGGTGCGGCATGGCTAAAGTGCTGTTTCAAATGTTGGCGATTGACGTGCTGAAGTTGCTCTGAACTGGATTGACTCATGTTTTATTCGTTATCGTTGGGCTAAAAAATGGCGGATGGCGTCAGCGGTCTGCTGCGGGTGTGAGGCAAACGGGGTGTGCGCCGCACCGGCTAAAATTTTCACCTGTGCTTGGCGCTGTATTGTACTGAATTCTGCAATAAATGCCTGTGGAATCAGTGGGTCGTGTTCGCCGAGAAGCCATAAAACCGGCATCGGTAATTCATTTGCTTGCTCGCGAAAATCGAAATATTTAAGCAGGCGTAAACCTTGTGTTAGACCGCTAAGTGTCGGCAGTTGATAGTCCTGCATACGCTGCACGAACTGTTTGATTTGTTGGCGCGGTATCTCGCTACCTTGCATCTGCAACGTCCAAAAACTTTTCAAGGTTGCGGCACTGTCTGCTTGAACCGAACGCATAAAATCAGCCATTAATTTAGGGGATACCGCCCATTTCCAATCGTCGTTTTGGGTGAAGCGCGGTGTCGATGCGAGGCAGATTAACGACTGGACGCGCTCTGGCTGTTGAATGGCGATTTGTTGTGCTAATAAGCCGCCAAGCGACCAACCGAGAAGATGGGATTTTTGAGGCATGGCTTCGAGTATCGCATCCACCCATGTTTGCGCTAACATTTGATCGTTTGCTTGGCTCGCGACAGCGTTGCTTTGACCAAACCCCGGCAATTCAATCAGGTGCAGTTCAAAATACGCCCCCAGTGTCTGTTGCGCCCAGTCTTGCCAGACCGAATTTTGGGCGCCCCAGCCGTGAATAAACGTCAGTTTTGGGCGGTTTGGTTGCTCGATAATCAGTCGGCTTAACATCGCTTTTAAATCCCCATTTGAATTTTTGCGCTGCCAGTTTCATTGCTGATTTTTGGCTGACAGATGACGATTTGATTGGTGCTCACCCCTTGTTCTAACAGGTAGCGTTTAATCGCGGTTTGGCGCATGGTTGCCAGGCTAAGCAGTTGGTCGTCGGTGATCTCAGGCAATTTGTTCTCTTTTTTCTGCGATTCGGTTTGTGAGGCTTGTGCAATCGCTTGGCGATCACTCTGATTGACGCCGCCGCACAGCTTGATTTGCACATCGCTTTTCGATTGCAACAAGGTACTGACTTTTTGCAAGTACTGTTGCATTTCATCGGTTAATTTAAAGCGACTGTCTTCAAAATCGACAGGTTGCAGGCGTACTGCCGCGAGTTGATCGAACGCCATTTCACCAACCAGCGCAATCGCTCCGAACGGCTGTAGCGCCAGCAATAAGTAGGTGCGCGTAGCTTTGCCTAAAGCGCCGTTCAATGCGGTAGAAATCACGTCTTGAATATTGAAGTTGGGATTGTCTAAATCGCCTTTAATCGGCAGTTTTAACTCGATATTATCGCTCTTGTCGCGCAATAGACTCAGTCCGACTTCCAGCGGCATACTAAACCCTTTGTCAAACGCTTCTGTTTTCTCTTTGTCGGCGCTAACCAGTTGGAATTTGTAGAGTTTAACGCTGTTTTCAACATCAATTTTATTGTCGCCAATGGTGCTGTCGATGGTTGCAGAGAGCTGTCCACTGTCGATTTGGTAGCCGACGGCTTGCTGCACTAAAGGCGAAAAATCATTGAGCGCCAAGCCGTCAATCGCGGTTTTGGCTTGCATTGATAGCTGCGCGGCCAGTGGTGCAATCTTACCGCTAGAGCGGATTTCGCTAAATTCATCTAAAGACGCTAAAAACTCAAAGTCGCTGGCTTGTTCCGGTTTACTGCTGTCAAATGCGCCAAAACGTAATGTTTTGATGGTAAGACGTTTATTAATTGGTGCGTCTTCTGAGGTATTTGGATTGGCAATACTGAGTTGAATTTGGTTATTGCCTTGTAATGCAAAAGAGGCAAGGGCTATTTTTGGCAGAGTACGCGGCTCGGCCGCATTGGGTGCGCTGTCAGGGTTAGCGGTTTTCGCAGGGTCTTGCGGTGTCGTTTCGGTCGGTGTTTCAGCTTGTTTTTCAATGCCAAAAGCGTTCAGCAGGGCGCTGATTTGCGCAAGTTGATAGTCTTTATCGAGAGTGAGATCACCGTTCAAATCGACCAGTGCTAAGTCGCCAAGTTCAATAGCAAGTTCTGGTGCAAGTGCAATATCGCCTTCGGTTAGGGTAATCGCCCTTAGGGTGGCGATAGGCACGGTTTGCTGTTGGTTAATGCCTTGCAGTGTGAGGCCGCTTAAATCCAGGTTACGTAATGCAAAGTGTTGCGGGCTTTTTAATGTCAGGCTCGGCAGGTTCAACTGTTGCAGTTGCATCGCATCGCGCATTTTAGGCGAACCGGCATTGAGGCGCTTGGCTGAGAGTTTAAATTGGCCGTTAAGCTCTGCTGCGGTTGCCGTTTGCTTGTAGGCTTGGCTGAACTTACTTTGCCCTTGCCATGTAAAGGTGTCTAAATCGGCACTTTGTTGTGGGCTTTTGAATTTAAGTGCAGCAATCTGTCCTGAACCGGAGTAATCGATACTTAAGGTGTCATTGTTGATGAGGCTGGCTAGGGTGAAATCCGAACTGAGATTTTGGTTGATTTTAATACCAGACTCGGCGAGTTCAGTGTGTGATTTTGTTAGCTGTAATTGGCCTTTTAAACGAATGTCTTGTGCGCCACTTTGTGGTTGATTTTCGAGCGGATGGTTTTGAGTAAGCATTAGGTTACCGCTATAACGGATTTGTTTGGCTTGTTGGTTTAAACCGGATTGCTGCAGACTGAGATTATCCAGGGTGAAAGTCCCATTTTGTTGCAGGCTAAGTTGCTTGGCATTGTTGTTCAGGAGCAGGTCAAGTTTGGCTTTCAGGCTTTGTGACAGTTGCAGAGATTGCTCCGGCGTTTGTTGGGTAAACTCAATGTTATCGCTGTTTAAATCGCCTTTTACGCTTAGTTTAAGTGCGGCAGTTTGTTGCCAATCCAGTGCGCCATTCCAGTTTATAGCGGGGGTGGAGAGTGACATCATCTTGTCCTTAAAGGCGAGGTTTGTAATCTGAATAGTCCCAGTTTGTTGTAGGCTTTGTTGGTTTTCGGCAAACTTGGCTTGCAGGTTAAGTTTAGCGTTGATGTTGCTGGAAAACTTACGTTGGATTGGGGTTTCTGCGCTGTTATCTTGCTGTGCAAATGTCAGTTGTTTTAGGGTTAAATTGCTCTGAGTTTTGAGTTGTAAATCATCGCCAAGGGTAATGTGTTGCTGCCCGTCTAGTTGCATTGCTGCCAACGCCAATTCCAGTGAATTTTGTAACTGTTTGCCGTTCTTGGCGGTTTGGGTCAGCTGAAGTGTATCGCTATTGAGCGTGCCGTTTAGGGCGATTTTTTGCGCAGTCAAGTCATAATCGATTTTGCCTTGGTAGGCGATTTTAGGAAGCTCAAGGAGGCGATTTTGTTGCTCTTTTTGCGCTTGCGACTGCTGTTCTAGTCGCAGTTTATTCAATGCTAAGGCGCCGTCTAAATTTAGCTTGGGCTTGGCAATCGCGTAATCCACACTGCCTTGATAGCTTAGTTGTTGGTAGTTCACCGTTAAGTCACTGGCTTGCGGCGCTGTGTGGCTTTGTTGCAAGTTAAAGTTATTGAGAGCGATAAGGCCTTTTTGCTGGATTCTGGCATCCACGCCATTGAGTTGGCCAATTAAGTCAATTGCCCCTTTGGCATCGGTTTGTATATTCAGTTTTGCGCCATCGGCGCCATTTTGCGTCAATGCCAGTTGTGTGCCGTTTAGGTTTCCGAGCACTTTAAGTGCTTGAACATCACCGGAGAAAAAGTGTGCATCCCCCTGCCAAGTAAGTTTTTGCGCACTAATGCGCTGTTCTGCCATCTGAATATCAGCGTTTGCTAAGTTGATGTCGCTGTATTGATAGAGTTTAAAGCCGTTGCTTTGTTGTTCGACGGTGAAGGTTAAGTCGGCGGTTAATTGTCCAGCAATAGGTTGCGCGACCCACTCTTGCAAGTCTTGTAGATTAAGTTCGCGCACCTTAATCGTGCCGATGATTTTGGGCGCTTTGGTAAATAGATGGACTTGTAAGTTGGCATTTATTGATTTTTGGTTGAGCGTACTGTTGAGTTTTAAGCGCGCAAAATCACTGTCCCAACTGTAAAGTTCTTTCAGGCTAAGACTGCGGATTTGATAGAGCTGTTGTTGTTCGGCTTGGATAAGCTGGATATTAATATCTTGTAGTGCCAGCTGTTGCACCCCTAGGCCGAATGGCAAAGTGCCTGAATCGCTCTCTTCCTTGGACGACTCTTGCGGAATCGCAAAGCCCGCTACGCGAAATTGCTGCTGGCCGTTTTGTTCGGAAATTTCGACCGGAAGGGTCACGCCGATTAATTTAATTTGTGAAAACAGTAAACGTTCTTGGAATAAAGCACGTAACAAAATATTGGCTGAAAATTCGTTAACTTGAGTCTTATGGTTGCCATTTTGCAGCTGAATGTTACGAATACGCAGTTTGCCGTTAAATATGTTTAGATCAATATCGGCAATAGTCGCTTGCTGGCCGCTGTGTTTTTCCAGTAGATGAATGGCGGTATATTTAAGCCCAATTGGCAGCAGGCTGATAAATACAACGCTAAGCAGCACAAAGCTACTGAGCCAAGGGTGTCTTTTTACAAACGGCATAGTGCGGTGCTTCCCTTTGGTCTGGGTAAAGTGATAAAAATGAGGGTAATTTTACTCTGTAATGCTTGCTTATCTTCAAGCTTTCGCTCGGCGAGGTCAAGTTCGCTACAGACAGAATTGATCCAAACGGTTTCAAGCATGGCAGAATCTGCACCTTGCAATTCCTTGTGGAATGGAATCGAGCCTTATGCTGTGGCGCTTGAGTGGTGATTGAAAACTGCTGGGAAGGATTTTCTGCCGCACCCAAAAGCGCAGCAGATGAGGAGTGGCGCGGCGTAAATTACGGTTTTTGTTGCGCCAAGTAGTCTTGGGTTAATTTGATAATGACCGGTGAGAGCACCAAGAGCGCAATCAGATTGGGTATTGCCATTAGGGCGTTGAGCACATCGGCCAGAATCAATACGGTGTTGAAGTAGTCAGACAGCGATGCGCCCGCGAAAATGGCGATAATCCATGCAATTCGATAGGGGGTTATGACGCGGTGATTGGTTAAAAATTCGGCACAGCGTTCGCCATAGTAACTCCAGCCCAGCAAGGTGGTGAAGGCAAATACCGCTAAACTGATGGCGACGATAATGGCGCCTATCTCTGAACCCAGCCCGACACTAAAGGCGTTGGCCGTTAATACCGAACCCGTTTCTCCAGACTGCCAAACGCCGGTGACCATAATCACCAAGGCGGTCATGGTGCAGATAATAATCGTGTCGATAAAAGTGCCAAGCATGGCAATATGCCCTTGGCGAACTGGATTATTGGTTTGTGCTGCGGCGTGTGCAATGGGTGCGGAGCCAAGCCCTGCTTCGTTGGAGAATACGCCACGTGCAACGCCAAATTGAATCGCTAAAATAATGCTCGCCCCAGCAAAGCCGCCGGCGGCTGCATGGCCGGTAAAAGCACTTTCGACAATGGTTAATAGAGCGTTTGGCAGAGCGTCCAGATGCAGGATGAGAATCCATAGCGATACGCCAATGTATAAGATGGCCATTAAAGGCACCAGTGCGGTGGCGGTTTTGGCAATCCGTTTGACCCCGCCGAAAATGACCAAGCCAATCAAGAGCATTAAGACAATTCCGGTAATGCGGTTGTCAATCTCAAAAGCGTTTTCCATGGCGCCGGCGACCGCGTTCGCTTGCACCATGTTGCCAATTCCAAAGGCAGCGATTGCGCCAAATAAGGCAAACGCGATGGCTAAAGGCTGCCATTTTTTGCCCATGCCGTTTTTAATGGCGTACATTGGGCCGCCAACGTGGCGACCGTCTTCGTCGGTTTCGCGATAATGTACCGCCAGAACCGCTTCTGAATATTTGGTCGCCATGCCGATTAATGCAGTAATCCACATCCAAAAAATAGCCCCCGGCCCGCCGATAAAAAGAGCCGCAGCCACCCCAGCGATATTGCCGGTGCCTACCGTTGCTGCTAAGGCGGTCATTAAAGCGCTAAAGGGTGGAATATCGCCCTCTTGCTTGGAGTGACGGCCTTGCCAGAGTAGTTTAAATGCCTTGCCAAGATTGCGCAGCGGTAGAAATGCTAGGCGGATGGTGAGGTATAGGCCGGTCCCCAGAATTAAGACCAACATTACTGGCCCCCAAGCCCAACTGCTGGCGGTGGATAAAATTGCGTTAACGGATTCCATGATTACCCCATGCTTTCATATTCAGGACACCCTAATCGTAAATTAGGATTTTGTCCAGCTTGCGACGGTGTCCGCCAGCGGCTTTTCAGTGGCGGCAGCGTTGTTTGTTTGGCGTTGTGCGTATTCTTGAATGACTTCGTCAATAAAATGCAGTTTGCCAACGACAATTTCGGACAGTTTGAAGGGATAAGGTTCGGCCAGTCCCATACTGCGATTTAGGGCGTTCATAATTTGTGCGACTCTTGCCCATTCGACAAACCAGCGGTTGAAGTTGTGTTCTTGCGGTTCGTAAATACTGATGCCGTAGCTTTGTGCTGTTTGCAGGGTGTCAACGATATGTAGGTAGTGTGCCCAAGTTTCTGCCCAATCTTCATGTGGATGGCTGCTGGCGTAAGGGGTAATAAAGCGGCTGCGCCAGTGGTTGTTGTTGCCTTGCTGGTAGTAGCGCTCCAAAGCGTGTGCATAGTCGTCGCGCTCGTCGCCAAATACGCTGCGAAATTGCCGTTTTTGCGCTTCGGTGGTGAAAAATTTCAGCCAAAAATAATGGCCGATTTCATGCCGAAAATGACCGAGCAGAGTGCGGTAACGTTCGCGCATCTGTTCTTTCATGGTGTGTAAAAAGCCTTCGTCGGCTTCGGCCGCATTGAGGGTAATCAGCCCATCGTAATGCCCGGTTAGGACGTGTTCTAGTTGTAAATTGGGATTGCTGCGTCGGTCCTCCAGAAAATCAAAGCGTAAGTCTTGAAAAACCGCGGGTTGGGCGGCATTGAACAGTTGTAAGTCAAGCAGGGTCTGAAAGAGTTGGCGTTTGGCTTGTTCTAAGCGATACCAGCGGTTGATGTTCCGCTGTATGCTTTGGTCGGGAATAACTCGTGAACTGCGACAGGCGATGCATTGGCAGTGCTCGTCCTCATTGAGTAACAGCCAATTGCAGCCGATGGCGCTAAATCGTTGTGCGCAGGGTCTGAATTTAACCGCTTTGCCTCGATTGGCGCTGTGCGCAAAAAAATGGTCTTGGGCGATCAGTTCGCCACTCCACATGGTGCCAATTTGTGGGTCGAATGCTAAATCGCGCCCACAGTGTTTGCAATAATGATCGTGAAAACCGACTTCGTTGCCGCACAGACAGTAAAAGCGTCGCATTTTGGTTAAGCCACCTGTTTGGGATTGAACCAAGTATTATAAAGCAGGCTGTTTAATTCTGAGAGTTCGCGTTGAATCCAGTCCAGATGGTCGTGCAGTTGGTCGCTGCCGATGCTTAATGCTTTTTCGGATAGGACTCTATTTTGCAGCTGTTGCACTTGTTTTTGCAGTGCGCCGGAATTGGGCAGCTTGCTCATCACCCCTTGAATTTCATGCAGGCAGTAATTGACCGACCGCGCAAAGTGTTCGTCTTGGGTAAGAAATTGCAGCACTTCCGGCCCACTGATTTCGGTTTGGTATTGCAAGCGATACATAAAGTAGGAGCTGATAGAACGGAGCAAATGCGCCCACAAAATTGAGGCAAAATAGGTGTCTTCTTCGTTGTCAAATTGCTGTTGTGAGACATACAATCCGCCTTCGTCAATTAAGCGCGTGGTCATGTCCGCGCGTTCGATATACATGCCTAGTTTTAAAAAATGATAGGTTTCGTTTTGGCTCATGGTTCCAGCCAGCATTCCTGTGAAAGCCTGGCAGGCACGGATAATTTCTGACAGCAGTGCATTGCGTTTTTTGCGTTCGTTAAAGTCGTTTTGGCGTTGTTTGGTGAGCAGATAGAGTTCGTTGATGTGAATCCACGCTTCGCGCGGCAAAATATCGCGCGTGGTGCGTATGTTTTCACGCGCCCACCACAATGATGACATCAACGATGCCGGATTATTTCGGTCGGTTAGCAGCAGCGCCATGCAGTTTTGCTCGCTGCGTTCATCGCCAAAGCGTTCTGCAAAATAGTCCTCGTTACTGGTGATTTGTACTAGGCCATACCAGCTCATTTCGACCGATTTTGGTAGGTCAAACATTAATTGAGCATGTACCTTGGTTAAACGTGCGGTGTTTTCAATGCGTTCAATGTAGCGCGCCAGCCAATAGACGCGTTCAGCCACTCTGGATAACATTAGACTTTCTCCTCTGTAACAACAATCCAGGTATCTTTCGACCCACCACCTTGGGATGAGTTGACCACTAAGGAGCCCTTTTGTAGGGCGACTCGAGTTAAGCCTCCGGCCGTCACATACGATTTTTCGCCTTGTAGAATAAATGGGCGTAAGTCCACGTGTCGCGGCTCCAATGTGGATTGGCAGACGGTAGGCACCGTCGATAAGTTTAAGGTGGGTTGGGCGATGTAGTTACGCGGATCCTTCTCGATTAATTGATAAAAAGTGTCGAGTTCTTCTGGTGTGGCGCGTGGGCCGATTAATAAGCCGTAGCCGCCGGATTCATTGGCTGGTTTAACCACTAACTCGTTAAGGTGTTGCAGAACATATTGGCGATCCTCCTCGCAATCGCACAGATAGGTGGGGACATTATCAATCAACGGTTCTTCGTTGAGATAAAAGCGAATCATCTCTGGCACATAGGCATAGACTACCTTATCATCAGCCACCCCACAGCCAGGTGCATTGGCGATGGCGATATTGCCAGCGCGCCAAGCTCGCATTAAGCCTGGTACGCCTAAAGTGGAGTCGGCGCGGAACACTTCGGGGTCGAGAAAAGCGTCATCAATACGGCGATAAATCACATCCACCTGTTTTAAGCCGTCGATGTTACGCATATACACACAGTTGTCTTCCAATACCACTAGGTCTGAGCCTTCGACCAACTCCGCACCCATTTCATGTGCAAGGTAAGCGTGTTCATAATAGGCGGAGTTAAAAATACCCGGGGTGAGTACGACGACTTCTGGATCGTCGCAGTTTTGTGGGCAGAGTGAGCGTAACATTGAGAGCAGTTGCAATGGATATTGGTCAACCGGCAGGATGTTCATGTCGCGAAACACTTCCGGCATCACTTGTTTCATGACCGCGCGGTTTTCAAGCATATAAGAGACACCGGAGGGAACCCGTAAGTTGTCTTCTAAGACATAGATTTTGCCCTCGCCATCGCGTACCAGATCAGAGCCGCAGATGCTGGCCCAAGAGGCGTGCTTGAGTTTCATACCGTGACATTCGGGGCGATAGTCTTTAGATGAGGTAATCACGTCGAGCGGCATGACTCCGGCTTTAAAAATACGTTGTTCGTTGTATACGTCTTCAATAAATAGATTAAGTGCTTTAAGGCGTTGCTTTAGGCCAGTTGTAATTCGCTGCCATTCATCAGCGGCGATGGTGCGCGGAAACACATCAAATGGCCATAGACGGTCGATATTACCTTTGTCGCTATAGACAGTAAAAGAGATGCCGAGTTGAGCAATCGCGCTTTCGGCACTTTGTTGCATCTCTTGAAAAGAGTCAAATGGCGTGTCTTCAAGTTGGTGTAGCAGTTGTGCGGCAGCAGGACGTGGTTGTTGCGGGTGGGCAATTGCTTCATCGTAGAAGCCATTTATGGGGTAGTTGTCGAGTGATTTCAGCATGATAATGCATACCTTTGGGTTGTTTAAGGTAGTGCCATATCATAAACTATGCAATTTTTTAAAAAATATAAAAAAATCAATGAGTTGAATGTTATTTGTTTTGAAGATAAATGCGTTTTATGGAGTTTTGGTGCTTTTGTGGTGCAGGTTGTTGCCAAGTTGGTTCAAGGGATTAGTGGCTCGCTTTATGGCTATTCCCGCTCTGTCCCCATTTGGCTAAAACCGCGCTGGCCGCTTTGATGGCGTTATCCGGTAGCTGTAAAAAGGCGACGCTGCGTTGCAAGCTGTCTTGCAACTCTGCGCTTGGTACTTGTTGATAATAATCGATTTCCACAATCGCGTTTGCGACTTGAATCAGGGCGACCATGTGCGCCACGCGCGAATCGTATTCCAGTAAACCTTGTAAATCTTTGCTGTGATGCAGCAGCAAACTTTTTGAGAGCAGGCTGCCCAGTTGCCAGCGATGCACCACGAGGCTGCCTAGATAGGTGTGCGCTGTTTGGTATTGCAGAGTTTCCTGTTGATAGGCGCTGAAGGGCGCATGGATTTGCCTTTCGATGCAGTCTTGTAGATAGTCTGAACCAAAAGCTCGGGCCATATAAATTGCGCCGATATCTTGCAGAAAAGCGACTAAATGGGCTTCTGAAAAGCCGATGTCATTCACCCAATAAGAGAGTTCGGCGGCGGCTAATGAGGCACGTTTGCTGCGTTCCACCAGTGCTTGGTCAAAGCTGTTTTTTGGAACAGCACTGGATAAAAAACTGAGCAGAAACAGCTGTTCAATCTCTTTTAGGCCGAGCAGATTGACCGCAGCGTGCGCGTCTAAAATAAGATTGTCGGAGGTGCGCTTAAGTCGTTGGTTGACTAAGCCGAGGAACTGTCCGAGTAGCTTGGGGTGTTTACCGATAATGTCGCCAATTTTGACCATATTTGGATGCGGGGCAAACATCGCCTCTTGCAGTTCGAAGAAAGTCTGTGGCATTTCTTCGATTTTTAGCTGTTCGATGATTTTTTGGGCATTACTAATCCCTAATTGCATAGTTAATGGCATAAAAAAGAGGCCTTAGTTAAAACGTCGCGGATGATATCTTTGCTGAGGTTAGCAGGCTGCAGGTAAAGATTAAAGCATTTTTTTTAATTGACTACGTCGAGTTTATGAATCGGCAGATTCGATACAAACGGCCAAAGCATTCAATAAGTTTTGTATCTGTTGTGCGCTATGTTGCGCACTTAAGGTGACGCGCAATCGTGCTTGCCCTTGCGGTACGGTTGGTGGGCGAATCGCGGCAATCCAAAAGCCCTGTTGCTTTAGCTGTTCTGACCAGCGTAGCGCACGGGCTGAGTCGCCGAGCAAGATTGGTTGAATGGCGGTTGGGGAATCCCATAGTTGCAATCCTAGTTGTTTTGCACCAGTTCGGAACTGTTCAATTAAGGTTTGCAATTTTTGGCGTTTGTTATCGGCACTTTTGATGATTTTTAAGGCTTCACGGACGGCGACTGCATTGAGCTGTGGGCTGGCAGTGGTGTAAATATAGGGGCGAGCAAACTGAATTAAGCTTTCAATCAGTGTGTTTGAGCCGGCAACAAATGCGCCGCTGCAGCCAAATGCTTTACCTAAGGTGCCGATTTGCACGGTGTTTGCATCGGCACTGAGTCCGAAGTGACTAAGGCTGCCGCGCCCTTGTGTGCCCAGCGCGCCAAAGCCATGAGCATCGTCAATAATCGTCCAAGCGTTATAGTCCTTTGCAAGTTGTTGAATGTGGTGCAGCGGCGCTAAGTCGCCGTCCATACTAAAAACACCATCGGTGACGATAATCGCTTGTTTTTGTTGAGCGTGTGTTTGTTGTAAGCGTTTTTCGAGGGCAGCCATGTCGCGATGCGGGTAGCGTTTGAAATCTGCATCGGACTGTAGAGCGCCGTCCACCAGGGAGGCGTGATTGAGTTTGTCGCCGAGAAGCACATCGCCTTTTTGCGCTAAGGTTTGCAGTACGGCTAGATTGGCCATAAAACCGGTTGAAAACAGTAATACACGTTCGACACCCAGCCAGTCAGCGAGTTCGTCTTCAAGCAGATGATGTTGCAGGTGGTGTCCGGTCACCAGATGTGCTGCACCGGAACCGTAACTGAGTTGGTCGTTCTGCAAAGCATCAATTAAACGCTGTTTGATTTGTGGGTGGTTGGCGAGACCAAGGTAATCGTTAGAACAGAAATTGATGCATTCGACGCCGTTAATCTTCATCTGCGGTTGCTGTGGCGAAAAAGCGAGCGGACGTTGCCGATAGAGATGTTCGGCGCGGCGTTTGTTTAAGCGTTTGGCAAAGCGTTCTTGGATAGAATTAATGGGCATTGAGTGAAACCACGCAGCGATGAAAGCACGAAATGTTGCGGCGGATGTTTAGGTACACAGATTGGAACTTTGCAATTCGTACCATCGGACGTTTTCGTGGTTTACAAATACAGATTACGCCGATTTAATCGCCGTTTCCGCGACTTGCATATTGATGCCCAATTTCGCAAAGAGCATGGCATCGTGATCGGATTCTGGGTTGTCGGTGGTGAGCAGTTTATCGCCGTAGAAAATCGAATTGGCACCGCCTAAGAAGCACAGGGCTTGCGCTTCGTCACTCAGCTCCATACGGCCAGCCGATAAACGCACATAGGTCTGCGGCATTAAAATACGCGCTGTGGCGATGACACGAATGAATTCAAACGAGTCGGTTTTGCCGCGCATGTGTGCTAAAGGAGTGCCTTCGACTGGAACCAATAGGTTAATCGGTACTGAACTTGGGTGGTGGTGCATATTTGCAAAGGTTTTGAGCAGTTCTGCTCGGTCTTTATGCGCTTCGCCCATGCCAATAATTCCGCCGGAACAGACATTGATATTTGCTTTTTGTACTTTGTCGATGGTGTCTAAGCGGTCTTGGAAAGTGCGGGTGGTAATCACTTGCGGGTAGAAAGCTTCGGAGGTATCCAGATTGTGGTTGTAGTAATCTAGCCCTGCGTCTTTAAGCATTGCAACCTGTTCGTCATCCAGCATTCCTAAGGTTAAGCAGGTTTCCATCCCCAAGCCTTTGACCATTTTGACCATGTCCAAAACCATCGGAAAGTCTTTTTTGTTTGGATTGCGCCAAGCCGCGCCCATACATAGGCGTGTTGCGCCTTTTTCTTTGGCGGCAATGGCTTTATCGACGACTTCTTGCACGGCCATCATTTTCTCTTTTTCCAGACCCGTGTCGTAACGTGCGCTTTGTGAGCAGTAGGAACAGTCTTCGGCACAGCCGCCGGATTTAATGTTGACTAAAGTGCTGGTTTGCACCACGTTTGGATTGAAGTTGGCACGGTGAACGGTTTGTGCTTGAAACATTAAATCATTGAACGGTTGATCCATCAGCGCGCGAATTTCTTCGAGTGTCCAATCATGGCGAGTCTCACCGATTTTTTTTTGTAGGGCGGCTTCAAGCATAAAAAATTTCCATTAACGAGTCGCAAAATTAGCGCGTATTATAGCTTATTCAAGCGGCGACAGTCTTTAAGGAAGTGTGAAATGCATTGGTTAGAGCGATGGTTAATCGCACCGCAATCGGTGCTAAGCAATGCACCAGCCGATGATTTGGACTTAACGGCTGAAGAAATTCGCGCCTTATCACGCCCTTATGCGATTTGTCCGCGCTGCGCTGAAGCGTCTTTTGACGGCAACCTATGCGGCACTTGCTTGCACCAGCCGCCGGCATTTCAACAGGCCACGGTGGCATTTTATTTTCACGAGCCGATAACACGGCTGATTTACGATTTGAAGTATCATCGCCAAGCCAGCCATGCTCGTTTGTTAGCAGAATTGTTCTTAGCCGAGGTCGGCGAGACTCTGCGTCAACAGCAGGTGCAGGCTTTAGTGCCGGTGCCGATTCATCCTTTACGTCGACGCCAGCGCGGTTATAACCAGGCGTTGTTGTTAGCGCAAGCGCTGAGTCGAGGCTTGCAGATTCCTGTTTTGGACAAAGGTTTGCGCCGTGTCAAGAATACCGTTGCCCAGACCCATTTGGACGCCAAACAGCGGCATAATAATCTGCAAGGTGCCTTTGCTATTGTGGATGGTGCTTTTGACGGGCTACAACGTATCGCGTTAGTGGACGATGTTATGACCACTGGTGCGACCATGCAACAAATTGCGGTGTTGCTGGCCGAGCATTCAACGCTGGAATTTATTGCTGCGTGGGCGATAGCCAAAACCGAATAATCGATCGTAATCTATTTCATTTAAATCATTTAAAAAGGTGGTATTAGGTATGCATCATCACCATCATCATGGCGCACAGGAAGTCGATAGTCGCTCGCATTGTGGCGACCATTCTCATCAAGTAGAGAATAATGGCCACAGTAAAAGGAAAGTGATGATTGCCGCCATCATCACCGCCAGCTATATGCTGGTAGAAATTTTTGGTGGTTTATGGGTCAACTCAATCGCTTTGATTGCGGATGGTGTGCATATGCTGACCGATGCAGTGGCTTTAGCGGTTGCTTGGTGGGGCTTTCATGTCGCAACTAAACCCGCAAATGAGCGCATGACTTTTGGTTATCAGCGTTTTCAGATTTTAACGGCCTTTGTGAATGGTTTTACGTTATTACTGATAGTCGGTGCGATTATTGTGATGGCGGTACAGCGTTTTCTCGACCCGCAAGAAGTGATGGGTAAGGAGATGTTTATTATTGCGCTGATTGGGTTGTTAAATAATCTATTTGTATTTTGGATTTTGCATTCCGGCGATCAGAATAATATGAATATGCGGGGCGCGACCTTGCATTTTCTGGGCGACACTCTTGGTTCCGTCGCGGTCATTATTGGCGCGATTATGATTTACTTTACCGGCTGGACGCCAATCGACCCGATTTTATCGATTTTAATGGCAACCATTATTGGCATCGGTGCCTACCGTTTAACTCGTGAGTCGGCGCATATCCTTTTGGAAGGCGTGCCGGCAGGTTATGAAATTAAAGCGATTCGCGAAGACTTGCAAGCGGAGTTTGGGTTTTTAACGGAGGTGTACCACATTCATTTGTGGGCCATTGCCGAAGATCAAGTGATGATGACCTTGCATGCCAAAACCGATTTAAAACACATTACAACCGACAATATTGAGGATATTAAGCGCTATTTAAATGTCACCCATAAAGTACATCATGTGACTTTGCAGTTGGAAAGTTTGGCTGCGCAGTAAAGGTCCGTCGTGTTTTTAGCGTTTCAGAGCTTTGAACCATTTCCAGAGATTAAACAGGCTCGATAGTGACGCGGCAACATAGGTCATGGCACAGGCAAAGAGAATTTTTTTGGCGGTGCGCTGATCGCTTTTGCTGAGGTATTGGCCTTCTTTTAAGAGCGGTAAGGCACGCGCAAAACTGGCATCGAATTCAACTTTGAGTGTGCTCATGTGGATAATTACCGGGACGCCCATGGCGATAAATCCCGCTCCGAACGTCAGCAAACCGATAATTGGCGTATGCACTACCGCGACCAAAATGGGGGTGATAATCAGTGCGCCGCTGGCAAATTTTTGCATCATCGAAGCACGTTCTACTAAGATGGTCCGCTGTTTAAGCGGCTCATAGCCGGTTTTGTCCTGTAATGCGTGGCCGATTTCATGCGCCACCGTCGTAATCGCGGTTAATGAATTAGAGTGCGCATTGGCGCTCGAAATCCGCACTACTTTATTGATAGGGTCGTAATGGTCACCTTCATCAGTTTGTTCAATAGCGATCGCTAAATCCAATTTTTTAACCAGATGTTCGGCAAATTGCAGGCCTGTGCCAGGAATCTTTGGGTGCGGTTTGCGGTGCTTATTGAGGATGTGTTTGGTCCAAAGACTCGGCAAGGTAGTCAGGATAAACAGCAGAACAAAACCAATAATTAGAAAACCCATAAAACGCTCGTTTTAGATAATTGTTGGCTATTGTAAAAGAATTGGCGCGGATTCACAGTTGCTAAGTTGTAAGTAGTCAGCATACTGCAAGGGGTTAGTATAAAAGTCTTTTTGGTCAATTTTAAAAGCCCCAAAGTTGCAACCCAGTAAAGCGCTGATGGAGGGTGTGGCATCCTGTGGAACAACCCAATGTTGTAGTGGATAAAGTGCAAGGCTTTGCGGATCTTGCCAACCTTGCTCGGATAACAGCGGCTGAATCTTTTGTTGTAGTGGCAGTAAATCCAACGGTTGTTGGCTGATTTTTTGCCACGCGTTTAAACCGTGCCACAGATAGGCGAAATCTTCAAGATTGCCCTGCAGTAATGGAGTGCGCTTCTTGTCTTTGAAGATAAGGCTTCTCGGAATGGTTGCCGACTGACTGATTTCAAGCAGTTGTGCGACAAGCTGTGCGCCCCATTTTGGCGCCTGTTGTAAATTTTTGAAGGCCTGTTGCTCTGGATGTTGTGCTTGCCAAATAGCCGCTTGGCTGAAAGCACTGAGTAATAGAGCGTTCCAGCTTATAAGGGCTTTTTCATCAATGGCCATGCGCGGCAATGGTCGCTGTTTTTGCAGCGCTTGTTTAATTTGCGTCCAATTGGTTGAGGTTGGTTTTGGGTGATAGCCCAGCGCAAAAACCGGCGGTCGTTTCAGCCAGCTCTCAGTGACTAGGTTAAACAGCGTGTCAGGCAGGAGTTGTTGCAGTTCATCGGCGCGAAAGAGGTAATCACCGCCTTCATTGCCTGCGGCATCAATTGCGGATTGACTGCCCAGATAGAGTTCTAAATTTGGCGAGTAGAGTTGTTGGCGCAGATAGCCCAGAGTCGCATCGGCGGTTGCCGCAAAACCTTGGTCTGGCCAGCGTAAGTCGGCGCGCAGATAGAG
This sequence comes from Thiosulfatimonas sediminis, assembly GCF_011398355.1. Classification (GTDB taxonomy): domain Bacteria; phylum Pseudomonadota; class Gammaproteobacteria; order Thiomicrospirales; family Thiomicrospiraceae; genus Thiomicrorhabdus; species Thiomicrorhabdus sediminis_A. Next base: position 212,093 of record NZ_AP021889.1, read on the forward strand.
CTCAAGAAGTTGGGCGTTGTCATACAACATTTTTTCAAAATGGGGTTCTTGCCATTCTGGATCGACGCTATAGCGGTAAAAACCGCCATACAAATGGTCGAATAGATGCTGCTGAGCCATTTGCTGCAAGGTTAACTGGAGCCAGTCTGCTAGTTCGATAGGTAAGTTGGGTTGTTGGATTAGGGTGAGTAAAAGCGGGGTTTTCGGAAATTTATTGCTGCCCTTCAAACCGCCGCTGAAATCGTCAATGCTGGCGTTTAATTGCTCATAAAGTGCATGCTGAAATTTGGCGGCATCCCATGTTTCGAGTACTTTGTTTGGGCTTGGCATTGCTGCGTTCGCCAAGAAGTTAACCACCGATTTTTGAGTTTTCCACACCTTATTCACATTGCGCAGATAGGTTTGCAATGCCGCATTCGGCAGATAGGTGAAAGCGGCAAACGGTTTGCCATCGGGGGTGAGAATCAGATGCTGCGGCCAACCGGCTGAGCCGCGGTGCTGTTTGGCAAATGCAATCATCTGGCTATCCACAAGGGGGTGCAGTTCGCGATCAATTTTAATGCTGATAAAGTCTTGGTTAAGCAGTGAGGCACTTTGCGGATTCTGATACACCTCGTGTTGCATTACGTGACACCAGTGGCAAGAGAAATAGCCACTAGAGAGGAGTATTAGTTTGTTTTGTTGCTTGGCATCGGCAAGGGTTTTTGGGTTCCAGAGTTGCCAATTGACCGGGTCGGCGGCGTGCATGGCAATATAAGGACTGGGATGATTCTTGAGTGAGGAGGTGGCTTGAGCGTTTGAAACCAGACCGCTACTTACGAGCAAGCTGAGCAATGGCACGGTTGCGATTTTCAGTGACACAACAGTGCGCGCCCCAAAACTCAGAACCGCCTTGGGGGCGAACAATTTACGATTTTTGCGCGTCTTGTTTGCTGTTTGTCGATTCTGTTGATGAATCTTGGTTAGCAGTACTAGACGGGTCAGACGTTGTATTTGCTTCATCTTGGCCTTTTTGTGCGGCTTCTTTTTCGGCTTTTTCTTTGTCTTGACGCGCTTTGTATTCGCGCTCTAGTTGCAGCATTTGATTGTCGATTTTATCAAATTCATCATCCCAATCTAAGTCATCGTCAACTTGGTCAGCATAACGTTGATCTAAATCCGCATCATTGGTTTTTGCTGGAGTCATCTTGGCTGGTGCCGTTGCAACAGTCGATTCGGCTGTTTTTTGCACGTAAGCTTTCCCTGCTTCTGATTCAGGCAAGTCATAAGGGTCGTCATCGTCATTATCGTCATCTTTATCCAGACCGCGTTTTTTAACGATGTAGCCGCCAATCAATAAGCCAAGTTCAAATAATAGCCACATCGGTACCGCTAACAGCGTTTGCGAGATAATGTCTGGCGGGGTAAGTAACATACCGATAACAAAGGCACCGACCACGATGTAAGGGCGGGCGTGAGAGAGTTTTTCGGCGCGAACCATGCCAGTTAAAATCAATAGCACGGTAATAATCGGGACTTCAAATGCCATGCCGAAAGCAAAGAACATTTTGATAACGAAATCCAGATAAGCGGCGATGTCGGTGGCGATGGTAACGCCTTCCGGTGCCGTGGTCGAGAGGAAGCCAAAGACCAGTGGGAACACGACGTAATAAGCAAACGCGCCGCCGGAATAGAATAAGAATGAACTAAAGAACAGTACCGGAGCAATCAGTTGCTTTTCGTGGCTGTAGAGCGCGGGTGCGATAAAGCGCCACAATTGATACAGCAGGAATGGCATAGCGATGTAAATTGCCAATACAAAACTTAACTTAAATGGGGTTAAGAATGGAGAGGCGACCGCGGTAGCGATCATGCTAGTGTCTTCCGGCAAAAAGCGGGTTAGCGGCTCAGCAATATAGGTGTAGATTTCATTAGCAAATGGAAATAAGCAGAAGAAAACAACAATGATTGCCAAAATCGCACGGGTAAGACTGGTCTTTAAATCCAATAGATGTTGGACCAGAGTCATCTCTTTATCTTGAGGGGGTAGCGCCGAATCGCTCATAGGTATGCTTAGCTTTTGCTGGTTTCAGTAGCCACTTTAGAAACGCTATCTTGCGCGTTGCTCGTTTCTGGCACGGCTGCCGAAGGAGTGGGTGCTGATGATGCAGAAGTAGGTGCCGCCGTTTCTGGCAACGAGTTGTGCGGTTTTTCTTCGCGCTGGTTTGGCGTTTCCATTTGCGGTTGCGCCGGAGCTTGATTGAAGGAACTGCCGCGACCATCGATGCTACCGCCGAATGGGCGTTGGAAATCGTCTAAGTTGACGTTTTCCATGCCCATATTCAAACCGTCTTGCAACTCTTTTTGAATATTTTGCATTCGCGTTTGTTCGGCTTCCAAGTTCATGGATTTTTTGAAATCTTGAACGGTTTCATCGAATTGATTGTCTTGTTTTACCGAGTCAATAAAACGACGAGTTTTGCCAACAAAGCTGCCTATTTTACGGGCAACTTCAGGCATCCGCTCCGGACCGATAACAATCAGAGCGATGATCATAATCATCAAGATTTCAAGAAAGCCGATATCGAACATGGTTGGTTGCACCTACCTAAAGTTAAAACTCAATTTACTTAGTCAAAGACGTTAAATTAAGCCTTATCTTTTTTCTCGTCCGCTATCTTTTTTTCTTCAGCGACAACATCAAAAACGTTATTGGCGTCTTTTTCGTTTAGCTTTTTATCCGCGGCGACTTCTTCTTTCTTCTCTTCTTCATCTTTCACGGCGTTTTTGAAGCCTTTGATGGCGCCGCCAAGATCGCTACCAACGTTCTTAAGGCGCTTAGCACCGAATAAAACTAAAACGATAGCTAAAATGATTAGTAGCTGCCAAATGCTGATTCCCATGGTGTTAACTCCGTTTTTTTGCTCAGTGTGCCTTTAAGTCGGGCGTGGCACAATCCCGTAATTTCATTAGCGGGCAATAATATCAAATCCGCCAGTTTAATTGCACAAAAATAATTTATTAGCGCCGTCGGATTGTTGTTAGTAATGTCGCGTACTGATTTAGTTGCCTAATAGGTGAATATGTAAATGGAAGACCTCTTGGCCACCCGATTCGCCAGTGTTGATTTGTGTTTTAAAGCCATCCAAGCCTTGCGCGCTGGCTAATTGAGGAAGCAATAACATCATGTGCGCCATCAGGTCTTTATCTTGCGGCGTTAATGCAAACAGGGTTGGAATCTCTTTTTTAGGAATAATCAATAAATGGACGCGCGCCTTTTTGTTGATGTCGTGAATAACGATGCACTTTTCGTCCTCGTATTCAATCTGTGCCGGAATCTCTCGATCGATGATTTTACTAAAAATAGATTTTTCTTGATTCATTGAGGGTTCCTTCCTGTAAATCTTTAAATTTTCCAGCCTGTCTGGGTCGTCTTAGGACTCGGTTCGGCTGGCTTTTTCGTCATGGCCGGATAGACCAAAGCGACGTTGTAGTTCGCTGATAATGGCATCTGAGGCAATGCCTTTATGCGCTAAAAGTACGAGGCTATGAAACCATAAATCGGTTACCTCATAAATTAAATGCGCTTGATTTTCGCTGTTCGCTTGGTGGTCATGGTCTTTAGCGGCCATGGCGACTTCCAGTGCCTCTTCTTGGATTTTTTTAAGAATTTTTTCAGTGCCTTTGGCGTACAGGCTGGCAACGTAGGAGCTGTCTGCCGACTCGGCTTTGCGTGCTTCAAGCACGGCATCAAGCTGTTCTAGAATGCTTTTGTCGCTCATAATCGTACCTCAATACCTTGCGCGGCCATCGCCTGTTTGGCTTCTTCAACGGTGTGTTGCCCAAAGTGGAAAATCGATGCCGCCAAGACCGCTTCTGCGCCGCCCTCTTTGACGCCGTCAACCAGGTGTTGCAAATTGCCGACGCCGCCCGAGGCGATGACGGGGATTTTGACGCGCGAAGTAATCTCTTTCATTAATGCATTGTCAAAGCCGCTTTTGGTGCCGTCTTTGTCCATCGAGGTGACTAAGAGCTCGCCGGCGCCGAGGCTTTCCATTTTTAGCGCCCATTCGATGGCGTCAATTCCGGTCTCTTTGCGCCCGCCGTGGGTGAAGATTTCCCAACGGTTAGGCTCGCCTTCGGCGGAGACTTTTTTGGCGTCAATCGCCACTACGATGCATTGTGAACCAAATGCATCGCAAGCCTCTTTAACAAAGTCCGGATTGTAAATCGCGGCTGAGTTAATCGATACCTTATCGGCTCCGGCATTGAGCATGGTGCGGATGTCTTCGACTTTGCGGATGCCGCCGCCGACGGTGAGCGGGATGAATACTTGGCTGGCGACCTCTTCGACCATGTGGATGGTGGTGCCGCGGCCTTCGTGTGTCGCTGAGATGTCGAGGAAAGTGATTTCGTCGGCACCTTGTTCGTCGTAGCGTTTGGCAACTTCCACCGGATTGCCGGCATCACGGATATCGACAAACTGTACGCCTTTTACCACGCGTCCGTTATCGACATCCAAGCAGGGAATAATGCGTTTTGCCAGACTCATTTTGATGATGCCTTTGCCGCGAGTTGGTCAGACAGCGTTTGCCCTTCTTTAAAATCTAGGGTGCCTTCGTAAATCGCACGGCCGGTAATAGCGCCGGTGACGCCGTCGGCTTCGATGCTCGCGAGGTTGCGAATATCGTCCAGATTGGTGATGCCGCCGGAAGCGATAATCGGAATATTGACCGCTTTGGCCAGTGCCTGCGTGGCTTCGATATTCACGCCTTGCATCATGCCGTCGCGGCCGATGTCGGTGTAGATAATCGCTTCGACGCCGTCGTTTTCAAACTGTTTGGCCAGTGCTTTGACTTCGTAATCGGTGACTTCGGCCCAGCCGTTAATCGCAACCATGCCGTCTTTGGCATCCAAACCGACCATGATGTGTCCAGGGAAGGCTTTGCAGGCTTCGGCAACAAATTCTGGATTATGAACCGCTTTGGTGCCGATGATGCAGTAGCTAACGCCGGCTTTGAGGTAGGCTTCGATGGTGGCTAAATCGCGAATGCCGCCGCCGATTTGAATCGGTAAATCCGGGTAGGCTGCGCGGACCTGATATACCGCTTTATCGTTTACCGGTTTGCCGTCGAAAGCGCCGTTTAGGTCAACCATGTGTAGGCGGCGCGCGCCTTGGTCAACCCAGCGTTTTGCCATGGCAACAATATCGCCGGAGAATACGGTGGCATCTTCCATCACGCCTTGGCGCAAGCGAACGCATTCGCCGTCTTTTAAATCAATTGCAGGGATTAATAACATTTGTAAACCTTAATTTTTGCTATGGAATGGTGTTAATGGCCGTTCCACGATAAGAAATTTTTAAACAGTTGCAGGCCAACATCCGCGCTCTTTTCAGGATGAGCCTGAATGGCAAAAAGATTGTGCGCGCTTAACACCGCCGGGAAAGTTTGGCCATGGGTGGTCTCGCCAATAATGGTGTTTTTGTCTTCCGGCGCGACATAGAAACTATGCACGAAGTAGAAGCGGCTGTCTTGCGCAATGCTGTGCCATAGCGGGTGGTCTTGGGTTTGGTGAATCTGGTTCCAGCCCATGTGCGGCATTTTTAGGGCGGGATGGCCACTCAAATCAAACTGGCTAACCTTGCCTTTGATCAGGTCGAGGCAGTCCACCCCGTTATTTTCGTTACTGTGCGACATTAAAACTTGCAAGCCCATGCAGATGCCTAAAAACGGTTTTTCTTGTGCCGCTTGTTTGACGGGCTCTGCCATGCCAGTGTCGCGTAGCGCTTGCATGCACGCTTTGGCGGCGCCTTGTCCTGGGAAAATAACCGAATCAGCATCCTGAATAACTTGCGGGTCTTGGGTGACGACAATCCGTGTTTGCGAATCGGCCATGTGCTCGGCGGCTTTTGAAACCGAACGCAGGTTGCCCATGCCGTAGTCAACCACGGCGACCAGTTTTTGGTTCATTACAGGCTTCCTTTGGTTGACGGCATCTTGCCGGCCATGCGTTCATCGGCGCTGAGTGCCATGCGCAAGGCGCGACCGAAGGCTTTGAAGATGGTTTCCGCTTGGTGATGCGCGTTGATGCCACGGATATTGTCAATGTGCAGAGACGCGCCGCAGTGGTTAACAAAACCTTGGAAAAATTCCATGACCAGTTGTGTTTCAAAGGTGCCGATTTGTTCGCGCGTAAAGTCGCAATGGAATTGCAGCCCTGGGCGACCGGATAGATCGATGACAACGCGTGATAGGGCTTCGTCTAAGGGAACGTAGGCGTGGCCGTAACGGGTAATCCCTTTTTTGTCACCGACCGCTTTGGCAATCGCTTGCCCAAGGGTGATGCCGACATCTTCCACTGTGTGGTGGTCGTCAATGTGCAAATCGCCGTTGGCTTTGATGTCGAGATCAATCATGCCATGGCGGGCAATTTGGTCGAGCATATGCTCGAAAAATGGTACGCCGGTTTCTAATTTGGCTTCGCCTTGGCCGTCAAGGTTAACGCGGATTTCAATTTGCGTTTCTAGGGTGTCACGCTTGATGGTTGCCGTTCTCATGGGAGTGGATTCCTGGACTATTTTGAAAGCACAATATAATACCGCAATTGAGCCAAAAATTAGAAATTTGCGGAGCGATTCTTATGGCAGGGTCTGTGGATAACCTTCGGTTAGAGCGTTTGGCCTTTCTTGAACTGGGTTTTCTTTGGGCGTGATAAAGCTTGTGAATTGGCGAATAATGATAAAAATAGCGTTGTAAACAAGAAGCGTATTAGAATTTTTTAATATGGCTCGATAAATTATTTTTAGTGGGCAATAAGAGGTGATATCTGGGATAATCCCGAGGTTTTTTGAAGTAGGTCTCTGTTAATTGTACGTAAGTCATTGAAACTTCGTTCTAATCTATCCTCTAGGATTGATGTGAGTTAATTTTCAATGGTCTATAGCTGGCATGGACTTCTTAGGGGCGGTTATAATTTCTGTCTTCTTTTGGAGTTTGCGTTGGTGTTAAATTAATGCAGGCAAAATTTGACTATATTAGGGGAATCCGGCTAATGGATACGACAGCTAAGCCACAATATGATAATGGCGTCGTCAAGTATTTAACGGTTGGTGCAGTTGTGTTTTTGGTGATAGGTACTTTTTTTGGTACTTTTGCGGCATCACAACTTGCATGGCCAGCGTTAAACTTTGATATCGCTGAAATCACCTTTGCTCGTTTGCGTGTTATGCACACGAACACGGTAATTTTTGCTTTCGGTGGTATGACCTTGATGGCAACCGCTTTCTATACAGTTCAGCGCACTAACGGCGTGAAGTTATGGAGTAATTCCATGGCTTGGTGGACTGCAATTCTTTTCACGATTGGTTTACTGGCAACGGTTGTGTCTATCTCTTTAGGGATGACAACCGGTAAAGAATACCATGAACAAGAGTGGCCTCTGGCAATCGCGATTGCTTTAGTCTGGACCTTGTACACCTTTAACTTTGTAATGACCATTGCGTCACGTAATAAAGAAACCCATACGCATGTATACGTGTCAAACTGGTTCTTTATGGGGATGATGATTGCCATCACTTACCTGTACATCGTTAATGGTTTGGCGATTCCAGTATCACTGTTCCGTTCATACTCAATGTTTGCCGGTGTGCAAGATGCAATGATTCAATGGTGGTGGGGACATAATGCGGTAGGTTTCTTCCTAACGGCGGGCTTCCTTGCAATCATGTATTACTTCGTGCCTAAGCAAGCACAGCGTCCTATTTACTCGTACCGTCTATCGGTTATCCACTTCTGGGCATTAATGTTCGGTTACGTCTGGTTGGGTGCTCACCACTTGCAGTACACCGCATTGCCGGATTGGACTGGTTCTTTGGGTGCGGTAATCTCTCTGGCGATGATTATTCCGTCATGGGGTGGTGCGCTTAACGGTATGTTAACGCTGTCAGGTGCTTGGGATCGTCTACGTACGGATTACATTCTACGTTTCTTAATCATCTCTCTTGCTTTCTACGCTATGTCGACTTTTGAAGGTCCGGTTATGGCGGCTAAGACGGTAAATGCGCTTTCTCACTATACGGATTGGACGATTGGTCACGTTCACTCAGGTGCATTAGGTTGGGTTGCAATGGTTTCGATTGGTGCGATTTACCACATGGTTATGAAATTGTGGAAAACCGAGATGTATTCGATGCAGTTGATTAACTTCCACTTCTGGTTGGCGACAATCGGTACGGTGTTCTACATCGTTGCGATGTGGGTATCCGGTATTATGCAGGGTCTGATGTGGCGTGCTTATGACGAGTACGGTACTTTGGCTTATACCTTCGCTGAGTCGGTAGCGGCAATGCACCCTTACTATGCGATGCGCGCCTTCGGTGGGTTATTGTTCTTCTCCGGTGCGGTTGTCATGCTTTATAACATTGTTATGACGATTCGTATGGCGAACGCTCGTGCGAGCAAGCCAGTAGAAGCAACAGCATAATTAAATAAGTGAAGGCCCCGTTTCATGCTTGGCGGTGAAATGGGGTTCAAAATCAAATGAGTTGAGGAGCACAAACTCATGTCAAACCATGATGATAAGCCTAAAAATTGGCAAGACGGTTTTGAGAGAAATATCTTTGCGATGTTCCTTGCAACCGCATTGGCGGTATCCATCGCTGGTATTGTAGAAATCGTACCGTTGTTTTATCTCAAATCAGCGGTAGATTACACCGAACAAACCGATAAATACGGTAATGCGAAGAACGAGAAGTTCCCCGAGTTAGTTTGGGAGCGTACTTTCACTGAGCAAGACGGTAAGATTGTTTCCGATAAAGCACTGTATAAATTCGACAAAAACGGTAAGCCGTTGATGGCGGATTGGAAGACCGGTGACGGTGTGCGTCCTTATACTCCATTGGAGTTGGCAGGCCGTGATTTGTACCTGCGTGAAGGTTGTTATATCTGTCACTCACAAATGATTCGTCCGTTCCGTGATGAACGTGAACGTTACGGTCACTTCTCATTAGCCACTGAATCTATGTACGATCACCCGATGCAATGGGGTTCAAAACGTACTGGGCCTGACCTAGCGCGTTTAGGTGGTAAATATTCTGACGAATGGCATGTAATGCACTTATTACGTCCACAGGACCTGGTTCCTGAGTCGGTAATGCCTGCGTATCCTTGGTTGGCAGAAACTCCGGTTTCTCAAGATTTCTTCGGCACTAAGCGTGACATGAAGAAACGCCTAGAAGTGATGCGTACTTTGGGTGTGCCTTACACCGATTGGGAAATTGAAAATGCTGACAAAGCGATCGAGGGTTACTCCGAGATGGACGCTATGGTGGCATACCTTCAAGTTCTAGGCACGATGGTTAAGCTGGATGACAGCAAAGTTTACCGTCAATAATGAGTAGTATCGAACATTACTTCAGCACAGACTGGTCTGCATTGACGACCCAAGACTGGGCTGGGCTGATCATCACGGTTTTAGTGTTTCTAGGTATGTTGATTACCTTTGCTTTAGCTTTGCGCCCATCTAAACGTAAAGAGATGGAAGAGCAGAAACACAAAATCCTTGAAGATGATTGAATCATTCTGAGGAGAATAAAAAATGGCAGGACATAACCCTTGGCCAGACGAAGGCAACACTGGTCACATTTGGGATGAGGATTTACGTGAGTTAGATAATCCGCCGCCGTTATGGTGGATGTTATCTTTCTATGCGGGTTTCATCATGATCATCTTTTACACGCTGTATTACCCAACCATTCCTTTGACTAATAACTCTGGTGAGTTTACTAAAGGGTTAACGGGGTGGACGGCAATTGAAGAGTACAATGAAGATTTTCAAGTGCTTAAAGATTGGCGTGTAGCGAAATTTGCGGATAAAGAAGAGCAGCTTGCGGCAATGTCTGTTGCGGACATTCTGAAAGATGACGACCTTCGTCAGTACGCGGTCGCTACTTCAAAGGTACTTTTCGGTGACTACTGTGCGGCCTGTCACGGTGCTGGTGGCGCAGGTAACCCTAGCTTCCCAGTATTGGCCGATGATGATTGGTTGTGGGGTGGTAACATCGCGCAAATCGAGGCATCCATTAAAAATGGTCGTATCGGTAATATGCCAGCCAAAGGTATGATGGGTAACTTAACGGATGAAGAGATTGATAGTGTAACGGATTACGTTATCGCCCTTTCAGAAGGTAAGGCGAATGATGCTTCTTTTGCTGCCGGTAAAGCGGTCTATGCCAAAGGAATGTGTTTAGCTTGTCACGGCCCAATGGGTAAACCATTGGCTCCGGCTGGTGCAGCAAACCTGACAGACCAAGTATGGCGTTTTAGTTCTGATCGTCAAACGATTCGTAACGTGATCGCGCACGGTGTCAATGTTAAGAAAAATGGCGAATACATTGAAGGTACGCGCCAAGCAATTATGCCAGCGTTTAAAGAGCGTCTTCCAAATGCAGATGTCAATGTTAAACGTCTAGCGGTCTACACTCACCAACTTGGTGGTGGTCAGTAACTAAGTTATCGGGAGTTTCGGCTCCCGAACTTATGACTGCAAAAAGCCATTAATATTTGTGTAAGGAGTCAGTGATGGGCGATTTAAATAATGACTGGGTACTTTGGGGGTCGATTGGCGCCTTGGTACTGTCTATTGTTGCGTTGATTGGTTTCGCTTGGAAAGCGGCGCGTGGCATGGAAGGTCTGGAAAACGACGAAGACAAAAAAAGCTAATTCGCTTTTGTTTGATGTATAAAAAAACCGAGTTTGATGCTCGGTTTTTTTATGTCTGATGATTGCTATTTCAAATCAAAAAACTACTTATCTCTGATAATAAAGACAATCGATTTTGGCATAATCCGAATAGGTTACAATCATTTCCTCATTTTGATGATGGTGGATTAGCGTCTTAATATTCGCTATAAACGCCATTTTGGCTTATAAGCAAGGAATGCGCTATGTCTGAAAAGCAGCAAGATTCTCAAGGCACCACAAAGGCGAAGGATTCACCCGCTGGCGGTGGAATCGAAATTACCAATAAAAACCTAGAAAACATCGGCGTAGAGTTATTACCGATTCATACCGAAGGAACGGTACACGCTAAGCGTATTCCGGGTATTTTCCGTAAGATGAAATGGATTATCGCCTCATTTTGGCTGATTTTGTTTATCGGTCCATATCTACGATGGGATGGCCAGCAAGCGATTTTGTGGGATTTAGGTAATCGTCAGTTTCACTTTTGGGGGTTGACTATTTTGCCGCAAGATATCTGGATTTTGGCGATGATACTGTTGTTTTTCGCACTCTTGCTGGCCGCTTCAACCGCGATTGCCGGACGGCTCTGGTGTGGTTATTTCTGTTTTCATACCGTCTGGACCGATGTGTTCACCTGGTTAGAAGAGAAGTTTGAAGGGCAGCCAAATAAACGTCAAAAGCTTGAAGAAGCGCCGATGAGTCTTGCCAAACTCAAAATTAAAGCACCTAAGCACGCTATTTGGCTATTAATTGGTTTTGCGACCTCATTCAGTTTTGTCGCCTATTTCACTGATGCGCTTGATTTATGGGCGCGTCTGTTCGCCCTTGAATGGGGAAGCGTCGAAGCCACTGTCGTGATTGTGCTGGGCCTAGCGACCTATTTCTTTGCCGGCTTTTTACGCGAACAGACTTGTATTGGCTTCTGTCCTTATGCACGTATTCAAGGAGCGATGATTGATACACAAACGATTGTGCCAACGTACGATGTCGATCGTGGTGAACCGCGCGGGCGGATGAAGCGACCAAAACCAGGTGAAGAAGTGCCGGAACTGGGCGATTGTATTGACTGTAACCTTTGTGTCGCGGTTTGCCCAACGGGTGTGGATATTCGTCGTGGCCAGCAATTTGGTTGTATTACCTGTGGTTTGTGTATTGATGCCTGTGATTCGGTGATGGACAAAATCAAAAAGCCGCGTGGTTTAATTCGTTACGCTTCGCTGCAAGAGTTTAGCGGAAAAAAATTGCCGGCAATTTGGAAGCGACCTCGCGTTATTGTATATACCTCGATTATGGGCTTTGCTGCGGGTGCGATTCTGTTTGGTTTATTGACGATGTCGCCGATTGATGTCAAAGCGTTGCATGAACGCTCGCCTTTGTTTGTGCAGATGAGTGATGGCACAATTCAAAATAAATGGACGTTGAAAATCGTTAATAAGAAAGCCGATGACTTGCGTGTCATGATTTCAGTGAATGGTGGCCCATCAAGTTTGAACTACATCGTTGGTGATAATGTGGTGGTTCGACCTGGTACGGTCGGTTCGACAACGTTATTGGTGAAAATCCCGCGTAAGGATTTGCAAGACAGCAATACGCCATTGAAAATCGTGGTTGAAGACCTCGATAATCCTCAGGTTAAGTCGACTTACGATACCGTGTTTATCGGTCCAAAACCACGTTAAGCATTAAATGAATAGTCAGACTTTGACGAATGAGCGAGTGTAAAAATCGCTATAATTAAGCCCGATTATCCTGCTTGGATAATCGGGCTTTTTATTTGCGCGGGTGAGGAAACTATGACAATTGAAAAACAGGATAAACGTGACTGGAGCAATGTTTGGAAAAATCCGTTTGTTCTTGCCTGGTTGCTGATTTTGACCGTGGTCTTAGCGGTGAATTTTTTTATGGTCAGTATGGCTATCGTTACCAATCCTGGATTAGTTGTAGATGACTTTTACGAGCAAGGCAAAAATATGGACAAGATTTTGGCCGAGCAAAAACGGATGGAACAACTCGGTTGGCAGCTAAAAATTGACTTGCCGATTTTATCGGAAGCAAAAGCGCAAACCGTCACACTGCAAGTGTTGGACAAAGACAATCAATTTATGTCGGTTGACTCTGCGGTGTTGTATTTTTACCGCCCCTCTAATCGAGATTTAGATGGGCAGCAGGCGTTGAGCGCCACGGATAAAGTTGGTGTTTACCAAGCGCAGTTTGCTTTGCCTGTAAAAGGAAAGTGGGATGTGATCATGGAAATCAAAAAGGGTGACAACACCTTTAATGTTGGACGTTCTATCTTCGTACAAGATCCGCAATAAACGAGAATCCTTATGGCGCAAAGTTGTTTTCACTGTGGTCAGGCGATTCCCCAAGGGGAGTTGATTTTAAAGCCCATTGAAGGCTCTGAGCGCGCTTTCTGTTGTCACGGCTGCGCTTCGGTTTGCGAAGTGATTTATGAGTCGGGTATGCAGAGTTTCTATCAGCGTACGCCACAAGGCGAACTGCTCTCCCCGCCACCGGCACCCAATAAAAATATCGACCTTTTTGATTATGACGAAGTCCAAGAGCAGTATGTTGATACGCTTGGTACGCGCCGTGAAATTACCCTGATGTCTGAGGCGATTCACTGCGCCGCCTGCGTCTGGTTAATTGAACATACTTTGGCGAATACCAATGGAATTTTGCTCGCACGGGTCAATTTCACCAATAAGCAAATTAAACTGCGTTGGGATAATTCGCAGCTCAAGCTGTCTGACATTATTAAGAAACTTAATCGAATTGGCTATGACGCAACCCCTTATGATGCCTCGCTGAGTGAGGCGGCCACTAAAAAAGCCAACCGTGATTTACTCTATCGCTTAGGGTTTGCTGGTTTTGCGATGATGAATGTGATGTGGTTTTCAGTTGCGCTCTATACGGGCGCAAACGAAGACCCAGAATATCGCAGTTATTTTCATTGGATTCAATTAATCATCGCAACGGTTACCTTAGCTTACTCCGGCCAGCCTTTCTTCAAAGGGGCGTGGACATCGCTGAAAGCACGGACTGTAGGAATGGACGTTTCAATCAGTTTGGGCATGTTGACCACCTATTTTTATTCGCTTTGGGTTACCGTCCATCCGGAAAATGTCGGCGATGTGTATTTCGATACGCTGATTGATTTTATGTTCTTACTGTTGATTGGTCGGTATTTGGAAGCGATTTCTAAGAATAAAGCGGTGGACGCATCCCGTCGTTTGCTCGAATTGCAGCCTAAAATTGCCCGTAAAGTGGATGCTGAGGGCGAGCAGATTGTTCCGGTACGCAGCCTGGTCAAAGGCGTGCATATTTTGGTTAAACCGGGTGAGCAGTTTCCGGTGGATGGATTTGTCATTAGTGGTGAAGGACAAGTCAACGAAGCGATGTTAAGCGGTGAAGCGCGCGAGATTAGTAAAACTCCTGGCAATAAGGTTGCCGCTGGTACTTTGAATATTGATGGTAGTTTAACGGTCGAAGTTGAATCGATTCTGCAAAATACCCAGCTCGGTCGTATTGTTAATATGGTCGAAGAGGCGCAAGGTTCCAAAGCGCCAATCCAATGTACCGCGGATAAAATCATGCCGTATTTTGTTACTGTCACGCTCAGTTTGGCGGCCTTTAGTTTTGTGTTTTGGTTCTTCAATGCGGGGATTGAATCTGCCATTATGACGGCCACCGCGGTATTGATTATTACCTGCCCGTGTGCATTCGGTTTGGCAACGCCAATGGCGATTGCGGTTGCTTCTGGAGTTTCTGCACGGCACGGTATTTTGGTTAAAAACGGTACGGTGTTGGAAACGCTGCGCGATATGGATCATTTTGTGTTTGATAAAACCGGCACTTTGACCAAAGGGCAGATGCGTCTTACGGCGACCGAATGGTTGGAGCCGAACATTGAGCAACCCCGACTGTTAAGCGCAGTGGCGGCGATTGAACATCATTCGGAACACTCTCTGGCGCGTGCCTTGGTGGATTCGATTTGTACTTCCCACAATTTACAAAGCAAAGACTTGCCTCCCGTCACCGAATTTAAAGCTTTTCCGGGGCGCGGAGTGCGTGGGCAGGTTGCGGCGGATGTATGGCATATTGGTACGGCCAAATGGTTGCAATCGCAACAGATTGATTTACCGCAAACGCTATTAGCGAAAACGGCACAACACGCGCAGATTGCGCAAACCGCTGTCTGGGTTGCGCAAAACGGTCTTGTGCAAGCGGTATTGTTCTTCGAGGATGAGATACGCGAAGACGCCAAAGAGTTAATTCAACGTCTGAAAGCACGCGGTAAAGAGGTCACGCTATTAAGCGGTGATTTGCGCGTGGTTGCTGAACGCGTCGCTGAACAGCTTGGTGGATTGAATGTTATCGCTGAGGTCTTACCAGAGGATAAAAATGAACAGATTCGCCAATTGCAACTAAAAGGCCAAAAAGTGGCGATGATTGGTGATGGTATTAATGATGCGCCGGCTTTAGTGCGCGCGGATGTCGGGATAGCATTAGGTTCTGGTACTGATGTGTCGATGGAGAGCGCAGACATTGTTCTGATGAATAATCGCCTGATTTCAGTCGATACCGCAGTCGCTTTATCGATGAGAACTCTACGCACCGTTAAGCAGAATATCGCCAGTTCGATTGCTTACAACCTGATTATGGTTCCGTTGGCGATGTCAGGCACATTAACCCCGCTGATTGCCGCGATTACAATGCCTTTAAGCTCATTAGTGGTGATTGGTAATGCGGCGCGTATTCGCAGTTTCTTTAGTGAAAAGCAGATGCGTAAACGTCAAGCTCCGCTAGATTCACTTAAGAAGTAGAGGCTGAGAATGGATGTCATTTATGTATTGATTCCGATTGTGTTGCTGTTTGGTTTTTTGGTTGTTATCGCTTTTATCTGGATGGCCAAAAAAGGTTTTTTTGAGGATTTGGATGGTCAGGGCAGTCGTATTTTAATGGATGATGACGATTTTCCTGATGCGCCTAAGCATCCATCCACCGCTTCTGAGGTATCTAATGAAAAAACGTCTCAGGTATCTTCTTCCAAATAGCAGCGCCGCGAGTTTGTTGACTGCGCGACACACTTACACTTAGCAATTCGGTTTATCGGGCGGATTGATTGGTGTATTGCAATGCTTCTGGGCCTTCTGGATCAAGAATCATTTCTAAGCCGAGTGAATCAAAAAACCAATGTTGTAATCCGTCCGATTGGGTCTCTTTGCGAGAGGGTTCTCCAAAGCGCATTTGAATCGCACGTTCGGTCAGGTGTTTACGCGGAATCAGCGTGATGCTTGATACCGGCAGAGACATGAGGGCAATTTTATCTTGGTTGTAGAGTTCGATTTCACGGCCGCCAGAGCTGCTCATGACGATTTTCTTGCCGTTGTTGAAAGTCTGTTGTAGCTGTTCTTCTGGAACGATAATCTGCATTGCAAGTGCCGCTTTAATTGAGCCGATGTACATCACTGGAAAATACGCCTCAACGGTTTTATTGCTTTCGTCAAGATCGGTGAACATTTTGAGTTCGACATCTTTGCCATACAGTTTGACGGCGTCATTGACACTGGATTGACCAACCACTAACCCCAGCGCATGTAATTGACCATCAGCAGCAAATTTAGCGTTCCAAGGAAGGTGTGCCTCAGCGGTGGCATCGCGTTGCGGTTGAATCAATAGCATGAGTGCAAAAATCACCATTGAAGCGATAAATACGAGCCAGAACATTGGCAGCGGACGTTTTTTGCTGGCCATGTTATTTCTCTTGCTCGGTTGACTGGCTGTCTTGGCGAACGTCGCCATCGCCTTCGCCCAATTCAGGGTTTGCGGTTTCATTCCGTGCGGCGAACTTTTCGATTTTGGAGTCAATAATCCCTTTACCGGCATCGTAAACGGAAATGCCAGTTTGCAAGAAGTTATATAGCACGGTAAAAAACACCACGATGGCGCCAAAGAACAAGCTGATTTTTTCGACGATTGAGGTGGAACTGCCCTCGGCGGAGAAGTCGTTCATCATTAAGCCACCACCAAATACATTGCCCAGTAATACGCCTAAGGTGATGACCAGAGTTGCGACGGCATAAGAAAGTAATAAATTACGACCACGGCGCCACGCCTGTGTCCAATGTGCGGCAACAAACCAACTTCCATTTTCTGCTAGCAAGAGTTGGCTGCGTTGATATAAAAACAGAATCACTAAGCCGGAAATCAGCGGAACTAACAAGAAGGGCGCAGGACTACCGCCACCGAGTTCTAAGGCAACTTGTGAAATCGCTAGGTGAGTGATAATCACATTGATGTTAAAGATGTGGTGAGGGAGTTTTGCGGCGTGCTTTTCTTGCTCGGTTACTTGATAGCGCATGAGGTCACTTCTCGGTTTGGTTCAAATTTAAGAGTGACTATTGTGCCGTAAATTCCTTAAAAACTCTGCAAAAATTCCTTCAAAAAATTGAAGACTTGTTGAGATTCGACCTCGATATTTGCATACATTTGAGCAAAAGCTGGCGTGACCACACCCTCTTTTGCTTTTGCTTCGAGTTCTGCGCATAACGCCGGTAAGTGCTGAGCACCAATATTGGCAGCACTGCCTTTTAGCGTGTGACTGTGTAACTGCACACCGGCAGCGTCTTCTAATTCAATAGAAAATTTAATTTGCCCAAGTATTTCCGGGCTTGTCGTTAAAAAGGCTTCGATAATTTCTTGGAGGTCATCTCCAATTACTTCTCTAAGCATATTTAAGTTTTCTTGATCGACCGACATAGGGTACCTCTAAAAAATGTAGGCGAAATTTTAAGGGGGTAAGGCTTATGGCAATCAATTCAATGCGCTGTAAAACATTTTCGAGTTGTTTTAGGTGGCATAAAAACTATTGCGTAATGCCTTGATTCTGTAATTCTAACCAAGCTTCAAACTCTTTGGCTGGCATCGGTTTGCCAAACTTAAAACCTTGAAGAATATCGCACTCTTTGGACTGCAAATAATGCATTTGTTCTTCGGTTTCAATGCCTTCGGCAATCACCTCTAAATCCAAGCTCTTGGCCATCGCAATAATCGTGTTGGCGATGGTTTGGCCGGCTTGGGTGTCTAAATTTTTAATAAAACAGCGGTCAATTTTAATGGTATCAATCGGAAAGCTATTTAGATAAGCCAGGGATGAGTAGCCAGTGCCAAAATCGTCAATCGAGATAGAGACGCCCATCGCTTTTAAGCCTTTTAGCAGTCGTGTGGTGCGCTCAGCATCATTCATTGCTAGGCTTTCGGTAATTTCTAAATCAATCAGCGCACTGGGTAATTCGTTCGAGCTTAAGGCTTGTTGTACCTCGAGCATTAAGTCGCTTTGTGTAAATTGGCGGCTTGATAAATTAATTCCGATGCGTAGTTGATGGCCTTTTTTATACCATTTGGCGGTTTGTTTGACCGCTTGTTGCAAGACAAAGTTGCCGATTTCAATAATCAAACCAGTGCTTTCCGCGAGCGGAATAAAGGTTACCGGAGAAATCATTCCGAGGGTTGGGTGATTCCAGCGTACTAAAGCTTCAGAGCCAATTGGACGAAGTGTTTGCGCATCAATTTGTGGTTGGTAGTAGACTTCAATTTGCTTTTTCTTGACTGCGTTGCGTAGTTCGTTTTCCAGTTGCATTGACGCTTGTGCCGCTTGGTTCATTTCATTGCGGAAGAACAACAGCTGGTTGCCGCCTTCGGCTTTGGCTTTGGCGCGAGCAATGTTGGCATTGTTGAGCAGTAAATCGGCATTGTTACCGTCTTGCGGATAGACTGAAACACCCGTACTGATGCTTAAAAACAGTTCTTCTTGATGAATGACGAATGCGCCTGAGAGGTTTTGTTTTAAGCGATTGAGGAGGTGGTTAAGCTCCTCGGTGGTGGCTATATTTAAAATTAAAATACTAAATTCATCACTGCCGATGCGGGCGACATAATCGCCGTCGCGGGTAATGCGTTTTAAGCGTTGTGCAATCGAAATCAATAGTTCGTCACCAAAGCCTTGACCAAAATGGGTGTTAATCTGTTTGAAGCGATCAATGTCAAAGACAATCACTGCGCAGAGTCGTTTTGGGTATTCGCTAAGGTGCTTTTTAAAGGTTTTATTGAAATGATTGCGATTCGGTAAATTGGTCAAACTATCGTGCGTGTTTTGGTATTCAATCTGGCTCTCTGCACGGTGTAATCGGCTAATGTCTTGAACTGAACCCGTGATTTTTAGCACATTGTTCTGTTGGTCAAAATCCACTTCGCCTAAACATTCGATGTGCTTGATCATGCCATCATGGCTGACAACACGAAAGCTGGTTTGAATTTTACTCTGCCCTTGGCTTGCTTCGTTAAAGGCTTGTAACAGCATTGGTTTGTCTTTGGACATCACATGAGCAAGAAACTGTTCTAAGCTGGTGTGTTGTTTCATCGGTACATCAAAAATGGCAAAGGCGGAAGTGGAACCGGTTACCAGATTGTTGACGGCATCCCATTCCCAATAGCCGAGTTTGGCAAGTTGCTGTGCGAAATTCAGTTCTGCTTGGCGGCTGCGTAATCGGTCTTCGATTTGTGCGGTACGCAGTGCGTATTTGATCCGTTGGGCAAAAATACCCCAGTTAATCGGTTTGGTAATAAAATCCGTGGCCCCTGCATCAAAGGCATCATCGATAGAGTGAATGTCGTCCAAGGCGGTGAGCATCAGAATTGGCACCGCACGCTTTTGTTCGTATTCGCGAATCGCTCTGGTTGCCGCAAAGCCATCCATCACCGGCATCATCACATCCATTAACACCACATTCGGATTATGCTGCATATAAGCGCCTAAGCCTTCTCGACCATTGGTGGCCTGAATGATTTCGTAGCCTGAATGGGTTAAGACTTTAGCCAGCATCATGCGTGTGACTGAGTCATCTTCAATAATCAGGACTTTACTGGGAGAGTCTGGCATTCAAGGTTTTCCTACTGGAGGTCAGATACACATAAAAAAGTTAAAGGATGTTCTGCGGAGGCAATGCGGTCGAATAAATATCGCGTCTAAGACTCCATTGTCAGTGTAAACGCCTTAAGCAGAAATGCAATCCAAGGCGGAAAGCTTTTAATGGCAAATAGAGTTTTGAGTGATACAGGTCATTTTTTTACATTGCTAACTAACAATGAATGGTTTGGCGGCATTTGGATTTATGCTTTCTCAATCGTTTTGGGCGCTTAATTTTGTAGCCAGAATGTCACAGGTCCGTCATTGCATAAAGTGACTTGCATATCGGCACCAAATTGCCCCGTTTGAACTTGTGGGTATTTGTGTTTGACGACGGCGATAAATTCATCAAACAATAGAGTCGCTTGGGTTGGCGATGCGCTAGTCGAAAAGCTTGGACGTAAACCGTTTTGGGTGTTTGCCGCCAAGGTAAATTGCGGTACTAAAAGCACTCCGCCGTTGACTTGTTGAACATTGAGATTCATTTTGTTGTTTTCATCGCTAAAAATGCGATAGTGCAATAAGCGATGTGCCATCTTTTGTAATTTTTCGCTGTGGTCGTGTGGCTCAAAACCGACTAAGACCACCAAGCCATGTTGAATTTCGCCTAAGCATTGTTTTTGCACTTCGACTTTGCCGAATTGAACGCGTTGCAGTAAACAAATCAAGAGGCCTCCAAAAGCTCGATAAATGCATCAGTCGTGGTGATTAATTGGTGGCTGATTTCCGTTTCCATCGCGCTGTGTCCAGCGTGGTTACAGATAATTAAGTTGGCCTGTGGTAGGCGCTCCGCTAACTCAAAAGCTTGATTCACAGGGCAGACCATATCATAGCGGCCATGTACGATGGTAATCGGCAAATGGCGGATGCTATGGCAGTTGTCTAAAATTTGGTTGTCTTCGATAAACGCTTGGTGGCGGAAATAATGGCATTCGATGCGTGCCATCGCCAAAGCATGGAAGGGGTCGCCAAAGTAATTGACAGTGGCTTCATCGGTTTGCAAATTACAGGTGCGACCTTCCCACACTGACCAGGCTTCTGCAGCGCGCATTCGTGCTACTTCGTCTTTGCTGGTAAGGATTTCATAGTAGGCTTCTACCATAGAGTCGCGTTTTTCAGGGGCAATCGGGGCGATAAAATCTTGCCAATATTCGGGATAAAAACGGTCGGCACCTTGTTGATAGAACCAATTTACATCCTGTTCTCGACACAAGAAGATACCGCGTAAAATCAATCCTAGCACACGTTCCGGATAGCTTTGTGCATACAGTAGCGAAAGCGTCGAACCCCAAGAACCGCCAAACAGCACCCATTTATCGATGTTCAAATAGCGGCGAATTTTTTCGATGTCTTCCATCAGATGCGCACTGGTGTTGTTGGTTAGGCAGGCGTGTGGGCGTGAGCGCCCGCAGCCACGTTGATCAAACAAGACGATACGATAGGCGTGGGGATTGAAAAATTGGCGGTGAATTACGCTATAGCCGCCGCCTGGACCGCCGTGCACAAAGAGAATTGGAATACCATTGGGATTGCCGCACTCTTCAATATGCAACGAATGCGTTGAGTCAACTTGTAAGCTGTGCTGTACATAGGGTTCGATTGGGGGGTAGAGTTTGCTGCCTAACACGGAAATGCCTTTTTGTTTTTATCGCTGCGTTATAAAGCTTTTTGGTTTCAAGTTTACCCAAAAGTGCGTGGATTTGAGAAGATTCAGTCGGATATTTTTGTGATTAGTGGCGGTTTTGCATGGCTACAAGGAGCAGGTATAAAAAAACCGCCTGTCTTTTAAGATAAAAAGAGCAGGCGGTTTTGATGTTACTAATTTACGCTAAGTAAATCGATTCGATTAGTCTTTTGATGAACGTGACGCGCGTTTGCGTTCGTTTTCAGTCAAGAATTTCTTACGAATACGGATGCTCTTAGGCGTAACTTCAACCAATTCATCGTCATCGATAAATTCCAATGCTTGTTCTAGTGAAAAGCGGATTGGTGGCGTCAGAATGAGCGCTTCGTCCGTTCCAGAGGCACGTACGTTGGTAAGCTGCTTGCCTTTTAGCGGGTTAACCGTTAGGTCGTTAGAACGGCTGTGCAGGCCGATAATCATCCCTTCGTAGACTTCTTCACCATGACCGATGTATAGACGACCACGATCTTGTAGGTTAAACAGAGCGTAAGCCAGGGCTTTACCTTTATCGTTAGAGATTAAGACACCGTTGTTACGCTCGCCCAACGAGCCAGAGAATTTTGGTCCGTAATGCGAGAAGCTTGAGAAGATAAGACCTTCACCCTGAGTGGCTGTCATAAATTCGGTACGGAAGCCGATTAGACCACGCGACGGGATAATGAAATCGATACGCACGCGACCGTGACCGTCCGGAACCATATCTTGCATTTCTGCTTTACGCATCCCTAGCTTTTCCATAATGCTACCCTGAGCTTCTTCAGGTACATCTACTGTTAGGTTTTCGTAAGGTTCATGTGTTTCGCCATCGACTTCACGGAAAATAACTTCAGGACGCGAGATGCCCATTTCAAAGCCTTCACGACGCATGGTTTCGATTAACACTGAAAGATGCAGTTCGCCACGTCCTGAAACTCGGAATTTGTTGGCATCTTCGGTGTCTTCAACGCGTAAAGCCACGTTGGTTAGCAGCTCTTTATCCAAGCGCTCAAGAATTTGACGTGAGGTAAGCAATTTACCTTCTTGACCAACAAACGGAGAATCGTTTACTTGGAAGGTCATGCTAACGGTAGGCTGATCAACGCTCACTGGAGTTAAGGCTTCTGGAGCAATAGGATCGCACAGAGTGTCTGAGATGTTTAATGGATCAAAGCCAGAGAATGCAACGATATCACCAGCGTGGGCTTCAGTGATGTTTACGCGCTGTAAGCCGTGGTAACCGAATAGCTCACCAAATTTACCTTTACGGGTGTTGCCTTTAGAGTCGACGATAGTGACTGTCATCCCTACTTTTGCCGAACCACGTTTAATACGCCCAGTCCCGATAACGCCTTTGTAGGTGTCGTAATCCAGAGAGATACATTGCAGCTGTAGCGGCCCATCAAGATCAACTTCAGGCGCAGGTACTTTATCGATGATGGTCTGGAAAACCGGATCCATATTGCCGTCGCGGACGCTGTCGTCGTAACCTGAGAAACCGTTTAGACCAGAGGCGTACAGCACAGTGAAGTCCATTTGATCATCGGTTGCACCTAAACGATCGAATAGGTCAAATGTTTGATCAAGTACCCAGTCAGGACGTGCGCCTGGACGGTCGATTTTGTTGATAACAACGATTGGCTTCAAGCCTTGTTTAAGTGCTTTTTCGGTAACGAAACGCGTTTGCGGCATTGGCCCTTCTACGGAGTCAACCAACAGTAGTACCGAGTCAACCATCGATAAGATACGCTCAACTTCACCACCGAAATCGGCGTGTCCTGGGGTGTCTACGATGTTGATGCGAAAATCATTCCAGTTAATCGCGGTGTTTTTAGACAGGATGGTAATTCCACGCTCTTTTTCCAGATCGTTCGAGTCCATGACGCGTTCGCCCATATCTTTGCGGTCGTCTAGGGTTCCAGACTGTCTTAAAAGTTGGTCAACCAGGGTTGTTTTACCATGGTCAACGTGAGCAATAATGGCGATATTGCGAATGTTCTGCGTTGTCATAAATATGGAGTCTCTATCTTCTGAAAAAGGTTTAGCGCCAACCGAAAAGTGCCTTGCAGGGATTTGGCGGAGAGGGCTAAGGATTTGAAAAACAAAGTATTATAATGAAATTCTTGAAAATTTACAGGGAAGGGCGCGGTTTATTTGTTGGCTTTTTTATTACAGCCAAGAAAATTTTATGGCTTTTGGGCGAATTTAGCCGCATTGGCGGCTTGTTAGATAGGTTCGTTTTTTTCACTTTTAAGGTTTAAACGCATCTTTATAGCTGCCGTTGTTGGCAATAAACGACTGTAGGATACCGTATGCTAAGGTTCCGAGGAGTAAGCCAATTAAGCTAAATACCGCGCCGACTTTACCTTCGGCTACCATCGCCGGAATGGTTCCGGGACAGGCTGCGGTCATCGCCCAGCCGACACCAAATAGAAAAGCGCCGGCAATCAACCCCTGTTGATAAGGTTTTTTGACGAAATCCACTTCTGTGCCGGTCGCAATCGCACTGACGTGAAAGCGTTTCAATAGATAGACGCCGATCATCGCAATCACGACGGCTGTGCCGATGACTTTCATTAACTGCATGTCTTCAAATAAAAACATTTTGACGTGGTAGTCGTAAGTGGTCGCGCCGGCGCGGCTCATTAAAAAACCGAACAGAATGCCCATTAAAACGCCCAAAATATTAATCCGGTAGGCGTGGACAAAGTTCATTACGGTGAGTGATGCGCTTTTAAAAGGGGGTAATTGGTGTCTATGTGGCATTTGAAGTGTCTCGATTTAGGTGTTAAACAGCAGCTGCGTGGTAATCAGTGCGCTAGCAAAGAAGACGGCGCCGGCCAATAAGCTCGGCGGGTTGAGCATCGCGCCGCCAACCAGCGCGTGTCCGGTGGTGCAAGCGCCGGCCAGACGAGCGCCGAAGCCGAGGAGCATTCCGCCGAACATCAGCCAAATCGCTTTAGCGGCATCGGAACCGGGCAGAATCTGTTCATACATGCCCATGTCAAAGCTGATTTGCCATGGGTTTTCTGCGGTTAAGCCGGCGATCAAACCGCCAATCGGAATGCCGACTAGAAACCAGAGTTTGATGTTGTTTTTGGCTTCGTATTCGCCTTCGTGGTAATAGCGCACTTTTTTGCATAGCATGCCGCATACATTGCCGTAACCGGTCGAGCAGCCGGCCGGCTTACCGATTAACCAAAAGTGTAAAACCACAAATAAACCGATTGCCAATCCGGCAATCCAGCCTGACCAGACGGTGACTTCCATAGTAAGCTCCTCTCATTATTTTTGTTTTGTGCGGCTATTTTTAAAGCTTTTTGCGGTCAGGTCAAAACAGCGTTTTTATTAGGGAAATAAGCGGAATTTATAGTCGATAAGTTTTTTTTGGCAAGTGTGTGAGCACGTGTTT
Source organism: Thiosulfatimonas sediminis (assembly GCF_011398355.1). GTDB lineage: Bacteria > Pseudomonadota > Gammaproteobacteria > Thiomicrospirales > Thiomicrospiraceae > Thiomicrorhabdus > Thiomicrorhabdus sediminis_A. The sequence continues at coordinate 236,854 of NZ_AP021889.1, forward strand.
TTTGATGTAAAAAATCTGAGCAGGAACAGAGAGGTCTTGGTGTGCAATCGCTGCCAACGCCTAGCGAATCGGAGAATCGTCTTAGGCGTTGGATGGCGCTTAGGCGCGGTGGGCGCTGGGTGCGAATTTTAAGAAACGGTTGAGTTGCAGTAACTTAACGAAGTAGTAAATGGTGACAAACTGCACAATCAAAATCGGTGTCCATAGAAGATAGTAAACCGAGCTATCAAAAGTAACGAACCCGGTAAATACCAGACCGGCGTTGAGCCAGAGTACCAGTTGCACTTCAAAAGCGAATCCCGGACAAATCAGCGCAAATGACGCGCCGTCCAGTTCGCCTTTGTGTAGCATCGTAAAGTATTTTTTGCGGCGCATGACGCTCAAAGCGAATAGGGCCACAAGGACCGAGAAACCAATGCCGATGGTGGTGACCATTAAATGGTAATTCGCATCGCGGCCGGTGTCCAATGCGTGCATTGTGCCGATGTCAGCGCGAATCAGACCGACCACGATCATTGCGGTAATCACCATCGGTAACAGCAAGGTGACGCTGCTTGCCGGTGCAATCCCCTCTTGGAAAATAGACTTGAATCCGATAATCAGTTTAATTAAGCCCAGCAGAATGGTTAGGGTAATCACAATATAGGCCATGCTCATGCCAAACAGTGCGATGAGCGGCACTTTCGACAGACTCAACGCCCCTAAGCTGACGCCAATCATGCCAAAAGCAAAGATCGCCAGTAGCTGCCCAAGGTTGGAATTTTGAATAAAGTCGAGGTTGCCGTCCACAAGACGCATCCAGTACACCGAAAAAATTTTCAGAGCCAAAACAAGCATACCGCTGAAGTAGATACCGGCACCGACCATCATAAAGTCGATGAGTTGCGCTTCCATGCCGAACAAGCTGACAGAACTAAACAGCCCGGGAATATACATGGCACCGAGGATAAAAAATACATTCATGCTCATGGTCAAGGTGAGCGGAATCGCCATCAACTGCACTTCGGCATTGGAGTTTTTCAGTGTTTGGTAGGCCGAGGTTTGGCGAAAGCCATTAAAGCCTTTAAACCAGCGGCTTAAGAGCACAAAATGCAAAATCGCCGAGAATGTCGCCCCGAGCATATAGAGCTGCACCAACAATTGGTTGGCGTTGGTGCCGCCAATATAATCGCGCTGTAGAACATCCCAGCTGATTAAAGCGTCGCCCGGATGAGCGGTCATAAAGTTCACGATAAAGAAAAACGATGCCGTCATTCCGCCTGCACCGAGTGCTGCGAGAATGTGAAGTATTTGAAACTGCGGGTTTTTCGCCTGCATTTTGATCTCCTTTTTAAAGCGGCTCTTAGGATGAGTGCCGCTTATTTAAAATAAGACCCCTCTAATATTAGAATTTTATTATATTTTTTGAGAGTATAGTTTTGTTGATGTATAAAATCAATTTATGGATTGATATTAATTATTGATAAAGCATGAAGATAAGGGGGCCGGGTTGGAAAACCGCTTAGATGGAATAGAAGAGTGGCTTGACAGCGAGGTGAAAAAGGGTCGTTTTGGGGATTGCCGCGGCAAAACACGGCACACCAAGGCTGCGCAAATAGGCGATGCGGTGCCGACCTTGACGAATGCGTAAACGCTGGTGCGCAAGGGTTGAGTGAAAACAGACTGCCGGAACCGAACCCGAACCGCCGGCCAGTTCCTGCGCCCAGCGTTGAATTTTTTGTTGGTGCATGGCGAGTTCGGCGGCATAGTCCGCATCGCTTTGGCAGCAGGCGCGCGGAAAATCACTTAAATCGGCAGGCACGAAATGACAGCGGTCGGCTTGCCAATAGGCATCCCATTTGGCCAAATCGAGCAGCACGGTCTGATAGTCGATATCGGCTAGGTTATCGATCGAGGCGACAAAGTCGATTTGTTGCGCGCCTTGTGTGGCGCGCCATAAGCCGTGCGGATTTTGGATCAGTTGCCAAGTCATTTTAACGCCGCTGTTTGGGACAGCTCATCACTTGGAACTGCTTGTCAAAGCAGATGCCGAACTCTTTGTGGTCGACATGCATCCAAAGGTCTTTGAGTTCAGGGTGCTGTTTTTTCATCCACTGCATTGCGGCTTTCGGCTTTAACTCCGCCGGCGGCATAGTATAGCGTTGGTAGAGGGCTTGGGTTTTTTGGTAATAGGCGGTAAAACTTGGGAAGTCGCAAGCGCCGTGCTTTTCCCATTCGCCTTGCAACAAGCGCGTGCCGGGGCTCATGCATAAGTAAGGTTTGAGTTCCGCCAAAGTCACTTTCGGCAGGTCGCCTTGACAAAAACGCGGGTGGCCTTTGTAGTCACCGCGGATGTAGGCATTTTCCGATTCGCCCCATAAACCATGTACCACCCAGCCGAAATCATTGCCCGAGGCGCACTGGAATTTCACCTTGTCGGTTTGTCCTTTGCGCGCCATCTGTTCGCAGAACTTTTTCGAGTTGGAGAACATCAACAAAAAGAAATCCGTTGCGACTTCGGTATTTTGATAATCAATCTGATGGTCGTAGTTGGGGTTCAGCCAAGCGTCGTCGATTTGGCATTTGGCGTGCACATTAAACGAGAGGGCGAAAACAAAGAATAGGGCGAGGAAATAATGCACAGAGTAGGCCTTTTGAGTTAGTGCGACAGAGTGTGCGGATTGACAGGGGCGAAGCCGCCCCATGGTAACGATTGGGTTTTAATGTTCGTCTTTCGCTTTACTGTGGTTGCCAAGTCTGTCCATTAGCGCGTACATCACGCCGGAGAAAACAAAGGTGACGTGCAGGCCAATCAACCACGCGAGATGCTTGTCGCTGTATTGCTCGATGTTCATAAAGGCTTTGAGCAGTTCGATTCCCGAAATGGCCACAATCGAACCGATGACTTTGATTTTCAGATCAGTAAAGCCGATATGCCCCATCCATTCCGGGCGGTCTTCATGGTTTTGCAAATCCATTTTGGAAACGAAATTCTCATAACCGCTAAAGATAATGATAATCAGCAAGTTCATAATCAAGGCCACATCGACCAAGGTCAGGACACCGATAATGATGTCGCCGCTGGTCGCTTGAGTCAGGCTCAAGGCCAAGTCCAACAGTTCTTTGCCGAACTTAAACAGCAAAATCACCATGGCAAGCACCAGACCTAAATAGACCGGTGCCATCAACCAGCGACTGGCGAACAGCAGGTTTTCAAAAAAATGTTCTACGCGTTTCATGGCGTTCTCCGAAAAAATAATCGCGCTATTCTAACGGATTTATGGGTTTTTCGCCGCGCAAACTTTGCGGTCGGCTGGGCAATTAATCGCGCATTGTGTTTGAAACAGCGAGGCGCTTTTGTTAGGGTTTAAAAGGTTGAATGCTTTTTTTGAAGCCCAAGGACTGATTGATGACGCTTACTGTTTTTAGAAAAATATTGGCCATTGTAGGCCTTATTTTTTGCTTTTTATCCAGCGTGCACGCTGAACAGCTGCATACTAAAGAAACTCAAAATATCGAAAATTTAAGCCAGCCGATGTATAACCCTTTTGTTGAGCGTTATGTGATGGATGATTTAAAGCAATTGCGAGTTGAGATGAACGATTTGCACGTTGAAGTCACTAAAGAAATTACCAATCGTGAATTGGCTGCGACAACTCGTGCGGTCAGTTACGCGACCGATACGATTACCTATTTTTTCTATCTGATTGCGGGTGTTAGTTCGGTTTTGGTTTTGGTTGGTTGGAATTCGATTCGGGATGTCAAAGAGAAAGTACATCTGTTGGCGAACACGAAAATTGATGAGGTAGTGACCGAATATGAAGGGCGATTAGCAAAGTTAGAAGAGGAGTTACATCGTAAATCGCGTGGCATAACCAGCGCACAGCAACGCTTGGCGCAACATCAGGATATTTACAGCCTATGGTTAAAGGCTGGGCAAGAGCAGATTTTGAGCAATAAAGTGGATATCTACGACCAAATTTTAGAACGCGACCCTGATAATGCGGAAGCCATGACCTATAAGGCGGACGTGGTTCTAGATATGGAAGAGCCGCATTGGGCAATTGCATTATGTCATCAGGCGCTTCGTTTAAGTCCGGAAAACAGCCATGCTTTTTATCAGTTGGCGAGTGCTTATGCGCTGTTGGATGCGCCGGAAAAAGCGCTTAATTATCTGGCGAAGTCTTTGCAAGATGCACAAGGCAATGCCGACTCAATTTTAAATGACCCGCATTTTGCGAACTTAAAAAAAGAAGCCAAATTTATCGCGCTTTTACGGGGCTACGACAGCAGCTTTCAATCCACACAGGCGGTTTAATTCTGTGGTTTTAAGGTCTTTAACCAGGCTTGGTGGTCAATCGGACGGGCGTGCAGATAGCCTTGAATAATCGCTGGGCCAAACTGTTGGATAACCGCTTCTTGTTCGGCGGTTTCGACTCCTTCGACCACCACATCAAGATGAAAGGTTTGTGCCATTTCAAATACCGCTTTGACCAATGTCCAATCTTCGATATCGGTGGTGATTCGGCGCACAAAGGTTTGGTCTACTTTAATTTCATCGACGGGCAAGCGTTTTAAATAACTCAGCGACGAGTAGCCGGTGCCAAAATCGTCAATTGAGAAGTGTGCGCCTAAGGTTCTTAAGTGTTTCATTTTTTTCACAATATCGGAAAAATCGTTTAGGAAAACACTTTCGGTTAATTCCAGGGTTACCAGCTTTGGATTGACGCCAGTTTGTTCAAAAATTTGCTGCACGTGGGTCAAAAAATGTGGATGGGCGAAGTGATGACCGGAAATGTTAATCGAAATCCGTACCTCTAGACCTTGCTGGGCTTGTTCGCTAATAAAGCGACACACTTGGGTAAGCATCCATTTGTCGAGGTCGATAATTAAGCTGGATTCTTCAGCTAAGGCAATAAAAATATCTGGACGAATCCAGCCGCGTTTTGGGTGATTCCAGCGGATTAAGGCTTCGGCACGTGGCAAGGTGTCGGTTGGATGAATTTGCGTCTGTAAGAAAAAAGTCAGTTCATCCTTTTCAAGCGCACTTTTAAGCTCTTTTTGCAGTTTAAAGCGCTCGTTGACTTCGTGTGATAACGCTTTGTGGTAAATCACATAACGGTGATTGCCTAGGAATTTTGCATGGTGCATGGCGATCATCGCATTGCGGATAATTTCTTTGCTGGTTTCGTATTGGCGGCTTGGGAAATCGACAATACCTTGACTGAGTGTCACCGAAATGGGTTCATTATGAACCATAATTGGTGGGCTAAAAAGTTGCTGAATGGTGTCACCGAACCAACCCAAGTTATTGTGAGACAGAGCTTCATGAATGCCAATCGGTTCGAGTAGAATAAAAAATTCGTCAGAACTGCCTCGGAAAACCTGTTTGTTTTGTATTTGGCATTCGTTCAGTCGTTTGGCGACGGCGCGCAGCAGTTGGTCGCCAAACTCATACCCGAGCGCATTGTTGAAAAGCGTGAAACCGTTGATATTAAGTTTGATTAAGATGCCTTTGGTATGCTCCATTTGTGCTGTTTTCAAGCGGTTTTGTAGCTCTTTATTTAACATTTGCATATTAGGTAGTTTGGTTAAGTCATCATAAAAAGCTTGTTTGAGAATCTGCTTTTCTTCTTGTTTATTTAACTCTAATGTTTTTTTGAATTTAAGCACGGCTTTCGCGAGCAGGTGCAATTCGCCTTTGGTGCGAGCTGACATCGCTTTGAGTTCATGCAATGGGGGTATTTCATCGCGATTGGTTGCTAAGCTGTGCAGTGACATTAACACTGTCCGAAGGTAATTAGACAGTCTTGCGGCAGACAAGACGGCAATCAATAGTGCTGAAATTAAGCCGATAGCGCCCCAGTAATATAGGTTTTGCACTTGTGTTTGAAAATTCTGATGCGAGTGCGAGAAGGCTCTGTCGGTATAGTTGGACAAGCGATTGGATAGACTGTTGGATTGATTGACAAATTGAAAATATTCTTCTTGTGCCGAACTGATGTAATTGCGCGCAATATTGGGGTCTATCACCACAATATCAGACGCCATAATAGAAAAATTTTTAAAGTTAGTGAAGCTTTCCTGCCAAAGATCAAAATTAAAATCGGCTAATTGGAGTTTGCTAAGCCGAGTTTTCAGTTGGACTAATTCTTCTTCGGTGTGCGCTAATTCATCAACCATTTTGGATTGCATTCGGTAGGCTTGTGTTTGGCTAAGTAAATTTTTATCGGTTGCGATTAGTAGCGCGTTCAGGTTTTGGTATTGCACGCCAACCACTTCGATGAATTGCATCGTTTTGTGCAGGTCGTGTACCGTTTCGTTGACGACTTTTTGCTCAAAGCTGCGAGTGTCGGAAAACTGTTTAAGTACCAAGATATTGAAGCCGCTGAGTATCAACACCACCATAATAGCGGGCAGTAAAAAGAGCAATAGAGCAGAAAATCGCAGGCGCAACATGGTTGTGGTTTCAGGGCGTTAAGGATTGGAGTAGCGCCGGCCAGTCTTTTGGACGAATGCTACCGAGATAGTCAAATTGACCATTATCAAGCGGTTCAAAAATTACTAGAGTGGCTTCTTCAGGAAAATAGTTAATTAAATCCACCATGTTGGGGGCGTGCGCCACAACCACTCGATTACTGCCAGCGGCGACAGGGGTTGATACTAGACGCTGAGTATTGGCGATAACCGGTTTTTTCTCGGCACTGGTCATGGCACCGTAATACATTAAATTGTTATCCACGGTAAATTTACCAAAAGCGTTTTTGGCGGAATCTTTCGCGCGGCACATTGGGCTGCTAAAAACCTCGCCAATCGGAATTTGTGCTTGGCGAAGATAGTGACCGACTTGTGTGGTGATGTTAATGCCTTGTTGATTTAGGACGCGTTGGGTAGTGCAATCGGCTAAATCTACTTTAGGGGCTTGGTCAGGTCGATGGTTGTCCGTGTAGCCGTGGCGCATATAAATAACCAAACCGCCGTTTTGTAGCTGTTTAAGTAAAGCTTGGGTGGCAATTTTTTCTGCAAATTCCGGTTTTTGGGCAGGTGATTGTGCAGCAACAACGATGGAAACGAACAAAAACAGCAGTAGCGCGAAAAGCGTACGGACAGAATATTTGCTTGATGATGTCATCATGGCCTCTAAAAGTTATCTTGCGATTATGCTAAGGAGACACTGAATAAGTCCCGATTGACGTTAGCGTGGAATTGTCTGTTTCTGTCAGGTCGAGCCATGACGGCAAACAGCCGCCCAACCCAGTCAAATTCTTTTGTGCCTGAAGCCATTTGGACTTGCTCTGCATCCCTTTAACGGTAAATGAACCAATTCATTCCGTCAAGTAGGGATCATAAATTGCTGAGTAAAAGCGCGCATCAAAGCAATTTATATCAAGAAAATAAAAAGGTTTATCTATAGGTTAATGGATTTATTTTGAGTAGGTTTCATTACGGTTACGCCAGATTTTGGCAACCGCTTTATCACTACCAACCCATGCAACGATTAAGCAGATTAACCCTATTAGGCCAAATAAAGTAACGGGAAACAGGCCGGCGAATTGCTCAATTTTTAAGGAAAAATAGAGACCGATGCTGGCTAAGAGCAGAAATAAAACGCCCATGATATACAGCACTGTTCGGTGTGAGCGCTGATATTCGTATGCGCCGGACGAGTTTTCTAAAGGGGTTAGGATTGGCGCAGCGAGTTTACGTAATAGAGATTTCATAAGGATTGGCTAAACAGTTAAAAGATAGCAACCTTAGCGTACCTGAATGGCTTAAGCAAGCAAATCGGAATCTGTGCTTAGGGAGAGACAGAACAAGTCCAAATGGCTTCAGGCAAAAAAGAATTTGACTGAGCTAGGCAGCAGTTTTCCGTCATGGCTCGACCTGACAGAAACAGGCAATCCTGCGCTAACGTCAATCGGGACTTGTTGGTCTCTAAATTAGAAATCGCTCTTGGGTTGCTTGCGTAAAATATAGCGTGGTGTATGCGCGTTGAGATGATCGTATTCTTCAGCCCCAGTAAAATGGTGTTTATCATCCGGTATAGGGGTTTCGTCTAGAACCCATTCATATCCAAATAGTCCGAATAAAGCGTTGATCAAGCGCATTATCGAGGCGCTCCAGTGCACAGGAAACGGTTGGTGAAAAATAGCAGTAAGCTAAACAATCCAAGCGCTAGGATTAGAATGCTGGCAGCAATCCAAGCAAATAGATCTGGCGCTTTCATCATTGTCGACATTAAAGAGTCTTGGTAATAAAAAAACCATTGGTGATTCTCTGGGAAAATCCAAATATGCAGCTGATAAAAGACTGCCTTAGCGCCGATTAAAAGCAGCAAAATCAGACTGACGCCCAAGCCAATGGCCAGATTAAGCCAAGCGGTTTGGGGTTTGATGGCAGGCTGTACGGCTTGCTTTTTAAGTGCATTGTGGAGCTGCCAAGTGAGCATAGGCCATAAGCCGGCGACAACCAAAATAAGCCGGTTAAGCCAATCAACTAGCTTGGCAACATCTTGTAAATGCACGATTTCTGCATTTCTAAGCAGTGGCGTAGTGCCATAACGACTCTGGTAATTTAATGCGCTTAAGCCGTGGCCTTGCTGATGGATGGCGTTTACGATGCCGGCAAAAAGGGTAAAACGGGTATTGGCGTCGGTTGAGGCAAAATCGGCGCGATAACGATTTTTGGGGGCATATTCATCAATATTTGCGCCAATACCCGCATAATCATGCCAAACGGGGTAGAGAAAATTCGCTTTCGCCAATATGTGCCAACTCAATCCCAAGCACAAAAATAGACTCACCCAAACCCATGCGAAACGGCTAACTGCAAGTTGGAGAGAGGATTCTGGCATGGAGTCTACCGCATGGCGATGAATAAGAGTAATTATTCTAGCAGGGGAAATTGTTTTGAATTTGAGAATCCGATTGGAATTTTTAAGCCGTCAGTTAACACAAAGAAAAATCATCGCAGGGTTTTATGGCAAGATGGGCGCCTATTTTTAGTATTTGCAAAAAGGTTTCTTGTGGCGTTAAAACCAACTGTTTATAAATTTAAAATTTCGCTTTCTGATTTAAATCGCTCACTTTTTACCGCGTTGAGTTTGACGGTCGCTAAGCATCCGTCAGAAAATGATGAACGTATGATGGCACGATTATTGGCTTACTGTATTAACGCTCAAGAGGATTTAAGCTTTGGTGCGGGGTTGAGCGAAGTGGATGATCCGGCGATTTCGTTGACAACATTGGATGACCAATTGGTGTTGTGGATTGATGTCGGCGAACCGTCGTTAGAGCGTATGAAAAAAGCCACGCGTAAAGGGCGGCAGACGAAAGTTTACAGCTTTAATAGTAAGTCTGATGTCTGGTGGGAACAGGGCAAGGGGCAATTTAGCCGGTTGGATATCGAAGTTTATCGTTTTAACTGGAATGAGATTCAAACGTTTGCCCAGATGTTGGAGCGCACGATGGATTTTTCAGTCACCATTAGTGGTAATTCGGCCTATTTGGCAACTGCTAAAGGGGAATGCGAAGTGCATTGGGAAGTGTTACAGCAGCCTTGATGATGCTGTCTTCAATTCAGTGCGGGTCTGTGTTTGCTTAACAGACCCGTGAACTTTGGCGGAATGATCTCTTTAACTCAGGAAGCGCGCACGTGTGTTGCGCCCTTTAAGTTTGCCGTTATTAAGCTGATTCAAGGCTTGTTGGCTGATTTTTTTGTTTACCGCAACATAAGAATGTCTTGCCGCGATTTTAATTTTGCCAATATCCTCGCCAGAAAGGCCGCCATCGCCGGTGAGCGCACCTAAAATATCGCCGGGGCGGATTTTGCTTTTTTTGCCGTCATCAATCAGTAAGGTGACCATAGGTGCTTTGCTGGGGCGTTGCAATAATACAGATTTGTCTGGCAAGGCTTCGGTAGTAATTTGAATGCCTAAAATTTCTTCTAATTGCGCCACTTTATAACTCTGTTTATCGCTAATCAGAGAACAAGCAAAACCACTTTTTCCGGCTCGGCCGGTACGCCCAATGCGGTGAATATGCACTTCTGGATCGTGTGCCAGATGATAGTTAATCACCACCTCAACCGAGGCGATGTCCAAACCGCGCGCAGCGACATCGGTTGCTACCAAAACGGTGGCACTTTGATTAGCAAATTGAATTAATGTTTGGTCACGGTCACGCTGTTCTAAATCACCGTGTAATGCGACGGCGCTAAAACCTTGGGCTTGCAAATTGCTGGTTAACTCTTGTACTTCACGTTTTGTGTTACAAAACACGACCGCAGAGGTAGTCTGATGCGCCATTAACAGTAATTTAACCGCTTGTTGGCGCTCTTCATCGTTGGCCACATCGTAAAAATGTTGGCGAATGGCGTTGTCGTTATGCACCGATTCCACTTTTACGTGTGTCGGGTTAGTTAGAATATGCGCAGCCAGCTTTTGAATCGATTCCGGAAACGTTGCGCTAAAAAGTAACGTTTGTCGTGCTTCAGGCATCTGTCCGATAATCGTTTCTAAAGACTCTTCAAATCCCATTTCCAGCATACGGTCTGCTTCATCCAGCACCAAAATATTCAGTTCATCCAGTAATAGTGTACCGCGCTTAACATGGTCTTCAACCCGCCCTGGTGTGCCGACAATAATGTGTGCGCCATATTCCAATGATGTCGCTTGAGGCTTAAAAGGCGTGCCGCCACATAGGGTCAATAGCTTGACGTTATCGATTTGGCTGGCCAGTTTACGAATTTCGGTAGCGACCTGTTCAGCCAGTTCACGGGTTGGGCAAAGGACAAGTGCTTGCGTGCTGAGCCATCTTGCATTGAGATGTTGCAATAATCCCAAACCAAACGCTGCTGTTTTACCTGAGCCGGTTTTGGCCTGGGCTATGACGTCTTCACTGCGTAAAATGCTCGGTACGCTTTGCGCCTGAATCGGTGTCATGGTGGTGAAATTCAACGCTTCAAGCGCCCCGAGTAATTCTGGGCGGAGATTAAGTTGAGAAAAAGAGGTAGAGTCTGTCATGAATGCGCCTGTAATATTTGGCAAACTTGAAGCAGCTAACCAAATCAAAAAAGAAAAAGCTTATTGTACGTGAAGCGATGCCTCAGGGTATATTTGAATCAGCAAACGCCGATGACTTCGAGCGTAGCATTTTGAGGAGTAAATCGAATGAATGAACTGCATAACCCGCAATCCGATAAACTAGGTGCAGAGCCGACAAAAGAGCAAAAGCGCGCCAAGACTCCTCGCCCACGCTTGGAGCAGACTTCGACACAGCGAAATAATCCATTGCATGGCTTGTCGTTAAAAATCATTGTCACTGAGCTACAGGAATATTATGGCTGGCAAGGGTTGGTGGACAAAACCAATATGAACTGTTTTAAAAGCAATCCAACGATTAAATCGAGTTTAACTTTTCTACGCAAAACGCCTTGGGCGCGCGACAAAATCGAACAGCTTTACCTGTTTACTCAAAGGGAAATCATTCGTAATCGTAAAGCTGAAAAGCGTTCACAGTCTGCCAAAGATTAAGGGATGTTGCTAAGTTGTTGAGAGGTTGTTATCGATTTAGAACCTGATCAACCATAAATTGAAAGATTTTTTTGTCGGTTGGTTTTTTTAAAAAGCCGGCCATTCCAACATCAAAACAGGCGTCTTTGGTTTCTTGAGCATCATTACCGCTTAAGGCGATGATTGGCGTTTGGATATTCATTTGCTTAATCTGTCTGGTACATTCAATGCCGTCGATTCCTGGCAAAATTAAATCCATGATAATCAAGTCAAATGAGTCTTGCTGTACGGCTTTTAAGGCCTGTTGAGCATCGGCTGCAATCACCACTTCATGGCCGAGTTGATCTAACATGTGTGACTGAATTTGTTGAAGAATATCATTATCTTCAACCAATAAAAGTTTTAAGGATTGCAAGTTTTCTCCATAAAAATGCTTGTTTTCTAGTTAATTGGGATTATCCAATTAACTAGAATGAATTAGAAGCATCTTATTTTCTGGTTAAAGAATATTTCGAGGGATCGAGTACTTGAGTCTCCCCTAAATTAAAGTATGACATTTCTTGGCTTAAGGTTTCTGCTTGATGTCTTAAGTTTTCTGCGGATGCACTGGTTTCTTCAACCAGAGCGGCATTTTGTTGGGTCACACTGTCAATTTGGCTAATTGCGAGGTGAACTTGCTGCACGCCTTCGGCTTGTTCTTTTGAGGCTTGTGCTATTTGTGAAACCATATTGGTTACCTTCTCAATTGAACGATTGATGTCATTCAACATTTCGCCTGACTCAGCCGCTAGGACTGAACCTTGGCTGACGCGGCCAACGGTTTCATCAATCAGTGTTTTGATGTCTTTTGCTGCTTCCGCTGACTTTTGTGCCAGACTGCGGACTTCTGAAGCCACGACTGCGAAACCTCGTCCGTGTTCGCCTGCTCTTGCTGCTTCAACGGCCGCATTTAATGCCAGTAGGTTTGTTTGGAAAGCGATGCTGTCGATGAGTGTCACAATATCAGCTATTTTATGACTGGATTCTTCGATGGAGGTCATCGCTTGAATAGTCTGCTGCATCACACTAACACCCTGTTCCACTTTGTGTTGCACATCTATCGAAACTCGATTGGCTTCTTGGGCGTTATTGCTGCTGCTTTGTACTTGCGAGTTCATCTGCTCCATGGTGGCTGAGGTTTCTTCAAGGGCAGATGCTTGCTGCTGGACTCGATTGCTCAGCGTTAAGGCGCCTTGCGCCACTTCTCGTGCCGTGGTTTCAACCGAAGCGGAAACCTCCGAAGTCATGCTCACGACTTCTTTGGTTTTTTGGGACGAGAAGTTAATGGCATTTTTTAAATCGTGGACCTGTCCTTTAAATACACCAGCAGGTAATTCTTTGGTTAAATCGCCTTGTGCTTGTGCGCTCATCACATCACTGATTGATGTCATCACGCCGCCCAACGTGGTCATGGTGCTGTTAATTGTGTTTCCGAGCTCTTCTAAATCGCCAGGGAAAACGTCAATACGGTAGTTGAAGTCGCCTTCTTCGATGTGTTTCAAAACACGAGTAATGTCATTGATGTTTTTGATTTGGTTGGTTTTATCCAGCCACTCAACCACATAACCGGCTTTTTGATTGTGGCGAATAATCGGGACGACTGTTAGTTCCAGAATCAAATCTGAAACCTTTAGATTTCCTTGCCAAGGTTCCATTAATGCTTGCACCATTTTACGTTGGTGAGCTGGATTTTTATGGAAGATATCCATATTGGAGCCCACGACAGTGTCTGCTCTGAAATTAGGAAGGGCTTGTTGCAAACTTTTTTCATTACGTTTGAACATCTCCGCCAGAGATTGGTTGATGCTTTTAATATTAAAATCGGCATCGGCTACCATCAGGTTTGTACTGGCGCTGTTCATTGCGGTGGTTAATACGGCTGCTTGCTTGGCAGAATCGTAATTTTTCGCTTCTGACTCGGCCACTCTAGTACGAATCATATTCATCAAAAAGCCCAGTTCGCTTGTGTCGGTAACGGCCTCTTGCAGGTTGCCATTGGAAATTTTTTCGATGCCTTTTATGATTTCTTTAGAAGGGCGACCCGCCTTTACTATTGTCCAAGCAGTGACTCCCAAAGCGGCTATACCTAAAGCAGCGGTTGCTAACGTTAGGGCGGAGATTCCCGCTTCGAAGGTCATGGTAATGATGATCAAGAGGGCGATAAATAAGCTGATAAATGGGAACAAAAACTGCTTTAACTTAGAGTCTTGCTTTGTCCAAGGAAAGCTTGCCTTACCAGCATTAATGTCGGAATAAAGACGCGTTGCGAATTGCTTTTGCTGATCGGTTGCTGGATACCTTACGGATAGATAACCGGTGATATTGCCATTTTTGATGATGGGCGAAGCGTTTGCCATTACCCAGTAGTAATCGCCGTTTTTACGTTTATTTTTGACTAAACCCTGCCAAGGGCGGCCTGCCTGCAAGGTTTTCCAGAAATCTTCAAACGCTTCTTTAGGCATATCTGGATGACGGAGAATATTGTGCGGTTTTCCCGCCAATTCAGCATCACTGTAACCGGAAGCTTCTCTAAAACCTTCGTTATAATCAAGGATATTACCGACTTTATCTGATGTCGATAAAATGACTAAATCGTTGGCCAGTAAATATTCGTTACCAGAACTCATTGGGGGTGGCCTCCAAGTAGGGTTTTTCAGTTTAAAAGTTGAATGTATAACATGATGAACCTTTTCAATAGTGTCATATGGTTATTAATGCTTAAAAAACACAAAAAATTGCTTACTTCTTGTTTTAGCTTAATGTTTGGATTGACGCATAATAAGTTGAAATGTTCAGGCATAGATGCATTTAATTGAGCAAGATGTTGGTTGGCCGTCATGTCGAGACGTGAGAAAAAAATCCATTTTGTGCGCAAATCAATGTAGATTTGTTCTGTGCTCATTGGCTTATGAGTGTGAACGAGTCAATTTTGTCTAAACTTTCTGAGCGACAGGCCTTACGCGCGCGATAACAGCGCGCAGCTTTTTTAATTTAGCCAAATCAAGACTCTTGGTGAGTGCAAAGTAAAATAAAAGCAATCGTTTACAATCAATAGGAGAAACCTTTCTGTGAGCACCCTAGCACAGTTGCAATCCGGCGCTTTGCACGGCGCATCCCGTATTCAAATTTCTGACAACCTTACCGAATTTCCGGCCGAACTGTATCAACACGTCAATACGCTGGAAATCTTGGATCTGTCCAATAATCAGCTTTCCGAGCTGCCGCCAGATCTACATAGTTTTAAGAAGTTAAAGATAGTTTTCTGCTCGCTGAATCCGTTTAAAGAATTGCCGACAGTGCTTAGACAGTGCGAAAACCTAGAGATGATTGGCTTTAAAAGTTGCCAGATTGAGACGGTTTCCGAGCAGGCTTTGCCACCGAAATTACGCTGGTTGATTCTCACAGATAACCACATTTCTCAACTGCCGGACTGTTTTGATAAAACGCCCAATCTGCAAAAATTGGCGTTGGCGTGTAATCAACTTACAGCATTGCCGGAGTCCTTGGCGCAGTGCTCGCGCTTAGAATTAATTCGTGTCTCTGCCAATCGGCTGGCTGAATTTCCCGTGGTGCTGACTAAAATGCCCAGTCTTGCGTGGTGTGCCTATGCCGGCAATCCTTTCTGCGAAGTGGATGCTCAAGATTCTGTGGACGACGAATTGCTGCTTTCTGAACTGCAAGCGTTTGAATTAAAAGAACTCTTAGGCGAGGGCGCGTCTGGGCATATCTTTCTGGCCGAAGAACTGCATAGCGGCACCGAAAAAGCGGTCAAAATTTTTAAGGGCGATGTCACTAGTGACGGTTATCCCGAAGATGAAATGCGGGCTTGTATTACTGCGGGCAGTCACCCGAATTTAGTCAAAGTCGAAGCGAAAATTCATGCCGAAAAACTCGGGCTGGTGATGGAACTGATTCCGAGCCATTATCAAAATCTCGGCTTGCCGCCGAGCTTGCAATCCTGCACGCGTGACCAATTTGCCGAAGCGTTTCGACTATCGCAAACCATGCTGATTCACCTGTTACAACAAGCCATCTCAGCACTGAATCATCTACATCAACAAGGTTTAGTGCATGGGGATTTCTATGCGCACAATGTATTGATTGATGAAGCGGGGCATCTTCTGCTCGGCGACTTTGGCGCGGCATCGCATATGGACTGCCTAACCGACCAACAAACCCAAGCCATGTTGCGCATCGAAAAACGCGCTCTAGCGCACTTTATCGAAGACCTATGGCAACAAACCGATGTGGATTCGGAATGTGAACAGCAGTTTCACGAATGGCATCAACAACTGCTCAATGACCAAATTGAATTGGTCGAATTGCTGTTAGAAATGGATGAAATGAAATAACCCTTCTGCTATGTAATTTGAATCAGATTGGTGCTGTTTTTAATGGAGTCGGATAGCTCGTCAAGATTATGGACATCGACCCGAAACGGGAGTTCTGAAAACTCGAAAGCGTCGCGGATTTTAAAAAGCGTTACCAGTGGAAGAGGATTTCTTGCCTGAATCGCCAAGTCTAAATCAGAGTAATCGCGTGCAGTGCCTTTGGTACGCGAGCCGTAGGCAAAGACTTTACTTTCTTCCGGCAGAAAAGGCGTCAGTGTTTTAAGCACCTCTTGTAATTCGGAATCCGATAACTGTAACATTAATATTTAGCCTTTAAGCGCTGCAACAATTGTTCGGCTTGTGGTAAGAACGCTTTAGCAATCGCAAAGACTTCTAACGCCTTATGTTCGTGATAAGTGTGGGAGGTTTCATTACGAGCACGGTGGAATAGCATCCAGTCATCGACTGAAACAATTAATTGATACTCAGCGGCAAGCCTGAACAGTTCGCGCCGTGAAACGCCATCCACCTGAGATGCGCCCAAGTTCTCGCCAAGCCAACGTTTCATAAACTTCCAGCTTAATTCATAAGTGAACTCGAAGTGCTGAATGACACCGGAAATCAAGGTACGGTATAAAGGTGTGTCCTCTTGCTCAATGGCAGACACAAGATGGAGGCTTTCATCTAAACGCGCAATGGCTTTTTCTAAGGATGAAAAATCAAGTTCGGTAGTCATAGTGTTTGGCATTGCTTTGTTATCGGAAACTAGATTGCTATTGTACCCCTGGAGGCGTTTAAGAGGAATTTCTTGGTGAGCGGCTTTTTCTAGAGGTAAGGGGGTAAGGTTGCTTATTGAGCAAAATCTTTCAGGGTCGTAGCCCAGATTCGGCGCTAACCATTTTTCGGCTTCTTCGATTGACCAGCCTTTGCGGTGGACGTAGTCTTCGACTTGAATTCTCAAGAAGAGGTTGTCGAAAATAGCCTTGGTACCACGACTTTCGCAGAGAAATTTAAGGTTTTGATTTCGCCATTTTCGAAAACGACAGCATATTGCCCCATTGCTTTTTTACGTTGCAAATCGCGTTTTACCGCATCTTGCATAACGGTTTGAGCATCAAATTTAGGGCGATAGTTTGTTACTTTTTCCATAATGATTTGACCTCCAAAAAATAAGAGAACAGTTCTTCGTTCTGCTCTTTGATAATGCCTTCATTAGAACGAAATACGGTTAGTGGATTTTCGCTTTCGTTGAGTAAGCATTCAGAATAATCAACTAATGGCATATAGTCATCATAATAGTGATTCAGGCTTTTTGGAAAGCGTCTTTTGATATCCTCTTGGGGAATATTGTGCCCGCCATGCGAAACGCGTTCAGCAACGCGTGAGATAGAAAGTTCTGGCGACGGAAGCATTAAATAGAAAAGCGATACCTTCCAACCTTTTTCTTGTAGTTTTCGGATGCGCTTAATGTGGCTTCGGCCAGACAAAGTGGTTTCAAAAGCAAAGTTAATCTCTTCTTGTTCTAGAATGGCGAGCTGTTTCAAAAATTCTCTGGAGGCTTTGATATTTGCTTTATCCATTCCAAGGTGAGCATGTTCTTTGGCAATCTCATCCGCATTTATAAAATGCTCGATATAGCCTAAATCGATAAGATTCATGGCAAAAGTTGTCTTACCTGCTCCGTTAGGGCCTGCAATGATTATGACTTCTTTTTCCATGAAATCTCCTATGAAGTTATTTACTGCGCAAAGTCTTCAGGATCGTAACCCAAATTCGGCGCTAGCCATTTTTCGGCTTCTTGGATGCTCCATTTTTTGCGTTTGGCGTAGTCTTCGACTTGGTCGCGACCGACCGAGCCGACACCGAAGTATTTGGATTCTGGATGCGAGAAGTAGATGCCGGAAACCGCCGCAGTTGGGAACATCGCATAGCTGGAAGTTAGCTCAAGACCGATGCTTTGTGATGGTTTGAGCAGTTCCCAAATGGTGCCTTTTTCGGTGTGTTCTGGGCAGGCCGGATAACCTGGTGCCGGGCGAATCCCTTGGTATTTTTCGCGAATCAAGGCTTCATTATCCAAGTCTTCGTCTGGCGCATAGCCCCATTCGGTTTTACGCACCATTTCATGCAGGGTTTCAGCAAAGGCTTCGGCAAAACGGTCGGCTAAGGCTTTGAGCATGATTGCATCATAGTCATTGTGTGCCGCTTCAAATTCCGCCGCCTTTTCATCACAGCCGATACCACCGGACACCGCGAATAGACCAACATAGTCAGCAATGCCCGAAGCTTCACCATTAATGACTTTTGGCGCAATATAATCACTCAGACACTGGTTATAACCGCCGCGTTTTTTCTCCGCCTGTTGACGTAGATTATGCAGAACCGTCAGCACCTGCGTGCGTGACTCATCGGTGTAAACTTCAATGTCATCGCCAACGGCATTGGCCGGGTAGAAGCCATAAGTCGCTTTGGCGGTCAGCCATTTTTCGGCAATGATTTTTTCCAACATGGCTTGCGCATCAGCGAACACGCGCTTAGCTTCTTCACCGACAACCTTGTCTTCGAGAATACGCGGATAGAGACCGTGCAAATCCCATGATTGGAAGAACGGCGACCAGTCGAAACGTGCGACAAGTTTTTCCAGCGGGAAATCTTCTAGCACGCGTAAACCAAGGAAAGTCGGTTTTGGTGGCTGATAGCCGTTCCAGTCGATTTCGATGCGGTTTTCGCGCGCCTTGTTGATCGGGATACGCTTGACCTCTTTAGCGCGCGCTTTACGCTCTTCGCGTACTTGCTCGTATTCGGCGCGAATTTTCGCGGCAAAATCGACTTTGAGGTCGTTGGAAATCAAGCTTTGCGCCACGCCCACCGCGCGCGAGGCATCCTTAACGTACACTACAGGATGGTCGTATTGCGGTTCGATTTTCACCGCTGTATGTGCTTTGGAGGTGGTCGCGCCGCCGATTAATAAAGGTAGGTTCATGCCGCGCTCTTTCATCAGTTTGGCGACATTGACCATCTCTTCCAACGATGGCGTAATCAGACCGGAAAGACCGATGACGTTTGCGCCTTGTTCGATGGCAGTATCCAGGATTTTTTCGGCTGGCACCATGACGCCTAGGTCGATCACCTCGAAGTTGTTACACTGCAGTACCACGCCGACAATGTTTTTGCCGATGTCGTGCACATCGCCTTTGACTGTAGCCATGACGATTTTGCCGTTGGCTTGTCCAACCGTTTTTGCAGCCAGAATGTATGGGTCGAGGTGCGCCACAGCGCGTTTCATAACACGCGCTGATTTCACCACTTGTGGCAGGAACATTTTGCCTGAACCGAATAGGTCGCCGACCACGTTCATGCCGTCCATCAGCGGCCCTTCGATAACCAATAGTCCTGAACCCAGTTTTTGATAGGCTTCTTCGGTATCGTCTTCGATGTAGTCGGTAATCCCTTTGACTAGTGCGTGTTCTAGGCGTTTTTCAACCGGCGCATCGCGCCATGCGGTATCAGCCACTTTACTGGCGGCGGTGCCGTCGCCACGGAATTCGGCAGCGACTTCCAGCAATCGTTCGCCGGCGTCTGGGTCTTTATTCAAGATAACGTCTTCAACGGCCAAGCGCAGTTTTTCCGGCAGATCATCGTAAATCGCCATCTGCCCAGCATTAACGATCCCCATGTCCATGCCTTCTTTGATGGCATAGTACAAGAACACCGAGTGAATCGCTTCTCGCACCGGGTTGTTGCCGCGGAACGAGAAAGATACATTGGAGACCCCGCCGGAAATCTTGGCGTGCGGCAGGTTGGCTTTAATCCACGTCACCGCGTTGATAAAGTCCAAACCGTAATTATTGTGTTCTTCGATACCGGTCGCCACCGCGAAGATGTTCGGGTCGAAAATAATGTCTTGCGGCAGGAAGCCGACTTTTTCGGTCAACACTTTATAAGAGCGTTCGCAGATTTCGATTTTACGAGCCAAGGTATCTGCTTGGCCGTCTTCGTCAAAGGCCATGATAATCGCGGCTGCGCCGTATTGTTTCACTTTACGGGCGTGTGCGATAAAGGCTTCTTCCCCTTCTTTGAGCGAGATGGAGTTGACCACACCTTTACCTTGAATGCATTTCAAACCCGCTTCGATGACCTCCCATTTTGAGGAGTCAATCATGATCGGTACACGCGATGCTTCCGGCTCGGAGGCCAGCAGGTTCAAGAAACGCACCATGCAAGCCTTGGCGTCCAGCATCCCTTCGTCCATGTTGACGTCGATAATCTGCGCGCCGTCTTGCACTTGTTTGACTGCAATCTCAATCGCTTCTTCGTAGTTTTCTTCAATAATCAGACGTTTAAAAAGTGCTGAACCAGTGACGTTATTGCGTTCGCCAACATTCACAAATAAGGTTTTTTCGTCAATGTTCATCGGTTCCAAACCGGATAGGCGGCAGGCGGGTTTGATGTTTGGTAGCGCGCGACGCGGATGTTTTTGTGCCGCTTGCGCCATCGCTTCAACATGATCCGGCGTGGTGCCACAACAGCCGCCGATAATATTGATCCAGCCGCGCTCTGCCCAAATCGCGATCTCAGCCGCCATCTGTTCTGGGGTTTCGTCGTATTCGCCAAATTCGTTCGGTAAGCCGGCATTCGGGTGAATTGATACATAGGTTTCGCACACGCGGCTTAACTCTTGTACATACGGACGAAGCTCTTCTGGCCCTAAGGCACAGTTCAAACCGACGGATAGTGGCTCGGCGTGGGCGACAGCATTATAGAAGGCTTCGGTGGTTTGACCGGAAAGGGTGCGTCCGGAAGCATCCGTTATCGTCCCACTCAACATAATCGGCACTTCATAGCCAACTTCGATTTCCACTTCTTTAACCGCGAAAATGGCGGCTTTGGCATTGAGGGTATCGAATACAGTTTCGATCAGAATGGTGTCCACGCCGCCTTCTAAAAGCGCATGAGTCGCTTGTTTGTAGGCAATGACCAATTCATCAAATGAGGTGTTGCGAAAACCCGGGTCATTGACGTCCGGCGAGATCGACGCGGTGCGGTTTGTCGGCCCTAGAACACCGGCGACAAAACGCGGTTTGCCGTCTTCGGATTCGGCAATCTCGCAGGCTTCGCGCGCCACCTTGGCGCAAGCGATATTCAGCTCGGTCACCACTGATTGCATATCGTAATCGGCTTGCGCAATGGTGGTGGCGTTGAAAGAGTTGGTCTCGATAATATCGGCGCCTTGGCGCAAAAACGCTAAGTGAATATCACGGATCACTTCCGGTTTGGTCATCGCCAGAATGTCGTTATTGCCTTTGATATCCATGTGATAGTCGGCAAAACGCTCGCCACGGAAATCCTCTTCGGTCAAGTTCAGACCTTGAATCATGGTACCCATAGCGCCGTCTAAAACGACAACTCTTTCGGCAAGTAGTGACTTTAATTGTGAAATACGATCCGCGCGTGAACTCATGAACTGTTCCTGTTGTGTATTACCAGATGACGACCAAAATAGGCCGGCTATTTTAACTGATTTTGTCGGCTAGGTGTGTTTCAGCGGCAATGCTTTGTCGAGATTCCGAATTATCTGGTGGCTTGGCGCTTTTTCGTTGCATTTCGCAACCTATGCCACGTTTGTCGCTTAGCGCTGTCTGTTGAGTGATGAATCAAGTGATTTTTTTAGCGCGGAGTGTGTGAAGTTTGGGTTTATACTATCGACGCGATTTTGCGTGTTATGGATTAATGTAAGAGAGAATGTCGGTGATAAAGGGTGTAAAGCGAGTAAATTCCAGTTTTTGTTTCGCAGGACTTGTCTGTAGCGCCTTGCTTATAGCTCCTAATGTTAAAGCGGCTGAATATTATTTTGGGGTTGGAACGAGTCATATTGAAGGCGGTTTACTTGGCCTAGAAAAAGGTTTGAGCAGTGAGTCGACCACCTTTACCATGAAAAACTCGCACACCAGTCTGCTGGAGTCCCGCTTTTTCTATGACTATTCAATCAGTTACGCTTTTCCAAGTGAAGAACTTTCCTTGCAAACCTCACAATTGAGCAGTGACGGAGGGGCGGCGAATTTTCCGACAACGCAATTTAAACTGAATATGTTCGATGCGCAGGCAACGCTAGGCTATGACATTAGGCGTTGGGGCGAGCGAGATTATATTGGTATGGGTATGTCTTTGGGTATCGCTTTTCCAACCATTGAAAACGCAGGAAGCAGCGCGAACGGTTCCGAGATCCAGAATTATTTTTCCGCGCCTGTGCCAATCGCGAATGGCGACGCGGTGGATGTGAATTTGGTTGCCAGTAAAACCGAATTTAGCGGTTATCGTTTAGGTCCAAAGTTTAATTTTATGCGTTCTTGGAATGATCGCGCCGCCTGGTATGGTGAAATCAGTTATGCGCCGCAGACTGTCAAAGTCAAAAATGAGACGTTTGGGACCTCACTGGAAGTGGATGGTGATTTTTTGTTTATGAATCTGGGGTCGCGTTATCTACTATGGAACCGCCAGCCACAAAAGCTAGGGTTATTCACGGTTGGGCCAAAAGCATTCATGGACATTGGATTTACCCATTCTCAGCTTCGTTTGGATAAATTTAGCTTGGATTTAAGTGGCAATAACTACCAGTTTGTTGAGTCGCACTTTATTTTTCGCAACACGGCTTTTTATGTGGGCTTAGTGGTGACGCTATTTTAAAACCGTCTTTTTAAAACGGTTTTTAGCAGAGGGTAAGTTGGTTGCGTCCTGCGTTCTTTGAGCGGTACAAAGCGCTGTCTGCATTGCTAAACGCCTCGCTGATGGTTGTGCCGGTCGAACAAAGCCCAAGGCTGAGTGTGAAATGTACTCCAAGACGCTCTTGAGTGGTTTGTTCAATGGTTGTGCGCAACTGTTCGCATTGTTGTGCAAGGACGGCTTGGTTGCTTAAAGCACCGAATACACAAAATTCTTCGCCGCCAAAGCGCCCAACGAGATAGTCGCTAAAGTGGCTTTCAAGTTGTTCGGCGAGATAAATAATCGCCTCATCGCCCTTATGGTGGCCGTGGTTATCATTGACGTTTTTAAAGTGGTCAATATCGGCCATAATCACAAAAAACTGCGTGTCATTGCGTTGCAGTTGCGTAAATTTCTTCTCAGCCAGTTCAAAGAAATAGCGGCGGTTTAAGACTTGTGTTAATCCGTCGCGTTGTGAAATGTGCTCAATCGCCTGATAAGACAAGCTTAGTTCAATGTTCTGCTTTAAACGAACGTAAAACTCTTCGGCGGTAAAAGAGGTGTTGAAAAAATCATTGACGCCGTATTTCATCATTTTGATGGCTGAGTAAATATGTTCGCTGGATTCGCAGATCATCATTGGTAGCTGATTCTTATTGTAATCTTTGCGGACCTCTTCAATAAAATGGTAGACCTCCGATTGATGTAAATTATTGGAGTCTTCAATCAAAATAATGCTGGGGCGCTCTTTACTAAGCTGTTCTTGAATTTTTTGCGGTTTTTCAAATGTGCTCACTTGATAGCGTTGCAGATTAAGCATATTAATTAATTTTTGTGAGTAATTGGATTGATTGGAGCTTAACAACCAAACTTTGCGCTGAGGGTTTTGGCTTAGTGATAGCATAATACTGACTGCATAATCCAGTGCGGCAGGACTGTCTTTCATGACAAAATCGGCAATTTTTTTGGATTGATTATCGCTATTTTTCGGGTCATAAAAACTGGCGCTAAACACCACGGTTGGGATGTGTTTTTGCAGCAAATAATGAATCGTTTCGCCGCGCGGTGCATCCGGTAAATTTTGATCACATAAAGCAACTTCGATTTTTATTCCTGTGGCCAACAGCATTTCGGTTTCGGCTAGGCTGTTACAAATCTTAATTGGCAAGTGGGATTGTTCGCTGAGCTTTTGTTTTAACACTTGAGCGATGGATTTTTGGTCATCGATAATTAAAAAAATAGACTGAGTCATAAGGCCTCACTAGGGGATGCTTGAAGTTCAGAATTCGGTTTTGCTGTCGCCATTTTGGCGTTCTGCCGGATTTCACATTGCGAGTTGCGGGTTAACACCTTGCAATTCGGTATGCTGTTCTCAATAAATGTTTCAGCAGTCATGGAATTACGTCTTAACGTTGAGCAAAGCTTTTGTAAAAGAATATTTACCCTTAGTTTACCGGATTTCTAGTACTTGTTTTTACTTATATTGGTATAAGTGCGTATTTTTTTATAAAGGACTGGATTTTCGCTTTCCTGCTCAGTCTGATAGGTTCAAGTTTGATGAGTTGTTATAATAGTGGTTTTTTTGTTCGCGCCACGTTTTGGCGTAACGGAACCGATTGTTATGCTGTGCCAAGTTTTTCCTGAAAATTACTCTAGCCAACTGGCTGAGAAGGTTACGCGATTGCAGGCTTTGTTGCCGACCGCGGTGAACCTGCAAGTCTTTGCCTCTCCAACTGAAAACTATCGTGCACGTGCTGAATTTCGCATTTGGCATGAAGACGATGACGCCTATTACATTATGTTTGATCAGGCCACTAAGCAAAAAATTCGTATTGATGCGTGTCCGATGGCGATTGCCTCGATTGCGGAATTAATGCCGCGTTTAATGGAAGCGATTCGTGCCGATGCGGCTTTGCGTTTTAAGCTTTTTGAAATCGACTTTTTGGCAACTTTGTCAGGAGAAATGCTGGTGACCTTAATTTATCGTCGGCAAATTGTTGACGATGAGGCATGGTTGGCAGCGGCAAATCGTTTACGCGAAAAGCTGCCGATTACCCACATCATCGGACGGGCGCGCAAACAGAAAATTCTGCTGGATGCCGATTTTGTCACCGAAACCCTGAATGTCGATGGTAAGACGTTTCATTATCAACAAATCGAAAACAGTTTTACCCAGCCCAATCCTTATGTGGCGCAGCAGATGTTGCATTGGGCACGCCACGTTTCCGGGCAGAATGCCGGTGATTTAATCGAGTTGTATTGCGGTAACGGCAATTTTTCGATTGCGTTGGCGGACTGCTATCGTAGGGTATTGGCGACCGAAATCTCGAAAACGTCGGTGGCCTCGGCGCAAATCAATATTGCGCATAATGGCATCGACAATTTGCAGATTATCAAAATGGCGGCCGAAGAAGTGGCCGAGGCGTTAAGCGGGCGCGATTTTACGCGCTTGAAGAATATCGACTTGCCGTCCTACCAGTTCAGTACGATTTTTGTCGATCCGCCGCGTTCCGGTCTGGACGATGTCACCCGCAAAATGGTCTGTGATTACGAGCGGATTATTTATATTTCCTGTCATCCAGAAACCTTGGCGCGCGATTTGGAAGTGCTGACTGTAACCCATGATATTCAACACACCGCGCTGTTTGACCAGTTTCCTTATACCCATCACATTGAAAGCGGTGTGTTTTTAACCCGAAAATAAATATAAGCATTTAATAATATTGTCACGATTGCCGTGACGAGGTTGGCTAG
This sequence comes from Thiosulfatimonas sediminis, assembly GCF_011398355.1. GTDB lineage: Bacteria > Pseudomonadota > Gammaproteobacteria > Thiomicrospirales > Thiomicrospiraceae > Thiomicrorhabdus > Thiomicrorhabdus sediminis_A. Next base: position 262,165 of record NZ_AP021889.1, read on the forward strand.
AATAACGGCCAAACAACGATTGACAGAATTTAGGAGCTTTTTATGGTTTTAGCCTGGATTGGCGCATTATTTATCGGGATTACGCTTGGCCTTTTAGGTTCTGGTGGCTCCATTCTTACCGTCCCGGTTTTAAGTTACGTGGTCGGGCAAGAGACCAAAGTGGCAATTGCCGGCTCTTTGATGATTGTCGGGATTATCAGTCTGTTTTCACTGATTCCTTACGCCAAACAGAAAATGGTCGACTGGCGCACGGTATTTATGTTCGGTTTGCCCGGTATGGCTGGCGCCATGTTTGGTGCATGGACAGCCAATTTTGTTACCGACGCTATACAGATGCTAATTTTTACCGTCTTATTGATTATTGCGGCTTTTTTAATGTACAAACCGATGAAGCTGAGCGACGAGCCGCATGAGCCGCGAGCATTTTATAAAATTGCAGTAGACGGCTTTGTGGTTGGCGGTGTAACGGGCTTGGTCGGTGTCGGCGGCGGCTTTTTGATTATTCCGGCTCTGGTGCTGCTTGGTGGATTGTCGATGCGTATGGCAGTCGGCACCAGTTTGGTGATTATTGCCGCGAAATCGTTCGCTGGTTTTGTTGGTTATATTCCGGTGTTGGAAAAACTCAATCTGCAACTGGATTGGAACATCATCTGGATTTTCTCGGCAATCGGTATTTTAGGCGGTTGGATCGGGCATAAGATTAGCTCTAAAATCGACCAGCAGATACTCAAGAAAGGTTTTGCGGTGTTTATGATTTTGATGGGGTTGTTTATTCTCTACAAAAATATCCCCGCCTTATTGGCGTAATTAAGCGATCACACACTGTAAAAGAACGGCGCAAAGAGATGAACACTTTGCGCCGTTTTTGTTTTCCGGTTGTTTTAACCCGATGCAGTCTTACAGCGGCTTAAGAGTCGCTGTGCCCGAGTTCTTGCTTGGTTTCGACCAGATTCGGATTTTGCTGCATCGCTTTTTGCAGGTCTTTTTTATAAGCTTCAATCGCTGGAGCCAGCGTTGGGTTTTCTTTGGCATAAGCTTCAAAACCGGCAAGATAGGGGTCTTTTCCTGATTTATCGGCAGCATGACCGGCGCTGGCAAGTAGGGCAGCGGTTAAGCCGAGCATAAGCGTGGTCTTTTTTGACATAGTTCAATCTCCATTTATTAGACATCTCAGTATGAAAAGCCGCGTTGGCTTAGAAAGACACGGAACACTTCAATGAACGTGTTCTGTGTCTCCTTCGTTCGCTGTCTAATTTAAGGATGGACGGTCAAACTTCAAGAGCGAGCTTGCCGTTTTAAAGATTGCTCAAGCGGTTTTCAAGAATTTGGCGCAGTCGCCCCCAGCACCAATAACGCCTTGAGTTTTTGCTGGCCGAAGCTGGCCATTTTCCAAAACAACCCTTTGGCAATCGGGATTTGCTCGAAGTCGGTTTTGCTCAGATGCGGTTGCTTGTCGTCGATATCGGGGTCGTTGATATACACATAATTTTCGTCGCTGGCGGTAATCACCACCCAATGAGGGGCTTTGTCACGCGTTAATTGCCAAGTGCTGATGAGCGCCAAAATCGGCTGTTGTCGCGCCAAAATCGCGTCTAATTCTTCGGTATTCGGCCAGTCATTACGCACCTTGACGTCGCTTTCCGCCAGCTGGGTGAGAAAATCTTGATGCACCAGCTCGATCACCGCTTTTTTCTCGGCGCTGCGCACGCCGTCGATAAAAGGCGTGCCGTTGCTATTGACGATTAATTCAACCGCCAGTGCGCGCCGCCATGCGCTTAAAGCCAGTCCGTGCGGCGAGCAGCCGCCATGTCCCGAGGTCATGAAAATAGTGGTCGCTTCGCGCCAGATTTGCAGCTCTTCGCGGCGATTGGCGCGATAATCCGTCTGTAAGGTTTGCAGCGCCATCATTAAAGAAGCCGGGCCGCAGGTAAATTCGGTGCTTTGCTCATAATAGGCAAAGTTAGGGCGTGCGCGGCGGCTTAGCGCCTTGCTGTGCAAGCGTTTTTCCATACGCCAGCCATCCGCACCGTCTTCGTAATAGGCACTGAGTTTGGCCAGCGTTTTATAGCCGCGTTGTTGATAGAGTTGATAGGCGGCGAGATTATTGACGCTGACTTCCAAACGCAGATAGACACAGCCGTGTTCGCCGGCGTATTGCTCGCCCCATGCCAGCAGTTGTTTGCCGTATCCCTTGCCCTGCGCCTCGGGCACAACCGCCAAAGAGTAAAGCCGCGCCAATCCGGTGCCGCTACGAAACAGCAGTAACACATAACCGAGCATTTGCCGCTCGTCGGCGATGATTGCCAAAGTCGAATGCTCGCCTTTTAGAAAGTGGCTGAAACTGCGGCGGCTGATTTGGTCGTAGACAAAGCATTGCTGCTCGATTTGCACAAGGGCGTTCAAGTCGTTTTTATCGGCTAAGCGAAGGGTCAGCATGAGCGTTTCTTTAGCCCGTTTTGTAGGGCAAGATTGACGACTTGGCGCGAACGCAGCAGCACTTGTTGCTGCCAGCTGGGTTCAAACGGGTAGAAAAAATTCAGTAGGGCTTTGACAGGGGGCGCATCTAAATCGCGGGTTTGGGTGCCTAAATGGTTTTGGTAATCTTGCTCTTCCAACAGTAAGCCGACCAAGGCTTCTGGCGCAAAAGTACCGAATTCGACCGTGACAAAATGGCCGCGTTCGCCGATGAGTTGGTGCCAGAAAAAATCCACCAAACCGTTTTTCGGAGCGGAACAGGACTCGCCCAAATACGCCGAGCAGGCATTCGCGCCGTAGGTGTTGACCACCGATTCAAAACCGCGGCTGTTGGGCTGATGATCGTTAATCAGTTCGCCATAGCCGTAAGGCCCTAAGCCGGTGTGTAAATCCAGCACGGCGATGTGCTTGGCACTCTGCCAAAAGCCTTGGCTTTTCAACTGTTGCAATACGCCGTTCGACCAACTAGGCGCTTGCCCGCCGTAGAAAATCCCCTCGGGATTGTGATATTGCCCTTGAGTCACCGTGCCGATAAAAGGGGCGATGGATTGCGCTTGGGTTTTGCGGGTCTGCCAAATGTGCAGCGCGGTGGCGGCCAGTTCATCGTATTGTGAATTGTGCGGCAGCGGTTGGCTGAAATCGACAAAGTTACGGTTCAAGTCGATATTTTGGTGGTCGCCACGACGCTGCCAAGAAAATCCCCAAGGATTTAACGCGTGAATCAGTAATATACCTAAATCGGCATGAGCAAACAGGGGCACTTCCAGTAGGGGTAACAAGTCACTTTGTACCGCAGAACCCATATAACCTTCAATGCCGTGAGTGGCACTCTGAATGACCAGTATTTTGCGGGGTTTTTTGGATTGCGAAAGCAGTACCATATCGCAAAACAACGCCTCGTCTTGTGCGCCGAGTAAAGGGTGCTCAAAACGCTGTTGCCATTGAATCGGTAGCGGCCGATTTAGGTGCTCCAGAAAACAGTGGCGCGCCTCCGCATAAGAATGTTTAAAAAGACTTAAATCCAATGGCGCGAGGGCGTTAATCACTGTAAATCTCCAAGAGATAGGGGTACATCATCTTACTGCGAAATTTATCCGCAGTGCTAAAAATAATGATTGTTAGCATCAGGTTTTTGCAGTACAAAGACATCTATTTTGCGATTTTGGCAAAAGCGTAAAAGCGGCGAGTTTACCGGCCCTAAATGCGTTTGCTTAGAACGGTTTTGTTAGCGTTTTGCAGGGTTCTGCCAAGGAGATGGATGTGAGTCAGTTTTATGTTGTGGTTGATAAACTCGCGGATTGGGAGCCTTATTTTCCCAGTCAGGATGTGATTTCGTTGGATGATTATCTCAGCGAGGTGCATAGTAAAGCGGGTAAAAAAGTGCGCGTGATTAATCTGTGCCGTGATTATCACTATCTTAAAAGTGGCTATTACTGTTCGCTGTTGGCAGAAGCGCGCGGTCACAAAGTGATTCCGTCTTTGACCAGTATTAACGATTTAAGCCGTCAGTCGCTTTCCTCTTTACAGTTTGTTTGGGCTGATGCGTTGTTGTTAAAGTTGCCGCAACCCTCACAAGACGAGATCCATACGTTGCGTATCTGTTTTGGCCGGGTGTTGGATAAAGCGTTTAGCAAGCTGGCGGCAAAGTTGTTTGAATTACTGCCATGCCCGATTTTAGAAGCACAATTGAAATACAGTAACGGACGTTGGCAGTTAAGAAATGTGAAGCCTTTGGGATTAAAGCATCTTAGCACCAGCGCCGAGCAGACACTGTTTGCCGCAGCCTTGGAAAAATTCAGTTTGCAAATCTGGCGCAAACCCAAAGTGCGCAAAGCGTTTCGATATGATTTGGCTATTTTAGTTGATCCGCAAGAGGCTTTGCCGCCGAGTGATGAGGACGCTTTGCAGTATTTTACTAAGGCGGCTAATCAGTTAGGTATCGGGGTGGAGCGAATTACGCGGCGCGATTCGGCACGATTGGCCGAGTTTGACGCTTTGTTTATCCGCGAAACCACTTCGGTCGATCATCACACCTATCGCATGGCCAAAAAGGCTGAGGCAGAAGGGTTGGTTGTGATTGATGATTCAGCGTCGATTTTACGATGTACGAATAAAGTTTATTTGGCGGATTTATTCAGTGTCAATCAGGTGGCAACACCGAAGACGGTGTTGCTTCGTCAACCGACTGATGCGCGCCTTAAAGCGTTAGTTAAGGAAATTGGTTTGCCGATGGTCTTAAAAATACCAGACGGCGCTTTTTCGCGAGGTGTGGTGAAAGTCGAGACCGAAGCCGAACTTTTAGTACAGGCGCAACTGCTGTTAAAAGAATCGGTGATGCTATTGGTGCAGGAATTTATGTATACGCAGTACGATTGGCGGATTGGGATTTTGAATAATCAGCCGTTGTATGCGTGTCGTTACTATATGGTGGCCGACCATTGGCAAATTTATAAACATGAATCTGCACAGAGTGCCAATACTGAAGCGGAATCCGGCGGTTTTGATACGCTGCCGACGTTTGAAGTTCCTAAAGCGGTTTTGGATGTTGCACTTAAAGCGACTAAATTAATTGGCAATGGTTTTTATGGGGTGGACGTAAAGCAGAGTGGTGATCGAGTGGTGGTGATTGAGGTCAACGATAACCCGAGCATCGACCACGAAGTGGAAGATTTGTATCTGGGCGAACAGCTGTATAGCGAAGTGATGAAAGAGTTTTTGCGCCGCCTAGAAGAGCGCGGCCGTTAATCTACTGTGATTCCTCAAAAAGAGCAGCGATGTTGGCGCAAATCGCCATTAATTAAACCATCCTGTACGATCAGAAATTCGACCTGTTTGTCAATAAAGCGACTGAACTGGATTCCCTCTGGTTTGCCCTCCGAAGTCGGTAAATCGCACAGTTTACGTAAGCCGTTGGCAGGGCGGTCGCTCCCCGCCAATTGATCGCTTTCATCCCAAAAATACACCGCATAGGCTAACGGCTGGTCACCGACCGCACCAGCGAGCAATAATTGTCCGCTTATTTTCGCATCCGTTATTTGGGACATGCCGCGTATCCCACGGCCATCGAGGTCAAGCCAGAGCCATTTGTGTTTTTGAACGGCGAACGCGCCGTCTTTTTCCGGTTTTAAGCGCAGCACCGGTATGTAGTTACCGCGCAGTACCGGAGCGCGAAATCCGACCAGCAGTCGCTGTTTGTTGTCGCTGGAGAGCGCCTCGATATCTATTCCGTTTTCTTTACTCGGGATGCCGATAAAGGGCGCAATAATCGGTTGTTCGGCCAGCAACTTTTGCAGTGAAATTGACTCCACCTTTTCTGCAGCCCCTTCGGCATTTAAGCGAATCCGAAACAGCTGGCGACGAGCTTCTTCCGGATAGGTTTGCGCTAAACGCTGCAAATTTTGTTTTTGGGTTTTATCGGCGTTTACTTTTTTACGCTTGGCACTGTGCGAACCCAGCGCGTAAAGATAAGGCGCTTGATAGGCCAAGGCTTCCAAATCCAGCTCAACGTTTGAATTGGCCAGCGCAAGTGTGTTTAAAATTTGCCAGCGTCCAGCGTTCTGTTGCAATAACACTAAGCTTGCGCCCTCATCAGTCACTAAAGCCATTTGGTCAGCAATGGTGACGATGCCGCTGATATTTAAACTATCAATTGGTAAATTCGGTAAAGAGAGTGGATTCGCCTGAACAGAAAAGCTGATCCAGTTAATAATGATTATCAATAGATGGCGTTTTATTGGTGATAAACCGGTTATGCTCATTATTAGATCCTATCAATGCTGTCCCGTCGTTAGGGAATTGTCTTGGGCTGTCGAATGAATATTGTAAAATACCTCGGCATGCACCAAATGTGAATGAGTGAGAAAAGTTTTTCTGAGGATTGAACCTAATAATGACTGATGTAAACGCAAACAGCGAATCCAAATTAACGAAATCCGAGCGCACCAAAGATTGGATTAAGCCGCCGAAGGCGATTATGAAGCCGGTTGGGCGGGCGATGGCTCAATTCAAAATGTTGCGTGATGGCGATCGCGTGCTTTTGGGATTGTCCGGCGGCAAGGATTCGTTGGCGTTGTTGGTGATTCTCAAGCATTTGCAGCGTCATGCGCCGGTCAAATTTGAATTGGCTGCCTGTACCATTGATCCAGAAATCCCCGGATTTGATCCATCACCCTTAAAAGCGTGGGTGGAAAAACTGGGCGTGCCGTATTTTTATGAAGCCGAAGATTTGGTGGCACTTGCCAATTTGCACATGAAGGGCGATTCGTTTTGCAGTTTCTGCGCGCGTCAGAAACGCGGAAAACTCTATACCGTCTGCCGTCGCGAAGGCTATAACGTTTTGGCGTTGGCACAACATTTGGACGATTTGGCGGAGAGTTTTATGATGTCGGCTTTCAACGCCGGACAATTGCGAACGATGAAGGCGCATTATCTGAATGATGACGGCGATATTCGCATTATTCGTCCATTGGTTCGCGTGCGTGAAAATCAGACCCGTGATTTTGCCAAATCGGCGGATTTGCCAGTGATTCCTGATAACTGTCCGGCGTGCTACGCAAAGCCTCAAGCGCGTGCTGAAACTAAGCAGTTGTTATTGGAACAAGAGAAGAAAAATCCACATCTGTATGCCAATCTTTGGACGGCGATGCAGCCGTTAATCGCCGATGATAATCATGCTGGTGCAGCCGATTTAAACCAAGAAAAAGCGCGGTAGTTTGCGCATGGCAATCTCTCAAAAATTCCCTTCGGTGCGTAAAATCGGCGAGTCAATTGTGGCTTGGTTTGTCATCGGCTTTTTAAACATTTCAGCTTGGCTGCCATTTACTTGGCTGCAAGGATTGGGTCGGTTTTTTGGCGGCTTAATGGCGCGTTTTAACAGTCATTCGCGTTTTTTGGTGCGTTGTAATTTACGTGCAGTTTACCCTCAGCTCAGCGATGCTGAACTTACGGTATTAAGCAAAGCCGTGTTGCAGCACAATGCGCAGTCGATCACGGAACTCGGTGCTATGTGGTTAGGATCGCGCCAGACATTGCAGGGTTTGATTCATAACGTGCATGGAGAACAGTATTTGCAAAGTGCTTTTGCGCAAGGCAAGGGGGTGTTGTTATTGGCTCCGCATCTGGGTAATTGGGAGTTGGCGGGAAATTATTTGGCGATGAATTATCCGGCGACGTTTATGTACCGGCCACCGAATTTGCGCGCTCTGGCACCTTTGATGCGTCGTTCCCGCGAGCGTTTTGGGGCTCAGTTAGCACCGACTGATTTACGTGGTGTGCGCCAAGTGATAAAGGCGTTAAAGAGTGCGCAGGTTTCGGGAATTTTGCCAGATCAAGATGCCGGAGAGAACGGCGTGCAAGTGCCTTTTATGGGTGTGCCTGCGCGGACGATGACCTTAGCCAGTAAACTCTTGCAAAAAACCGATGCACACTGTCTGTTTATTATGGCGTTGCGTAATCAAAAGGGTGGGTTTGAGCTTCATATTTTGCCTGCGGATCGGGATGCTTTGGCGGATAAGGATCCCGTGCGAGCGGCGACGGCTTTAAACCATGGGGTTGCGCAGTGTGTGCAACAGGCACCGGAGCAATATTTGTGGGCCTATCGTCGTTTCCGAGGTGCGCCGGGTATTTATCAAAAGTAAGTTCTGGCAGGCGAATGCGTTATTGTTTACGTCCAACAAACCAAGCGTAACGCTGTTTGGGTGCATGGGTTTCCAATGTGTTTTCCGACGCTAACCAACCTTCGCCATAGACTTCGCAGCGTAAATCCTGAAACAGGTGCGTTAATTCCCCTGTTTGTAAATAAAATTCTAGGTTGCTCGGTGCATTCTGTTGCACAGGCGCTAGGAAGGTTTGATAGAAAATCCGCCCTTTGGGTTTTAAAGCGGCGACCAGCTGTTGACACAATGCGCGGTTTAAATAACGGCTGACGACGATCACATCGTATTGTTGATAGGGAAGCAGCATCTGTTCAAGGTCGGTAATCAACGGCGTAATTGGCAGATGGTGCAAACTGGCGTAATTATTTAAAATCGTTAAGGCGTTATCGGAAATATCCCACGCATCCGTTTTTAAACCACAGCGCGCCAAAAAACGCGCATTCCCACCTAGGCCACAGGCAATTTCTAAAGCACGACCAGAAAAGGGTAATAATGTCGAGTGTTGCTGCAGCACAAAACAAGGATTGGCTGGTGTTTGCAGTGTGGCATCTGCATAGTGCAGCTCCCATTTTGGTTGTGTGCTGTGCATTCGATTCCTTTATTTACGCCAGAAAGCGGCGGTAAAAAGCACCAGTAAGGTAAAAATTTCCAAGCGTCCGAGCAGCATAGCGAAGGTCAGTACCCATTTCACCGGATCGCTCAAGCTGGCGTAGTTGGATGAGACTGCGCCTAAGCCAGGCCCTAGATTATTCATCATCGCCGCCACGGCGGAAAAAGCCGTGATTTGATCAACGCCCAGCGCCATCACCACCAACATAATCACCGTGAACGTAAACACGTAGACGGCTAAGAATCCCCAGACGGCCATCATCACTTTTTCCGGAATACTGCGGCCGCTGAGTTTGACTGGCATAATTGCATTGGGATGCAACAACCCTTGAATTTCGCGTAAGACTTGTTTGCTGAGCAGCAAGAAACGAATGACTTTCATGCCACCGGCAGTCGAGCCGGCTGAACCGCCAATAAAACTGACAAAAATTAATAGCACCGGTAAAAAGCCCGGCCAAGCGGCAAAGTCGGCATTGGCAAAGCCGGTAGTGGTGGCGATCGATACTGTTTGAAAGAGTCCGTAGCGAATCGCATCTGACCAGTCTAGGTAGACGTTATGTAGGTATAAAAAAGCACTGACAATCAAAGTGATGGTAATCAAAATGGTGGCGTAGACTTTAAATTCCGGGTCGCTTAAATAGGCATTGGTATTGAGATTACGGAAAGCGCTAAAGTGCAGCGCAAAGTTGACGCCGGCAAGAAACATGAAGAACACCGCAACCAGTTCGATTTGGAAGCTGTCGTAATAGCCGATACTGGCGTCGTGGGTGGAAAACCCGCCGATGGCGACAGTAGAAAAACTATGGCTAAAGGCATCAAACCAGTTCATCCCAGCCAGCCAATAGGCAATTGCACAGTTAACGGTGAGCCCTAGATAGATAAACCATAAGGCCTTGGCCGTTTCTGAAATACGTGGGGCAATTTTGGAGTCTTTAATCGGTCCAGGGGTTTCCGCGCGATATAACTGCATACCACCAACACCAAGCATTGGCAGCACCGCAACCGCCAATACGATAATCCCCATACCGCCCAGCCATTGCAGTTGTTGGCGGTACCAAAGAATGGCGTGTGGCAATTCATCCAGTCCGGTCAGGACAGTTGCTCCCGTCGTGGTTAAGCCGGAAAAAGATTCAAAAATGGCATCCGTTAAACTGAGTGGCACTTCCTTTTCGATGTAAAAGGGCAGGGCGCCGACTAAGCCCAGGACGACCCAGAACATGACAACCACAAAGAAACCATCGCGAATTTTGAGGTCTTGTTTGTAATCGCGGACGGGCAACCACAACAGCAAACCGAGCATTAAAACGCCGCCCATAACGGTTGCAAAGGCAGTTAAAGCGCCGTCACCGTAGATAAGCGCGATAATAATCGGCGGCACCAAGGTTAGGCTAAAAAGCATTAACAGCAAGCCGATGACTTTAAGGATAATTTTGGAGTGCATACTTAGTTCCAGCGAAACCAGCTGGGTTCGCTGGTGGCAAACAGTTCGGCAATCGCCGAAGCGCTGTTGGGGTCGGTTAAGAAAAGTACCACATGGTCTTCGGCTTCAATTTCTAAATCGCGGTGGGCAATAATGACATTGTCTTTGCGGATAATCGCGCCGACGGTGATGTCGCTTGGCCAAGGAATTTGCGCAATCGTTTTGCCGATGATGTCTGAGGTGTTTTCGCTGCCGTGGGCGACGACTTCCATCGCTTCGGCAGCACCTCGGCGTAAGGTTACTGCTTTAACCGTGTCTCCACGACGTGTGTGATGTAACAGGTGGCTAGTCGTAATGCTGTCAGCGGAAATTGCCACATCAATCCCATTGAGCTGAATCAGTTCGACATAGGATTGGTTATTAACGAGCGCAATCACGCGGCGCACGCCGAGTTTTTTGGCTAACATACCAGAAATAATATTCGCTTCATCACTGTTGGTAACGGCAATAAATAGGTCGATTTCATCAATATTTTCTTCAAGCAATAAATCTTTATCGGAAATATCGCCGCGAATGACCACGGTTTTATCGAGCTGTTCGGCCACTTCGCGCGCTTGTTGCATATTGTGGTCGACCAATTTAACCAAGTGGTCACCTTCCAATGCTTTGGCAAGATGAAAGCCGATATTACCGCCGCCGCCAATCATAATATTGCGCGATGGTTTTTCTTTTTTCTGTCGCAGTTCTGCGATGATGGCTGGCACATGACGCGGTTCGGCAAGGAAAAATACCTCATCACCCGCACGAATCACCGTCTCACCGGTTGGCATGACAATTTCGTCTTTATTACGATAAATGGCGACTATGCGCGTTTTGATGGCGCTTGGCAGGTGTTTTTTTAGGGTGTTGATTTGTTTATTGACCAGCAAGCCGTCTTGGTAAGCGCGCATCGCGACCATGCGTAATTTACTGTGGTGGAAGTCGATGACCTGAAGAGAGCCAGGGTATTCAATCAGCTGTAGAATGTATTCGGTCACTAAATTTTCTGGACTGATTAACAGGTCGATGTTAATCGCTTTTTCATCGAACTGGCTGCTAAATAGTTCAGGATGGTCTAAATAAGAGCGACCGCGCACCCGCGCGATTTTAGTCGGCACCTTAAACATAATTTGTGCCAGATGACAGGCTACGATATTGGTTTCGTCGTTTTGAGTCGCAGCAATCAGCATATCCGCATCTTCTAAGCCTGCTTGGCGCAAAACATTCGGGTGCGAGGCATGACCAAATACGGTACGGATATCTAAGCGGTCTTGCAGGCGTTGCAGATGAAGGCGGTCGATATCGACCACGGTGACATCATTATTTTCATTTGCCAAGACTTCCGCCAGCGATGAGCCGACCTGACCGGCCCCTAAAATTACTATGTTCATCTGCGCTCTCGATTTTACCTACAGGAGTGAAAGAGAAAATCCGTCATATTGGATTTTTTGGGTCAATCCCTAAATGTTTCAATTTCCGATATAGATTGGTTCGGTCGATACCGGAGCGTTTCGCGGTTTCCGCGACATTGCCGCTGGTCTCGCGTAAGAGTTGTGACAAATACGCGGCTTCCAGACGATCCTTGGCCTCTTTTAAGTTAACGGTGGTATCGATGCTGGCCATCTGATTGGTGTCAATTTGCGCCTCTTTTAAGTAGCTGCGAATTTCTTCATCGGTGATTTCGCCACTGCCTAAAATTAAGATACGTTGCACTAAATTTTGTAGCTCTTTTAAATTGCCCGGCCAAGCGTACTGGCGCAGGATATTTTGCGCGGGCACACTGAAATGACGATATTCTAAAGCGTCATGGGTCACATAATGGTTGGTGAAATAATCGAGTAGTTCTGGAATGTCTTCGGTGTGTTGCCGTAGTGCTGGAATGGCAATCGGCATGACTTTTAAACGCTGGTATAGCTCTTCGCGGAATTTATTGTGCTCTACCGCCCATTCTAAATCGCCGCGACTCAGCGCAATAATACGAATATCCAACGAAATACTCTGTTCGTCCAACTGCAGTTGCTTGTTTTGGATAAGATTGGTGAGAATATTTTGAGCATCCAGACTGAGTTGTTCGATATTGGCAATGACCAAAGTCCCCATATCCGCTTGGCGTAGCTGTTGCAGAATCGCGGCTTCTTGCATCTGCTCAAGGTGGCGGTTGAAGTCATAAGCGGAGAGTTCAACGATTGCATCGTCTTTGCGGCTGCTGGTTTTATGCAGCGCGCGTGCTAAATGATGTTTGCCGCTGCCAGACTCACCTTCAATCAGTACCGGCATAGTGAATTTGCTAAGGCGTTCGATGGTTTCGCGCAGGCTAATCATCACTTTGCTTTTGCCAATCGGTAGGAATTGTTCGGGGAGTTTTTGTTTGAGCTGGCGGTTTTCTTGGTTGAGGCGAATGTTTTCCATTGCGCGTTCGGCGGTGACAATCAATTTGGCCAGCGAGAGTGGTTTTTCGAGAAAGTCGTAAGCCCCAAGTTTGGTGGCTTCAATCGCGGTTTCGATGGTGCCGTGGCCGGACATCATAATGACTTTAGTGTGTTCCAAATAGGCGTCTTGCTGCATCTCTTTAAGTAGGCTGATGCCATCCACATCCGGCATCCAGACATCAAGAAACATAATATCTGGCAGGCTTTCGCGCCATGCTTGTTTGGCTTGCACGCCATTGGCCGCGGTGGTTACTTTGTAACCTTCTTCGGCAAAGATTTCTTGCATTAGGTTACGAATGTCTTTTTCGTCGTCAACGATCAGCAGTTTGCCGGGTTTCATGGTTACTCGCTTGCTAAGATGGGTAGAGTGATTATAAAGCAGGTGCCTTGCATGGGTGAAGTCTTGACTCGAATTTGCCCATGATGCTCCTCGACAATTTTACGTACTATGGCGAGTCCTAAGCCCGTGCCTTTGGGTTTGTCGGTTGCATAAGGTTCAAATATCCAGTTTTGTGCTTCACGCGGAATGCCCGGCCCATTATCGCAAACAGTGATTTCAAGGTTTTTTTCGGCCGTCACTGAGGCATTGAGTTCGACACTCGGCTCGGCAATCTCTTCGCAGGCTTCCAACGCGTTTTTAATTAGATTATGGAACAGTTGGCGTAGTCGAGATTTATCTGCCAGCACTAAAGGACAGTTTTGGTCGATATGCGACACCACACGCCATGCGGCATTCGGATCTTGGTACATTTCGGTAATGCCGTGAATTAGGCTACAGAGCTCGGTGCGCTGGAGTTTAACTTCGGGGGTATTGGCGTAGTCACTGAAAGCTTGTACCAGCGTTTGCATGGTGGCAACTTGTTCGATAATGGTTTGCGTTAAACGGTTTAATAAATCTCGGTCATCACCCTGTAAGCGCTCGCTTAATTTAAAGTTTAGCCGCTCAGCAGAGAGTTGAATGGGGGTTAAAGGGTTTTTGATTTCATGTGCTAAACGGCGCGCCACATCGCTCCATGCGGCGTTAACTTGCGCTTGCACGAGCTGGGTAATGTCGTCGATAACGATAATATAACCGGCGGCTTTTTTATCTAGGGTTGGCAGCGGCGAGCCATGCAATAGCAAGATTTGTTGGCTGTTTGGCGATTGAAATTCGTACTGCATACTCCAACTGTTGTCGCTGAGGTTTTTATTGCTGTCGAGTTCTGCAAATTGTTGCACGATTTGCGCCATCAGAAGTTTTAGGCTCTGTTGCTGCATAGCTTCGTCATCGGATAGGTTTTCCAATGATTTGGCCTGTGCCAATGATGGCATGCTTTTTTCCAGTAACTGTTCGCTTTTGATGTTGAGAATGCGCTCTGCCGCACTGTTAAGCGTGCGAATTTGCTGTTGGGTGTCCATGGTAATCACGCCACTGGTTAAGTTTTGGATGACCGCTTGCAAATACAGTTTTTGGACTTCGGCTTGTTGATGGCTGAGTTTAATATCGTTACGTGCTTGTGCTATACGCTGAATCATGTCGTTAAAAGAGATGATCAATTCGCCAAATTCATCTTGCTGCTTGACGGGCATATGAATCGTGTAATCGCCACGCGAAACCGCTTTGGTTCCACGTGCTAAGGTGCGAATTGGGCTAGTAAAGTTTTGCACGGCGCGCACGGTAAACAGCACAGCGGTCACTAAGGTGAGTAATACCACCATTGAGAGGATTAAGGTAAAGCTGGTGGTTAATGGTCCTTTGAGGTAGGACAGTTCGCTATATTGTTGCGCGGCAATTGAGACTGAGTCTGCGAGTTCGGTGATGTTTTGCGGAATCGGAAAAATCGCCTGCAGGGCGTATTGTGAATTGAGCGAGCGGCCAACCGGAATAAAGACGCGCACAAACTGTTCTTTGTTTGTGGCACCGGGAATGGTTTCGATTGCGGCGTAGGGGGTTTCTTTTCGAACCTGTTGGAACAGATTATCGCCTGGCGCGCTGTTAGGTAAAATTTGCGTGTTGTCTTGTGCGCTAAAAGCGGCCAGTTGTTGATTGGTTTGGTAGAGGGCGATTTCTTGCGCATTCAGTAAAATACGGATGGTGTCAACGGTTAGAATCGGATTGAATTCAAGCCCAATCTGCTGTTGACTGACCACGCTCTGAGTGAGTTTTAAGCTGTCGCGAGTTTTATTGTCTAAAGTGACCGATGCTAAGTTGGCCGCTTTATTTAGGGCTTCTTCGGTGGTGACATCAAACCATTGGTTAATCCCTTGTTGAATGAAGTTAAGGGAAAACGCAAAGATGGTAATCGCCGGTACACCCATTAATAGCGTCGCTAAAACGGTCAGGCGAATGGTGATTTTGATGCCTGGGATATTTTGCTTGAATTGCTGGTAAAGAATCCAGAGCGCGCGGAAAAATAAAAACAATAAGACGCCGACACCTAGCCAGGTAATGACCAGCAATACTGAGTAGGCTTCTTCAAATTTAGAGGCATTTTGTAGAATCTGACTCATCATCACCAGCATCAGCATCAGCACACTGAAAAGCAGGCTGACCCAGCCAAATTGTTTGATAAAACGTCCAAATGCCGCCATGTTGTTCTTCCGTTATTGCCAACTTAATGGGGTGGTTAAGTTAACCTCAAACCAGTCGCTGTCTAAGCGCCAAGTTGGGTCGAGTAGCGCGTCCAGCAGTAATGGCGATGGTAATGCCCAGTAATCCAGATAAATACGCACGCGTAGGCGATATTTTTGGGTGGGGTGTAACTCTTTTAGGCTGGCGATTTCAAAATCTTCCAAGGTGCCCATGGTCTCCAAAGCACGTTCAATCGAACTGAAGCGCTGCCGTTTGTCATTGCGGTTGTTAAACAGCACATATTGGCGGTTTAGCCCGAAGCTGGTTAATTCGGTATGGTAGCGGACGTGTTTGCGCGTGCGCTGATAGGGTATTCCTAAAAATGAACTGCCTTCGGTGAGTAAAATTTCGGTTCTAAACTTTAAACTGATGCCGTGATTAATGGCGTCGATTTGCGTTTTACCGAGTTTAAAACGGCTGATGGAGTCGATTTTAAGTTGCATATGGTCACGATAATCAACAACTTTGAGCAGGGTAATGCCCGGTTGGCTGACCGCATCCAATACACTGCTTTGCTCGGCAAGCATCTCGTCTAAATCAATATTTAAGATGCGGCTTTGTGGCGCTTCGCTGTTTGGTAAAGTGTTGGGCGCGTTGTCTTCGGTAGCGGTTAATTGTGAAAAAGGGTCAAGTCGCAAGGGTTTTTGTAGCGCTTCGGCGTGGCTAAATGACGGCAATAAGAGGCTGGCTATCACACTCAATAGAAAAGATGCTGTGACAATGCGCAACCTCATAGTCGGTTTTGATCCTTAGCTGTTTTGCTTGTGCAGCAGACAGTAGTAGAAACCGTCCATGCCGTCTTGGCCGGGAAGAATCTGACGACCGATTTGGCTGCCAGGCCACCCCCATGTGACATTCAATGGCAGCAATTTTGCATCGGCGGTGCGTGCTAGAAAAGCGCGCATCTGCTCACTGTTTTCTTGCGGTAATACCGAACAGGTGGCATATAGCATCTGTCCACCGGGCTTAAGAGTGGGCCAAAGGGCGTCCAAAATGTGCTGTTGAATCTCGACTAATTCATCAATGTCTTCAGGAATACGGTGCCATTTAATGTCTGGATGGCGGCGAATAATACCGGTTGCAGAACAGGGGGCGTCAAGCAATATTTTGTCGAACTGACGACCGTCCCACCAGGCTTGTGGTTGCCCAGCATCGCCGACACGATAGTCGCACTGTAAGTTTAGGCGATGCAGGTTTTCTGCTAAACGGTCTAAGCGTTCGGGCTCTTTTTCTAAAGCCAGTAAATCTAAGTCGCCTTGCGCTGATTCGAGCAGATGGCTGGTTTTACCGCCTGGTGCGGCGCAGGCATCTAAAATTCGTTCTCCAGCCCGCGGTTGCAGTAAGAATGCAGCCTGTTGTGCGGCGGCATCTTGTACGCTAAAACCGCCTTCATGATAAGTGGGTAGTTGGCTTATGTCGCAACTTTGCGTTAAGACAATCCCTTGCGAGCAGTGCGGATGTGCGCTGGCTGCTACTTCGGCGCGAGTGAGAATGTCGAGCAGCTGTGCGCGTGTTTGTTGTAAGGCGTTATTACGTAAAGTCAGCGGCGCGATTTGGTTATTGGCCTCTAATACCGATTGCCAATTGTCTGGGTAAGCTTCACGCATGGCTTTAAAAAACCATTGGGGATGCGCGTATTTTTGTGCTGGTTTGAGATCCACGGCGGCGCAAATAGACTCTTGTTCGCGCATGAAGTTCCGTAATAAACCGTTCACCAAGCCTTTTGCCCAAGGCTTTTTGAGTTTGGCGCTGACATTGACGGTTTCGGAAACTGCCGCATGATTTGCAGTTTCTGAATACAGCAATTGAAACAGACCGATGAGAATCAGTTGGTTAACGTCTTCGTCTTTCGCTTTGAGTTTTTTCTTGAGCAGCAGATCGCGAATGGCCATCAAGCGGAACTGCCAACGTAGCGTGCCGAGCACCAGATTTTGCACAAAAGCACGTTCGCGGCGGTCTTCAAATTGCGCCAAGCCTTCGGGCAAAACCTGGCTCAGGGAACGACCATGTTCAATCACGTTTAAACACATTTTTAAAGCAACGAAACGGGTATGTACGCCGCTGTTGGTTTGCGGTGAACTCATTGCAGTTGTTGTCCTTGCAGTTGGCGCGCTTGCGCAAAGTCGTATGCGGCCATCGCTTTTTTACCTGCGGGTTGGACTTGCATAAGGCACAAAATGCCTTTGCCGGTTTGCACCTGAACACCGTCTTTTTGGATGGCTAATATCGTGCCTGGAGTGGCGCTTTTGTCCGTCTTGCTGTCGATAACACGGCTGCTCCAAATACGCAGTGGCTGTTCTTGAAATTGACAAAAAGCGACAGGCCAAGGGTTGTAAGCCTGAACCTCACGTTGTAATTCTTGTGCGGATTTGTGCCAATCAATTTGCGCTTCCGCTTTGCTGAGTTTTTCCGCATAAGTGACTTGAGTTTCGTCTTGTACTTGTGCGTTTTGTTGCAGTTCGGGTAAGTTCGATAAGGCTTCTATAATCGCCGTTGCGCCCATTCCCATTAAGCGGTCATGCAAAATCTGCGCGTTGTCTTGATGGTCAATCGGGGTGGTAATTTTATAGAGCATATCACCGGTATCCAAACCGATATCCATCTGCATAATGGTGATGCCGGTTTGGGCATCCCCAGATTGAATCGCGCGCTGAATCGGTGCAGCACCGCGCCAACGCGGCAGAAGAGAAGCATGGATGTTCAAACAGCCGAGTTTGGGCATTTCCAAGACCGCTTTGGGCAGAATCAAGCCGTAGGCGACGACAATCATGATGTCTGCGTCCAAAGCCGCTAATTCAGCTTGTGCGGCGGGCTCTTTTAGGCTTAAAGGCTGATAAACCGGCAACTGGTTTTGTAGGGCGAGTGCTTTGACTGGGCTGGCGGTGAGTTTGCGTCCACGTCCCGCCGGACGGTCAGGCTGAGTGTATACCGCAATGACTTGATGTTCAGAGTCCAACAAAGCTTGCAGCGGTGCGACAGAAAATTCGGGCGTGCCGGCAAAAATGATTTTTAGAGGTTGAGTCATTCGTTTTCGCCTTGTGCCTGCAGTTTACGGTATTTTTGCAACACGCGAGTGCGCTTGAGATTGGAAAGGTGGTCGGTAAACATCACCCCGTTTAAGTGGTCGATTTCGTGTTGCAGGCAGACGGCAAGCAGCTCGCTGGCTTCGATTTGAATAATTTTGCCATCGCGATTCATGCCTTCGACTAAGATGTCGCTTGGACGGGTTACTTTGCCGTACACACCTGGTAATGAAAGACAGCCCTCCTCCCAAGTAATACGGCCACTTTGTTGCAGAATTTTGGGGTTGATTAAGGCAATCGGTTGGTCTTTGCTTTCTGATACATCGACCACAATGACGCGTTCTTGCACGGCAATTTGCGGCGCGGCTAAGCCGATGCCCGGCGCGTCGTACATGGTGTAGAACATATCGTCAATAAGTTGGTCGATGCGGTCATCCATCATTTTTACCGGCTTACACATGTCACGTAAGCCTTGGTCTGGGTAGAGAACAATGTCCAGTAAATCGGCGTGTTTTTCCATTAAGATGCTCTTTTGCTTCCGAGGGCGGTAAACTCGGGTGTTATTTACCGCTTGCTATGTACTTTTCTGCAGGCTGGATTGGCCGTTACAGTCTGAATGATTCATAATGGTGTGCATTATAGCGGAATTGTAAGTTGAATTTTATGTCTGCGTTTTTAGAACTCCCACAACTTTTACGCCTGCACCAAGCGCAGCCGAAACTCAGCCAGCTGCAAGCCTTGCTTGAACAGTTTGGCAGTTTTGTGGATGCTTTGAAGGCCAGTGATTCGCAAATCCAACAGGTTGCGGGTTTTAACGCTTGGCAAATGCAGCAGATTACAACGAGTTTTGCAGAGCCTTTGGTTGCACAAGCGCTGGCATGGCAAGCCGACAACAGCGGTTTCCAGCAGTCTTGGTTGACTTATTGGGATAGCGATTACCCGTCGCTTTTGCAACAAATTGACGATGCGCCGCCGATTTTAGCGGTGCGAGGCCAAGTCGCTTTGTTGAATGATCCTCAGATCGCTCTGGTTGGCAGTCGTAATGCCTCGAAAACCGGATTGGCGAATGCGCGAGATTTTGCGACATTTCTCTCTAAGCAGGGGTTGACGATTACTTCAGGGTTGGCGGCCGGTATTGATGCGGCAGCGCATCAAGGCGGTTTGCAAGGCAGCGGCAAAACGATTGCGGTATTGGGCACTGGGCTGGATCGGGTTTATCCAGCGGAAAACCAAACCTTGGCGCGGCAAATTGCGGCGGAAGGGGCGATGATTTCGGAATATCCATTGGGCACGCGCCCTTTGGCGCGTAACTTTCCGCAGCGCAATCGGATTATCAGCGGTTTGAGTGTTGGCACCTTAGTGGTTGAAGCCAGTTTAAACAGTGGTTCGTTGATTACAGCGCGTACCGCCAATGAACAAGGGCGTGAGGTGTTCGCTATTCCGGGTTCGATTCATAATCCGCAAGCCAAAGGGTGTCATCAATTGATAAAGCAAGGCGCTAAGTTAGTTGAATCCGGCGAGGATGTGTTTGCCGAATTGGGTGCAATTTTACAATTATCACTCTCTTTTGAGGCGGATTCAACGCCTCGATTGGCACAGTCGCAAGAGCAGAGCCTGAGTGAATCGGCGCAACAACTGTTGCAGTTGATTGAATTTGAACCGATTTCGTTGGATGAATTGGTGGTATTGAGCAAAATGCCGATTTCATCGTTGCAGACCGAATTAACCCTATTGGAAATCAAAGGACTGATTGAAAAACTTTCCCTTGGGCGTTGGCAGCGTTTGCGTTGATGACGTTGAAATTTTCGGTGCGTAAATAAAATTGATTGCAAATCTGAAAAAAATTATGCACCCTAAAAAAAGATGAATCCTTCAAACCTCTGGCAAAATTGGCTTTGAGAAAACACGTATTGGAACTATATGACAAACTTGGTGATTGTGGAGTCGCCGGCCAAGGCTAAAACCATTGAAAAGTATTTGGGCAAAGACTTTGTTGTGCGCTCAAGCTACGGCCATATCCGAGATATTCAAAAGAAAGGCATGGGCATTGATTTGGCGAATCGTTTTGAGCCAAATTATGAAATCTCGGTCGATAAAAAGAAAAATGTTGCCGAGTTACGCAAGCTAACCAAAGAGGCTGATGCGGTCTGGTTGGCAACGGATGAGGACCGCGAGGGGGAGGCCATTGCTTGGCATCTTGCGGAAGCATTAAATCTGGATGTTAAGCACACCAAGCGTATTGTGTTTCATGAAATCACAAAACCGGCTATTCAACATGCGGTGGCAAATCCGCGTCTGGTCGATATGGATTTGGTGAACGCACAGCAGGCGCGGCGTATTCTCGATCGTATTGTGGGTTTTGAGCTGTCGCCGATTTTATGGAAAAAAATCCGCACGGGCTTGTCTGCTGGACGAGTTCAATCTGTGGCGGTACGTTTGATTGTTGAGCGCGAGTTAGAAATCGAAGCTTTTGAAGCCAGTTACAGTTTTAAAGTTCAAGGGCAATTGGACTTGCTGGATGAAACTGGCGCGGTATGTGGCAACATTGATGTAAAACGCAACGCCAGTTTTGATACTGAAGAACAAGCGCAAGTGTTTTTGATGGCGCTAGGCAAAGCGCAATTGAGTGTTCAGTCACTGGAAGAGAAACCCGCAAAACGTACCCCTAAAGCGCCGTTCACAACCTCGACTTTACAGCAGGAAGCCGCGTCAAAACTGGGCTTCTCGGTAAAGCAGACGATGATGATTGCGCAGCGTTTGTATGAGTCGGGAAAAATCACTTACATGCGTACCGATTCGGTCAATTTGTCGGAAACGGCGATTGCACAAGCCAAAGACGTGGTCAGCGCAAACTATGGTCAAAACTACAGTCATAGTCGCCGCTACAAGACGAAAAATGCCGATGCGCAAGAGGCGCATGAAGCGATTCGTCCAACCGACTTTAATGTTGATGCCGTTGATGGCGAACGTAATGAACAGCGTCTTTATCAGTTGATTTGGCGTCGGGCCATTGCTTCGCAGATGGCGGATGCATTATTGCAACGTACTACGGTGGAAATTGCGATTAGCAATTTGGTCGAGGATAAGTTGATTGCCAAAGGTGAGGTGATTACCTTTGATGGCTTTTTGAAAGTTTACGATTTTGGCAATAAAGAAGACGAGGGCATTTTACCTCCGATGCGCGTCGGACAGGCATTGGCACTCGGCGAACTGGCTGCACGTCAAAGTTTTGCCCGTCCGCCGGCACGTTATAACGAAGCCAGTTTGGTACGAACGCTTGAAGAGATGGGGATTGGTCGCCCATCTACCTATGCGCCCACCATTGATACCGTGCAGCAGCGTGGTTATGTGGTTAAAGAGGATCGCGAAGGTACACCGCGAGAATATCGCCAGTTAACTCTTAATGCTGCCGGTATGGATGCGCAAACCTTAACGGAAGTGGCCGGTTCAGAAAAGAATAAACTGTTTCCAACCGATATTGCACGTGTCGTCACCAATTTTTTAACCAAGCATTTCGGCGATGTTCTGGATTATCAATTTACCGCTAAGGTGGAAGATAAATTTGACGTAATTGCCAAAGGTAAATTGCATTGGCAGGATATGTTGGCGGAGTTTTATAGCCAATTTCATCCGAAAGTTGAATCGGCGGAAGATGTTTCGCGAGAAGAGGCTGGACAAGCGCGCTTATTGGGCAATGATCCAAAAAGCGGCCAGCCGATGTACGTCAAAATTGGTCGTTTTGGGCCTTATGTGCAGTTGGGCGACGGCGAAAACGAAGAGAAGCCGCAATTTGCCAGTTTAATGCCTGGGCAGAAGATGGATTTACTCAAACTGGAAGACGCTTTAGAGTTGTTTAAGTTGCCGCGTCATGTCGGTGATATGCCTGAATCTTACAGTGCTACGGCGGTGGATGGTTCGCAGTTTTCGGTTGAAGCAGGCCAGGCGTTGATTGCTAAGCAAGGGCCGTTTGGTCCTTATTTGGAGTATGGCGTAAAGCAATATGCACCGATTAAAGGCTATGATCCGTTAAGTATTACGCTCGAAGAAGCGGTCTTACTGGTGGAGGCTAAGATTCAGGCTGAGGCAGAAAAAATCGTAAAAACTTTTGCAGAAAATGGCGATGTTAAAATTCTTAAAGGGCGTTGGGGACCGTATATTACGGATTTAACCACTAAGAAAAACGCCAAAATTGCTAAGGATGAAGATGCGCAGCAATTAACCTTGGAAGAGTGTATTAAGCGCTTGGATGAGGCGCCAGAGCCAAAACGTCGCGGTGGGCGAGCAAAAGCAAGTGCTGCAAAAGCGCCGGTTAAAAAAGCAGTGGCCGCTACAAAAAAGGCACCTGCAAAGAAAGCGGTAGCTAAGAAGTCCCCTGCTAAAAAAGCACCCGCCAAAAAAGCACCCGCCAAAAAAGCACCCGCTAAAAAAGCGGCGGCTAAAAAAGCGGCGGCTAAAAAAACCACTGAGGCGTAATGGTGAAATTTTCACTCTAAGCGCCAAACAGTGTGGTTGAATTCGATACCCTGTTTACCTTGAACCGCTTGCCTTTTTGGGTAAGCGGTTTTTGTTTTTTCAGAGAGGCGGTTGTTGGCTGTAGGCTTGGCAATTTTTTATTTGAGGGTATCAATCCATTATGGCGTTGACTTAGTGGCAACAATATCCGTTGGAATCTAAGCCATCTGTAGGGAAATCGGTTATCATATCCGGTTTGGTTTTAGCCGGCGGTTTGGTTGTCTTGTCAATCGCCTTAACACGCTATTTTAACTTTTGCATATTATTGAAAGAGAACAGCCCATGAAGCAACAACTTGCGCAAATTTTGACCGATGTGGTGCAACAACTTAAAGATCAAGGTGTGATTCCGGAAGATGTCGCGCCGCGCATCCATGTTGAGAACACTCGCGATAAAGCGCATGGTGATTTTGCGAGTAATTTAGCGATGATGTTGACTAAGCAAGCTGGGATGCCGCCGCGTGATTTGGCACAGAAAATCATCGAACTGTTGCAAGATAATCCGATTATCGACAAGGTAGAAATCGCTGGTCCTGGCTTTATTAACTTTTTTGTTAATGATTTCGCTAAGTTTGATGTGGTTGCAAAGGTATTTGCGCAAGGCGAAGATTTTGGTCGTTGTAATGTGGGTCAAGGCAAGTCTGTTTTGGTTGAGTTTGTATCGGCTAATCCAACCGGCCCATTGCACGTTGGGCATGGTCGTGGTGCAGCTTATGGTGCGAGTGTCGCGAATTTGTTGGATGCCGCAGGCTTTGTGGTGAGTCGTGAATATTACGTCAACGATGCTGGGCGGCAAATGGATATTTTGGCGACTTCGGTTTGGTTGCGTTATTTGGCGCAGTGCGGCGAGGAGATTGTTTTCCCAAGCAACGGTTATAAAGGCGATTATATTTTTGAGATTGCTGATGCACTGCGTTCGCAATTTTCTGAAATTTTGCAAAAACCCGCGTTTGAAGTGTTTGCAGGAATCATTCCGGATGAAGGGCAAGAAAACGGCGACAAAGAAAAGCATATTGATGCGTTGATTGAGAAAGCCAAACATTTGTTGGGCAGCCAATATTTTGCGGTATTGCAGCTTGCGATTAATGCCATTTTGGCGGACATTAAAGATGATTTGGAAGGTTTTCAAGTACGCTTTGATAATTGGTTTTCAGAGCGCTCGTTAATGGATACTGGTGTGATTGATGCGGCCTTAGAGAAATTGCAGAAGGCCGGCAAAATTTATGAAAAAGACGGTGCTTTATGGTTCCGTTCGACCGATTATGGCGATGAAAAAGATCGCGTTGTCGTGCGCGATAACGGCTTGAAAACCTATTTTGCTTCTGATATTGCTTACCACTTTAATAAGCTGGAACGCGGTTTCGATGTGTTGATTGATATTTGGGGTTCTGATCACCACGGGTATATTCCACGCGTACGCGCAGCCATGGATGCTATGGGAACCAATCCTGAACAGTTAGAAGTGTTGTTGGTGCAATTTGCGGTTTTGTATCGCGGTGCTGAAAAAGTCCAGATGTCAACGCGCAGTGGTCAGTTTGTGACTTTGCGTGAATTGCGTGATGAAGTCGGTGTGGATGCGGCGCGGTTCTTTTACGTGCAGCGTAAATCTGAGCAGCATATGGATTTTGATTTGGATTTGGCGAAGTCGCAATCCAATGATAATCCAGTGTATTACATTCAATATGCGCACGCGCGTATCTGTCGGGTGTTAGAACAAGTAATCGAAAAAGGGTATACGCTCGATCTTCAGCAGGGGATGAGTCATTTGTCATTGCTGACCGCTGAACATGAAACCGCGTTGGCGATTGAGTTGGCCAAATATCCAGAAATTATTGCCCGTGCTGCGGTGGTGTATGAGCCACATCAGATTGCCTATTATTTAAAGGATTTGGCAAATGCATTGCACTCGTACTATAACGCTAGTCAGTTTATTGTGGAAGATGAGCCGTTACGACAAGCGCGTCTAACCCTAATCAGCGCGGTTAAGCAGGTGCTGAAGAATGGTTTAGCATTGTTGGATGTTTCTGCACCGCAATCTATGTGATTTAGTCATTTTAAACTTAGGTAGTTGTATGGCTCGCGATTATCGACCACGACAAGAAAAAATGCTCGACTCCCATTCTGCGCGGCAAACTCGGCATGATAAGCGTAGTGGTCGTCGTAGTTTGTGGCTGTCGATGCTATTAGTGCTGGCACTGTTTTTCTTAGGTTTTTGGGTGGTTACGCATTTTGCGAGTTTTGGCATTAAATCGAGCGAAAAAGCAGCTTTAACCCAGGCCCAAAATGCGGCGGCCTCAGCTGAGTTTCTCCTGCCGGACGGGCCGATAGAAACACATCAAGAGTTTAAAGCCGAGAGTCAGGTTAGTAGTGCTTCCTTGCCTAGAGATAAGGAGCCATTAGATTGGTTGCGCGAACCGACTCAGCCATCCTCGTCGGTGTCTTCGCTTGCGAAAGAAACGGTGGATGAGGAGTCGAATGCCGGTATCTTTGTTGATGCTCTTCCGATGCCTGAAGCGGCGAAGTTGTATGCGGATCCGGAAATAACTTTTTACGGCACAATGAATGACTTTGAGGTGATACCGGATGATACCACGCCGATTTCGGTTGCTTTAGACACGCCGAAATACCTTTTAGCGGGTGCTTTCTTTTCGAAAGAAGCCGCGCAACGGGCTTTAAATCAATTAAGTCTGAAAGGCCAGAAGCTGTTTATGCGTGAGACGTGGAGTAAGAGCCGTAATCGCGCGGTTTATGTGTTATATACCGCGCCTTATACCAATCGGCTTGAGCTGAATGCCCGTAAAAATGAACTACGTGTTTTGAATGCTGGCGTTATGGAAAAAGATTATCAGTCTGAGGCTACAAAGCAAACGCCTTAAAGAACCGTGGGTATTATTCGTCCTGTTCGGTTATAACGCGGTTGCGTCCTTCTCGTTTAGCTTGGTATAACGCTTTGTCGGCACGGGCAAATATGCTGTCTTGATTGTCTTGTTCAGGTTGCAGTTCGGCGATACCAAATGAGGCAGTAATCATTTTAATTTCTTGATTAGAATTTTTTAGCTTTAGATGCGCACTGGAGACTTGGTTGCGTAAATCTTCTGCGCGCTGGTAGGCTTCTTGCAGTGTTGTGTTTTTAAGAATTAAGACAAATTCTTCACCGCCGTAACGAAAAATTTGCTCATTTGAGCCTTGGTTACGTTTGATGACCTTTGCAAAATAACGCAATACACTGTCACCGATAAGATGACCGTAGGTGTCGTTGAATTTCTTGAAATGGTCGATGTCGGTGATGACCAAACAGAATTTTGTTCCATACTCTTTGGCTTCTTCGAGTGCCTGTTCCATCGCCATATTGAGGGCTTTACGATTCCCCACTTCGGTTAATTCATCTTGTAACGATTCGGTTTGAACGGCCAGAAGTTGTTGTCTGAGTTTCTGTATTTCTTGGGAGTTTTCCAACATCGCTTGTTGAAATTCGATATTGGTCTGTTGCATAGAGTTGGCTGTATTCAGCACATTACTGGTGATTTGGCGTACATCATCAATATTTAAATTTTGCTCTTTCAGACGCGCGGTAGAGTCTTCCAGCTCGTGGGAATGGGTATCGAGTTTTTCGTTCCAAACATGGATTTTTTTGACCATCAAATTGATTAGTCGGCGGAGCGCCTTGTCAAATTCAGAAGTGGTCGTATCGACGGCAAAATAGTCGTTATAAAGACGGCGTCCAATCCGGTCGCTGTAGCCCATTTCATCTTTTAAGATGGCGTCCATCTCTTGTCGGAATTGCGGGTTATCGCCTTTATAGTATTGATACCAAAGGTAAT
Organism: Thiosulfatimonas sediminis; assembly: GCF_011398355.1. Lineage (GTDB taxonomy): Bacteria > Pseudomonadota > Gammaproteobacteria > Thiomicrospirales > Thiomicrospiraceae > Thiomicrorhabdus > Thiomicrorhabdus sediminis_A. Next base: position 288,757 of record NZ_AP021889.1, read on the forward strand.
AATTGAGCGGAATCGGATTAATGTCCTGTTCTTCAAATGCGGCTTTTATGTATTGAAAAAGACGTAGAGCAACCTTTGGACTGTCTTGGATGCGGTACATGGCTATTTCCCTTGTTTTTTTGTTATTTTAAGCAAACATATCATCTTATAAAACTAAGCGGTAAGTAAATTCTACTTCTGGTTATCATTTTTTTGGTTTAGGGTCGCATTCATTTTATTAACGGCCTTTGTTTGTAAAATTTAAATACAAAATCAATCACTCTTTTTTTAGATCAACCAAAGCGGGTTCGATTAGCAAAAATGAGTAGCAAGGCAGCGTATAGATATGGTCTCGACATCTGACAAAATTAGGCCGTAATGCTTAGGCTAATTTTATCTAGCTGTTATCCGCTGAAGGGATTCAGTCGCTCTGTATTTCCTAAAGATTAAAATCAATAATTTTACGCTGTTGAGAACGCAAAAATACGTTCTTTAAAGGAAAAATTCCCCCAAAATCAACCCAGGTCATTTTTGCCCTAGCCTTAATGAAGTTGAGTGGGTATAGTTACGTTTAATCAAGCGTTAGGAGGCATAATGTTTAATCCTGCATTTATCGAAGAAGCGGCCAAAAAACTCGCTGAAGTTATTCCACCGGGGTTTGCTGAGTTACCCGAAGAAGGTAAGAAGCAGTTGCAACTTAATTTGCAGCGCGCGTTGGAGCGCTTAGAAATGGTTTCGCGTGAAGAGTTTGAGGTTCAAAAAGCGGTGTTGGCCAAAACCCGTGCCAAACTTGAAGCTTTAGAGGCGCGTGTCAATGAACTTGAACGCCAAGTAGACCTTTAAGCATGTTTATATGGGGTTAGCCAGAGTTTATAGTCGAGCCATCTTGGGAATGGACGCACCGCGCGTCATTGTTGAGGTGCACGTTAGTTCCGGATTGCCCTGTTTATCGATTGTTGGCTTGCCGGAAGCTTCGGTTAAGGAGAGTAAAGAGCGGGTTCGCAGCGCTTTGCTGAACTCCGGATTTGAGATGCCTGCAAAACGAATCACCGTTAATTTGGCACCGGCAGATCTTCCCAAAACGGGCGGTCGCTATGACTTGGCCATTGCGATTGGTATCTTAATTGCGACTGAGCAAATCTCTGCGGTACTGAATCCACAAATCGAACTCTATGGTGAACTGGCTTTAACGGGCGAGTTAATGCCGGTGAATGGTCTATTACCTAGCTTATTGCAGTTAGCACATGATGAGGGCCAAGCTCTTATTCCCGAGGCGAATCGTGCCGAGCAGCAGTTGTTAGCGCAAACTTCACCGCAGTTAAGTATCGCCTGCCCTGCAAGCTTACGGGAAGCCAGTTTATTTCTTGTTGGACAAGCTCCGTTCTCTGAAGAAGTTGTTCAGCAAAGGCAGTATTTTGATCAACCATATGAACTCTGTTTATCAGATGTACAAGGGCAGGTTCAGGCGAAACGCTTATTGGAGATTTGTGCGACTGGCAGTCATTCATTGTTGATGGTCGGTGAGCCTGGTGCGGGCAAAAGTATGTTGGCGGCACGCCTGATTACTTTACTTCCCCCCTTAAATGAGCAACAAGCGTTACAGAATGCTTCTTTACGCTCATTGGCTGGCGGAGGCTTGGAAATTGAACGATTCTATCATCGTCCGTTTTTGTCGCCACATCACTCTGCTTCGGCCGCCGCGGTCATTGGTGGCGGAAAGTTTCCTAAGCCCGGCGCGATTTCTCTAGCCAATCACGGTGTGCTGTTTTTGGATGAGTTACCGGAGTTTAATCGTGATGTGTTAGAAGCGTTGCGTGAACCTTTGGAGACTGGTCGAGTTGATATTGCACGGGTACAACAGCAGGTTTCCTACCCTGCGCAGGTACAGTTAATTGCGGCTTTCAATCCGACTCCAAGCGGTTACTTTCCTGATGATCCTTTAGGACGCTGTAAAGATACGCCGGCACAAATTTCACGTTATCTCAAAAAACTATCAGGCCCTTTGTTGGACCGAATTGATTGTCATCTTGAAGTTCCTGCGGTCAATATTGAATCTTTGCAGAGTGCCAGGCCGGATGGAGAGAGTAGTGCACAGATTCGTGCACGCGTTACGGTTAATCAGCAGCGTCAGTTTGCTCGACAAGCGTGTTTAAATGCGCATTTATCCAATCGACAACTTAATAAGCTGGTTAAGCTCGATGCGAGTACCCAGGATTTGCTTGCTCAGTCGATTAAACGTTTTGGCCTGTCAGCACGCAGTTATTATCGTATTTTACGTTTGGCATTAACCATTGCCGATATGGCGGGCTGTGACGGAGTGAAGATTGAGCATCTTGCCGAAGCGTTAAGCTACCGTCTTTCGCAGCGATTAGCGGATCTCTTTTAAAGCGGATGATAGAAAGTATTTATTTTGCGGCTCTGCTGACAGGATTTTTGGGTGGCGTGCACTGCCTAGGGATGTGTGGAGGAGTGGTCGGCGCTTTGGCTTTTAGTTTGGAAGTGCGTAATCAGTCGAGTTGGTGGCGGATGCTGCCGTTTCAGTTGGCTTATAATGCCGGACGAATTGCAAGTTACATGGTAATTGGTGCTTTGTTTGGCGCTTTGGGAATGTTACTCAATCACTCTTTGGCGAGTTTTTTGCCTTTGCAGCAAGGGTTACAGATGGCCGCTGGAATTTTTATGTTGGCACTTGGTTTGTATCTGGCTGGTTGGTGGAGAGGCTTGGTGCTGATTGAACTTGCTGGGCGGAGCCTGTGGCATAAATTGGCTCCATTTGCCCAACGAATGCGGACGGTTAAAAACTATCGACAGGCCGGCTTGTATGGCCTTGTATGGGGCTGGTTACCTTGTGGTTTGGTGTACAGTATGTTGATACTGGCGTTAACCTCTGGCGGAGCCTTAGAGGGTGCATTGGTGATGCTGGCGTTTGGCTTAGGGACTCTGCCTAATTTGCTGTTGATGGGCGCATTCGCTTTCTTTTTTACTCGGTTAAGTCGTAATGTTTGGGTGAAAAGCATCGCGGGGCTATCGGTGATGATGATGGGGATTTATCAAATTTATCTTGCTTTCGTTGTTTCGATTGTTTGAACATTGATTTAATAAAGGCTGGTTAAGTAAGAAGGCTTTAGATAGAGCAAAGTGAGCATTGTTTTGTCGGAGATTTATTCTGACTTTTCTTAGTTAAAACGCGGTCAGCACGATTGGTAAAACGTATTAAACGGTAATAAAAAAGCCCGAGGTAAAAACGAACCTCAGGCTTTTTTGATTTTTACCGCACTAAAAATTTATTTTTGAGCAACGGTTTGGTCGTAGTTGACTTTGATGCCAAGGGTATCGACTAAGGTTCCCATTCCATTTTGCACACGGAATTTAGCAACCATGTAATCGGTTTCGCTAGTAATGAAACCGATTTTTGCACGAACGTATTCATCTTCGGTGTTCAATAGGTCAAGCAATGAGCGACGCCCTAGACTAAACTGTTGGCGATAACCTTTTAAGGTTTCCAAAGTGGAGTCAATTTGTTGTTGTTGGAAAATCAACTGTTCGCCTAGGAAGTTTGTTGCTTCCCATGCATAGCGTAGATTTTCAATCGTTTCACGACGAGTATTATTGCGTACTTCTGCAGATTGATAAATGTCGCTGGCAGTGCGGTCAATAATTGCTTGGTCTTTACCGCCGTTAAATAGGTTGTAACGTAAACGAAGCATTGCTTGGAAATCTTTGTATTCACCTTGAACACGGTTTACGTTGTCGTCATAAGTTTGTGAAATTTCAATATCAACGCGAGGATACATCAATTTATTCGCTGCTTGGTATTGTGCACGAGCTTCTGAAATATCCGCATTAGCTGAGCGCAATGTAGGGTGAAGCATCAGCGCAGTGTTAATCGCTTCTTCCAATGTATTTGGAATGTTGATGTCCATGTTCGGTTTTACCAAATCGCTATCAGGGAAACGGCCTAGAACACGGTGGAAACGAGTTAACACGTCTTGGTAGTTATTTTTCGATGCAGTTACATTCGCATTAGCCAATGCCAAACGAGCTTTTGCTTGATCAACTTCAACTTGGTTACCTACGCCCGCTTGGCTACGTTGAATAATCTGGTCAAGAATGCGTTCATGAGTTAAACGGTTTTCTTCGGCAAGATTAAGCAACTGTTGCTCTTTAAGAAGGTTCATGTAAGAGGTAACCATATCCAAAGCGATTTTGTTTGCTGCAGCTTCGGTAGCATGTCGCGATGATTCTAAACGCGCTTCTTGGCGTTTAATTTCATTTTGAGTGCCAAAACCTTCAAATAAGTTTTGAGTAACACGAATGGACGCTTCACGACGTGTTTCATCCCAATCGGTAGCGAAAGCATCGGCTTCGATTTTTTCTTTGCCAATACCGGCTGCTAAGTCAACAGAAGGAAGCCAGCCGCCTTCAGCACCACGAAGATCTGCTTGCACACCTTGCTTTTCTTTAACCTGTTGACGGAATTCTGGGCTATGTAAGATTGCATCTTCAACGGTTGGTACTAACTCAATTGCTTGCGCAGAAGTCGAGAAACCATTGATTGCTATCACACTGCTTAGTGCGAGAAGTAGTTTTGGTATGCGTTTGTTCATAATCATCGTCTCTGTCAGTCCAAAATCTAATGTATTTAAAGAGTAAGTTTGTTAGTTTACGACCAATTTTTTATTTTTAAAACTAGAGAAAGTCGGTCTGTCACTTCTAGTTTTTCAAAGACATTCCGCAGATGCGCTTTAACGGTTCTTTCGGTAATGCCAAGTTTCTCAGCTATTTCGCGGTTGCTCATCGATTCTAAAACGAGGTTAGTCGTTTCAATTTCTCTATCAGTCAGCGACTTTTGCCATTCGTTATTTGGCAGTTTATTTTGCAATAACGAAGCAAACATCGCTTGCATAATTGACGGCCCAAGCCAGATACTGCCGGCTTTTACGGTAGAAATAATTTGTTCAATACGCGGTTTAGCAGCGAAAGTATTGGCATAACCACGAACACCATTCTGGAATAACCTGATGCCTTCGGCATCGTTGGGTGTATTACTCAGCGCGACAATGCCTAAGCCTAATTTAGCAAATTCAATAATATTGTTAACTGTAACATCATCATTTATTTGAATAAATAGTAATTGCTGTTCACTCTGACTGCCCAGTAGTTGGGTTAATTGGGCTAAACTTTCAACCTCAAAACATTCATCCTCGCAAACCGTTAACCAGTTATGCCGCGCATTCTGGTCTTTAATAAACAGTAAAAGAGGTTTCATCTACAATCGTACCAATATTTTATATGTAAAATGTTGCCATATGCAATGCGTAGAATAGCCTACAGAATTACAAGATGGTAGCTTTTCTTGCCCAAAATCACTAATTAATATTATTAATATGTTTATTTTTACGTAGTGATCGTCCGATTTTATGATTCTCTCAAGGCAAGGTCTTTGGCCTTGATAATGGGTTTAAGAATATAGTCTAGAACCGTATGTTTACCGACGATGATGTCCACATTGGCGGTCATCCCAGGAAGAAGGTACAGCGGGTCTTTTTCGGTACCCAAGTGGTTGCGCACGGTTTCAATTTTAGCTAAATAATAACTATTGCCTTCTTCATCGTTGATCGTATCGGCCGAAATGCTGATCACTTTAGCGTCAAGGCCGCCGTAGATGGCAAAGTCGTAAGCTGTGAATTTTACTTTAGCGGCTAAACCGGGGTATAAGAAGCCGATGTCGGCAGGTTTAATTCGAGTTTCTAATACCAAGGTGTCATCGTCAGGAACAATTTCTACCATATTACTACCTGGCTGAACAACGCCTCCTATGGTATTCACAAAGACTTGTTTAATGGTTCCGTGCACGGGTGATTTGACGTCAGTTCTCTGAACACGATCTTCTAATGCCACTTTAGATTGCTCCAATTGGGCTTTTTCAGACAGGACATCATTAAGTTCCTGTTGCGATTGATTCATGAAGTCTTCTTTCGCTTCGACACGTTTGGCACGGTATTCGGTAATGACGGAACGTAATTGCGGAATGGTGCTTTGTACGTCTTTCAGCTTGGATAAAACTTCATTTTGATCACGTTGCAAACGCAATAAATCAACCTCTGAGGCAACGCCTTTGGCAACCAATGGGCGCATTAGATTCACTTCTTGGGTGATTAGGTCTAAAGACCGCTTTAATTGCGTCTGCTGTTGGTAAGTACCATTCAATTCCATTTTCTTCTGTTCAATCTGTTCAACAATAATTGTATCGTTACTGGTGAATTGCTTTTGTCGTGTTTGGTAAAGCTCATATTCGCGATTAAACAAATCTTGAATTTTTGGATCGGTAAATGTTGTTGGTGGGTTTAATTTTTTGTCATTCGCTTCGGCAGCCAAGCGTTGTGCTCGCGCGATAAGTTGCGATTCGCGAATTTGGCTTTCACCAAATGAACTGGCGAACTGAGTATTATCCAGTTTTAGCAGAGTTTGCCCTTTTTCGACCTTATCACCAGATTTAACAAACAGCTGTTCAACAATACCGCCTTCCAAGTTTTGGATGACCTGAATTTGTGTGGAAGGAACGACCTTACCGTCGCCACGAATGATTTTGTCCAATTCAGCATAGTTCGCCCAAGCAAGCAACCAGATGACAACCAATAAGATAATCCAAACCACTAATTGTGAACGGAAAGTCGGTTTTTCCAAGCTGGCTTGGCTTAGGCTGGACATAAATTCAATGTCTTTCGATTGAATTTTGTCTTTGTCAGTGGATTCAGTGGCCAATTGTTGCTGAGACGCTGTTTTTATATTTGCTAGTTTCATTGATTACTGACTCTTTTGAATTTTGCCGGCTTTCAAAGCTTCCAGAACCGTTTTCTTAGAACCGTCTGCAAGCAATTTACCATTTTCCATAACCATCAAACGATCGGTTAGTTGCAGTATGCTCATTTTGTGAGTAACGACCAGTAAGGTGTTTTTAGACAGACTTTCGCTAAGGCGTTCAATCAAAATCTGTTCTGATTTGGCATCCATGGCATTAGTCGGCTCATCGAACATGTATATTGGTGCATCAATCAACAGTGCGCGCGCAACTCCGATGCTTTGGCGTTGGCCACCGGAGAGCGATTTACCGCCTTCGGTAATGCGCATGCTGTAGCCAGCAGGGTGTAGTTTAACGAAGTCATCCACCCCAGCAGTACGAGCTGCTTGTAAAATTTTGGCATCATCAATGAAAGGCGCGCGATAGGCGATATTTTCTCGGACATCGCCACTGAACAAGGTGACATCTTGCTGAACATAGTTAATGTTACGGCGTAGCTCGGCAGGGTCGAGCTGGGTAATGTCGATGCCATCAATTAAAATACTGCCTTCATCGGGTCGGTAGAAGCCCAGTATCAGCTTTTGAATAGTCGATTTACCAGAGCCGATACGCCCGATAATTCCTACGCGCTCTTGTGGGTTGATGGTAAAGCTGACATTGTGGAGAGCCGGCTTACTTTCGTTCGGATAGGTGAAGGTAACGTTAATAAATTCAATCTTGCCTTCAAAGTTAGGGTGTTGGATAAAACGCTTTTTAATTGGGCGTTCAACCTCTTTTTCCATTAAGTTGTTCAGCGAGGTTAAGGCAGTGCGTGTTTGCAAATAGGATGTCGCCAAGTTGGCAAATTGCCCCATAGGGCTTACGGCACGTTGTCCAAGCATCACCGCAGCAATTAAACCACCCATGGTTAAATCGCCGTCGGTAATCATGTAAACGCCAGCGATAATAATCACCACCGTGCTTAATTGAGAAAGAAACTCGGTTGCACGACCAATTGAGGCTTGCAACATTTTCGATCTTAGGCCGACACGAGCAATTTCTCCAACGGCTTGCTCCCATTGCCATTGCGAGCGAGCTTCTACCCCCATGGATTTAATTGTGTCCATGGCGGTCAGCGTTTCAATCAGAATCGCATTTTTTTCGTTATTTGCTTCATAAGTGGCTTCAATACTGCGCTGAATCGGTTTCATCATGACGATGCTATAAAGCATGATAATGACAATAATTGCCAGCGGAACCAAAAAAATCCAACCGGAGATGAAATAGATTACTGCCAAGAAAATCAAAACAAAAGGCAAGTCAATAATCGCAGTTACACTGGCGGAAGTGAAGAAGCTACGGATACTATCAAATTCGCGCAAAATATTGGCAAAAGCGCCAATTGAACCAACACGATTTGGCATGGTTAAACCGAGCGTTTGTTCAAATAGTTTAGATGACATGATGACATCGCTTTTCTTACCGGCAATTTCTAAAAAGTAAGAGCGCAGATACTTGAGCACCAAGTCAAAAACATAAATTACGATAATCCCGATGGCTAAAACCCAGAGGGATTCGACGGCATTGTTCGGGACGATTCGATCGTACACGTTCATCACAAACAGGGGTGTTGCGATAATGAAAAGGTTGACTAAAAAAGAGGCAATTAACACATCACGATAAATTGATTTTGACTGCCACATGGTGCTCCAAAACCAATGGCCTTCTTCAAAGCCAAGTAAATTTTCTTGTTTTTTCTCCAGGTTATGCTTCTGTGTTAGATAGATAACATAGCCAGTAAAATCTTGTTCCAACTTCTCCAAGCTCAGTTCTGTTAAGCCATCGCAACTCGTTTCTGGAGATAATATTTTCGCGGTACCCTGTGCTTTGTCGATCGAATCTAAAATACACGCTTGGCGATCTTTCAGCACCAAAATGCAGGGCAGTACAAGATTGGAAATATCGTCAAGTTTACGCTGTTTGAAGGCCGCGTTTAAGTTGGCTCTTTCCGCAGCACGCTGGAAAATTTCCGGAGTTATTTTTTCGTCTTGAATCGGTAAGCCGGAGATTAAGGCATCTTTTGTATAGGGCTTACGATTGAGTTTGGTATAGATAACCAAGCAGTCCAATAACGGGCTTTTTAGCTCAATATGACTAGTCTTTGTGGTGTTTTTTTGCTCAGCTGGTGGTGTTGCAACAGCTGGGACCTCTGATTTTTCTGTCATGGATAATTTCTTTGTTCAAGAGAATCGTGAGGAGTTTATTTTTTTGAATAAAGCATCCAGATGAAATTTTTTTGTTTTCAAAGTATAGCAAATAAAGCTTTCTGTAAAACGCTTACAAGCATTGATATCCGTAAAATTATGGCCTTTTTTTACGTGATACAAACAAAGTTGATCTTCTGCAAGTAGGGTTCACTCATATCTCTTACTATTGTGCATAGAAAGTTTTTTAAGGGCATAAAAAAACGCCAGAAAGCGAGTTGCTTGTCTGGCGTTTTGTTAACGCTGAAATCAACAAAATTATTTGCGTTTATCCATTCCGGCCGGCATGGTTTGAGTTGCATCACTTGGCAGGATTTGGTTACCAGGTAGTACGCGCAGTTCTACACGACGGTTTTGCTGGCGATTGGCTTCGCTGGTGTTAGATACCATTGGTTCTTGTTCGCCACGACCGACGATGTAAATGCGATTGGCTAGGTTAGGTTTCTCCATCTCGATGAAGTTTTTAACCGAATTAGCACGGCGCCATGATAGACGCATATTATAAGCGTCTGGCCCTAAGTCACAGGTATGGCCCATAATCAGCAAGTTGTCGTTCGCTTTCATGTTATCTAGGGCGCTTAGATTGGCTCGCAGTGTATTGATTGCACTTGGGCGAAGGGTTGCTTTGTCCAAGTCAAAGAAAGCACTGTTCATCGTGAAGATTGGTTCTGGCAAAGGCGCATTAATTTTTTGTTCTACAACGGGTTCGTAGATGGTGACCGCTTCAACGGCAGTATTGATTTCTGGCTCAATAACCGGAGTACAACCAGTTGCGTCAACGGTTGCGCCGCGTGCTGAGTTTGGACAGTGATCACTGCTATCGTTAACACCATCTTGGTCTAAGTCATCGTACAATTTAATTTGTGCTTCAACATCGTTCGAGTTGAGGCTTTTCATAGCGTTGCTTTCAGCATGAGCGCCTGTGGTTACAAAGGCAATTCCTGCAGCAATCAATCCAAGTTTGAATGCATTGTTCTGAACTTTCATGAGTATTCTTCTCTCAATTGGTTAGATTTATCGTTTTTGTCTGTCGTTGTGTCTGCAAGTGAATGACTCAATCAAGTTTAAAACCTTGAAAGTATTGTCAGAAGACACAAAATTTCATTCATCATACACGCAATACCAAGAAAAAGGCAAAGCTTGCTCGGCTTAACTGGTATTTTTTTACATAAATTTAATTCACTGTTAGATAAGCATTATTTATAGGCTACTGACAATCGCGTAACGTAGTACTTCATCGGATAGGGTTAAGGGGTTGCCGAGCATACTTCCGCTGCGGCAATTTTCAATCACCACCTCAATATTATTTGATTTCAGTCCATATTCTGCTAGGCCTTGTGGAACGTAGCGGCTGCTTAAGTCTTGTAAGTAGTCGAGTAAACATTGCTGCGCTTCGTTATCACTTAAATTATTTTTTTGGCTGATTAAGCGGCCTATTTGAGCGAATTTGTGTAAGAACGGTGCACAAAATTCGATATTGTCGTGCTGCTTTAAAGCACGGATATTAGCGGCGGTAATCGGGCTGAGGAGTTTGGCGCAAACGACGCCATGTGGCGCTGTGAAAAAAGCGCCGATTGGTCCCGCTAAACCGTGCACTGCGCCAAGGCCGGCATTGGCAAGGGTGGTGCCGGAGAGCATGGCAGCGAGCATTAAATTACCATAACCAATCTGCTGCTGTTGCGCATCTACGCTGTCAATCAATTCAAAAGCGCCAATAAATTTTTGCATTCCTTGCCACGCCAGTGCGTCGCTCATGGGGTTGGATTTTAACGTGGTGTAGCTTTCCAATAACTGAGTGAAAGCATCCATTCCAGTGGTATGCAGAATCTCTTTAGGGCAGGTTTGCAGTAGTTCTGGATCTAACCACGCGGCCTTAGCCAATAATTTATTGTCGCGGAATGATTTTTTGAAGGCGCCAATACGAGATAAAACTGCATTTTTAGTGGTTTCGCTGCCGGTCCCTGCGGTGGTTGGCACTGCGATAAACGGGCATGTGTCAACATTAAATGGTTTACCTGCGCCAACACCTTCGAGATAGTCCATGACGGATGTTTGTGATGGAAGTAAACCGGCAATCGCTTTCGCGGCATCTAAGACACTGCCGCCGCCGATGCCAATAACCGCATCGCTATGGTGTGCGCATTGTTGTACGATGTTGTCGACCAATTCAGGCGAAGGTTCGCCGCTGACAATAAACGTTTGAACTTGGCAATGGTTAGCAAGGCTGTCGATCAACTCGGCGGCAAATTGTCCTGGTTGCGCTAAAAAGCGGCTGCTAATCACAACGATATGCTGGTATTGGCGGCATTGCTCGCTTAAACGATGGCGACAGCCCCAGCCGAAATGGATATGTGGCATGGGAGCATATTCAAAAGGCGTAATGGCCGTCATCGGTTCAGTCATCTTAAATCCGTTGTTATTCATCATTTAACTACCTGAGAGCATTGAGCGCAGGTTGGCAAGGTTTTCATTGCCATGTTTGAGTTTTTCTTCTTGGCTGACCACGACACCCGGTTTGCCTTCCCAGTGAAGGAGTTCTTCCGGCAGTTCGTATAAAAAACGACTTGGTTCACATATCATATCTTCACCGTATTTGCGGCGTTTGCTGGCGTAGGTCATGGTAAGAGTATGTTTGGCTCGGGTGATGCCAACATAAGCTAAGCGTCGTTCTTCTTCTAAGCCCGGTGACTCTAAATTTTGTTTATGCGGCAGTAATTCTTCTTCCATGCCGATTAAGAACACGAATGGAAACTCCAAGCCTTTAGAAGCGTGCAGGGTCATTAAGCTGATCATGTCATGCTCTTGGTCGGACTCATTGCGTTCCATCATGTCCATCAAGGTCATATGAGCGACAATCGAGGCGAGTTTTTTCTCTTCACCGTCTTCTTGCTGGGCCTTGTTGATAATTCGCTCTATCCATAGGGTTAAATCGCGTACATTATTAATCCGTCTTTCGGTGGCTTTAGGCGAATTGGTGGTTTCATGCAGCCAGTTGTCGTAATCAATTTCCTCAATTAAACCGCGCACAAAATGGGTGACTTCTTCACCCTGCGCCGCTTCTGCTTGTTGAGCCCACTTGAGCAAGTTTTCGCCAAATAATTGAACTCGGCGTAGCGCTTTATCGCTGAGAATGTTGGTGATGCCAAACTCTTGCGTAGCATCAAACAGGCTGATCCCTCGATGAGTTGCGTAGGTGGCCAGTTTTTCTAGCGTTGAGGCACCAATCTCTCGGCGTGGTGTGTTGACTACGCGCAAAAAAGCCGCATCGTCATCGGGGTTGACGATGAGCTTGAGGTACGACATTACATCTTTAATCTCAGCATGGTCAAAAAAAGATTTTCCGCCGGAAATAACATAAGGCAAGTTGTTTTCGCGCAGAGCGCGTTCGATTAAGCGCGCTTGATGATTGCCTCGATAAAGAATCGCATAGTCACGATTTTTACCGCGATGTTTGAATTTATGTAAGATGATTTCTGATACCACGCGTTCGGCTTCTTGGTTCTCATTGGCGCAAGCAATGACGCGGAGGTGGTCGCCCATCCCCATGTCCGACCAGAGACTTTTCTCAAATACGTGTGGATTATTCGCAATCAAATGGTTGGCAGATTGTAAGATTCGGTTACTCGAACGGTAATTTTGCTCCAACTTAATTAACTCTAAAGCCGGAAAATCTTGTTTGAGCATCGCTAAGTTTTCTGGTTGAGCACCGCGCCAAGCATAGATAGATTGGTCGTCATCGCCAACCACGGTAAAACGCGCTTGCACCCCAACTAATTGTTTGACTAGCTCATACTGAGCGGCATTGGTGTCTTGATATTCATCCACCAGTAAATAGCGTACACGGTTTTGCCATTTATCCAAAATGCGCGGCTGCTCTTTGAATAAGCGTACAGGCAGGCCAATCAAATCGTCAAAATCGACCGCATTGTAGGCTTTTAGCTGTTTTTCATAGGCTTGGAATAACAGAGCGCGGGCTTGTTGCATTTCGTCTTGCGCCATTTCCAACGCTTGTTGCGGCGAAAGGTAAGCATTTTTCCAGTTGGAAATGTCCCACTGAACGCCATCAACAATCTCTGGGTCAACATTCTGTTTATGCATTAACTCTTTAATAATTTGCGCGGCATCGGTCGCATCCATAATACTAAAGTTGGCCTTGTAACCCAGCGCGGCGTATTCGCGGCGGATAATGTTTAAGCCAAGATTATGGAAAGTGGAGACATTTAAACCTTTGGCATTGTCGTCTTTCAATAGCTTGGTTACCCGCTCCTTCATCTCTTTAGCGGATTTGTTCGTAAAAGTTACGGCATAAATCGTGTGCGGTTTATAGTCGTGCTTGCGAATCAGGTAGGCGATTTTTTCGGTGATGACGCGTGTTTTGCCCGAGCCTGCCCCTGCCAAAACTAAGGTTGGCGTGTCAACGTGTAAGACAGCTTGCCTTTGTCGCTCATTTAATCCGTGCATAAATGGTGTTCGCTCTAGGGTCTTAATTGGCCAGTTTTCTTAATGCAAACGTTTATCGAGGCACAGAACAAGTTCAATCGGGGCTTTAAGAAATTTAAGTGCGCGGTGTTGCCATGACAAAAACAGGCGTCTTGCTCAGTTAAATTCCTCTGTGCCCGAAACCATTCGAACTTGTTCCGTATCTCCTTAGTGATGTCGCACCGAGATACAGGCAAAAATCAGAAAAAAGAAAGTACAATATTCTATCAAAAACTGACCAAGTAAACAGCTTAGGAAAAGACATTGTGGCCACTAT